>JAJRYB010000016.1 GCA_024275995.1 Planctomycetota bacterium | reverse complement strand
GAGGCGACGATTCTTTTCGTCCATTCGCACGGTGGAGAGCTTCACGTCCTTCTCGGCGATCATCATGGTCACGCGACGACGGCTGTATTGCTCGATACCGATCCCCAGCCTCACCGGTGGACGCTTTTCGGCGGGTTGCGTAGCGGGCATGGTGGCGGATGCTTTGGGAGCGGCCTTGTCGAACATGAGGCGCATCGTCCGGCAGGTCATCTCGTCCGAGGCGCTGCGAAGCTTGACGTTACCGTCGATCATCGCCATGTTGCGCTTGCCGAAATATCGCATCTGCTTGTCCCAGGTAACGGTAATCTTTCGCGGGCTGCCAAGCTCTCGCCCGTTGAGATCGCGCTTGCTCTCGAACTCCAGCGTTCCGGCGCCGACGACGACGGCGGCCTCGGCGTTCTGGCTGATATGTATCTCGTCGCCGGAAATCCGGTTTGGACCCTGTCCGATCCGCGCGGGCGAGCCTGTAAGTATAGCGCTGCGCCGAATCAGGTCGCTATCGACCCGGTCGGCGGCCACCATCAACACCTGCTCTCCCCGCTTGTCGCGAATGGCGACGTTCGTCTCGGCGATAATCGAAATCGGCGCCACGCGAAGACGGCTTTTCCCGTCCTCGCGCGATTCTTCCACTTCGTCGAACTCGATGGTCACTTTCTCCGCGCGGATGTTCGCCGTTTCCTGGCGGGCCTTGACATTGCCGGTAGCGATTCCACGCTGCGGGAAGCTAGTACCGTCATCGGTAAGCGTCATCCACACGTGCAGATTGTCCGCCTCGATAAAATCGCCCGTCCTTACCTGCCGGAGGCGAACGCCTTCGCGGAAGACAGCCTCCCTGATCGTCTGGCGGATCGCACTGGTTCCGTCTTCCTGCAGCACCTCCTGTTTCCCTAAAGTCGCCTCGACGGACCCGGTCCACTCGATGAAATCAGCCGGCGCGTCGCCTTCGATCTTTCTGTCCTCCGCCAGCATACGAAGCGGTAATTCGATGGCCACCTTTTCATCGTGTCTCGTAATCCTGCCGGGTCCGACCAGGTCGACCCGGTTTTTCGGGCCGTCGAATCGGATCGTTTCGCTCTCCACCTCTTCCCCGCCAGAGAGCATCAGCCAGGCACGCTGCTCGCGCGAGCCGATCAGGTGTCCGACCCGGCTGGGACTTTCGAACCGGAATTCCTTGCACACCGCGATAACCTGCGGCGCCGTCAGGACTATCCGCTTTCCCTTACCTTCGAGTGAGTAGGCGCGCTTGGAGGGCGTTTCGGTGCGACCCACCGGGCGGATTTCCAGTGGCCCGCGCCAGGTAATCACCAGGGGGTCCGACTTCGGTTCCCGCTGCGAGTCGGGGGTTCGTTGCGGGGGCTTGCCGGGATCGAACTCGGGCACTTCCTCGGGCTGGGATTCTTCGCTCGGCCGGGACGCCGGCGCCGGTCTGCTTGCCGGACCGGGACTCATGAAATCCCTGTTTCCACGCGCCCACTGGAAAGTCAGCGACAGCGTTTCAGCGCCGCGCACGTAGTTCGATCCGCGATCCACATTGACCGTCCCGTCGCCGCCATGGAAGGTAGCGCGGTAAATATTCCTCTGTTTGGACCTGGCGGGCCTGCTGGCTGGGGATTCGTCGACCGCCCGTGACGCGGTGCGCGATGCTATCGCGACGGATGTCGCCACCGGACTGCTCGTCGGTGCAATTCGAGTCGTCGGCGAACTCGTCGCAACCTGTTGCGTATCCGGCCCGGAGACCTGCGTCGTCACAAGCCCTCCGCCGCCTTCGCCACCTTCGCCGGTGCCCGGAAGATTCAGGCCGAGACCTTCGGGCACTTTGTAGATCGTCATCACCTGGCCTTGATCGATCCTGAGCAGGCGAAGTTCGCGCGGAGCTTCGTTCCAACTGATCTTCAGACCCTTGCCGAGGATATCGGCCTCGTCGGAATAGACCACAACCCGGCTGTCCGTATTCAACATGAGCAGGTCGTTGTCGAAATTGATATCGTCCACGTAGATACGGACGAGGTCTTGCGGCCTGGTTTCCGCGGGTGATCGCGTGGTTCCGGCGGCCTTGTCGAAGACGATGCTCACGTTCCCCGCAAGCATCCCCCGACGCAGGTTCATTCCGCTCGCAAGGCGCTCCGCGACGACAATTCCTCTCTCCGATACGATTCGCGTCGTCTGTCCGTCGCGATGATACAAACGTATGTCCACGCCGCGCGCCGCGTATGTCCCGTCGTCCTGCTTGCGCCATTCGTCGAATCGGTAAACGCCTTCCAACCGCCCGGATTTACTATCCCAGTTCTTGAACTCGACGCCTTTACCTTCGTTCAGAGACGGACCTTCAGATGGATTTCCGGTCTCCTGGAACGGTGCGGCCTGCTCGATGTAGATTTTCTCCGCGACGTCACCCGCGCTGTACGTAATCAGGTAGTACAACCCGAACGCCACCAGCAGCATCAGGAACGTTCCTACCCAGAGAATGGCTCGTCGTTTCATATCGGTTACTGACCTTCAGTTCCGGGGAAGATACCGCGCAAGGATATTTTCCCACAGGCCGGCCTTTTTCAGCAGCAGTTCGATTATTTCCCGGACCGCACCGGCGCCACCGGGTTTTTGCGCTATGTAATCCGCCACCTGCCTGACCTCCTCGGTGGCGTCCGCGACGACGGCGCCGAAAGCGACGTGCCGAAGCACCGGCAGGTCCGTCAGGTCGTCCCCGATGGCGGCAGTGCGCTCGGCCGTCGTCGACAGCGAAGATATCACTTCCTTGACGACAGGCAGTTTGTCCTTAACATTCAGACGCACCACGTCCACGTCCAGTTCCTCCGCCCGAAGCTGAACTGCCGGTGAAGACCGACCGGTGACAATCGCGAGCTTCTTCCCCGAACGCTTCCAGTACTTCATTCCCGCCCCGTCGTGCACGTGGAAGCTCTTTGTTTCTTCACCCGTGGGGCTGAGAATAACCCTGCCGTCGGTCAACACTCCGTCGACGTCCAGGATCAGAAGGTCGATTCCGGTAACATCCGTTTCAGGCATGGCTTATCGTCCGCTCGAAGGTTGGCATGTCTTGATTCCCAGCAGGTCCTGCACGTCGATGACCCCCACGGGACGATGGTCGCCATCCACCACCGGTAATTCGTCTATCCGATATTGGTGCAAAATCGCAAGCGCCTCGCTGGCGAGATCCCCGGCGTGGACGTGCTTGGGATCGGGCGTCATGAACTCGCCGACGGGACATTCCGTGATTTTTTCACCCCCGCGCCTGACCATCGCGCGGCGAAGGTCGGCATCGGTAAGAATCCCCGTCAGCCTGCCCTCCCGGTCCACCAGGAGCATCGCGCCGGTGCGGCGTTCAACCTTCTCCGCCTGCCCGAGCGCATCGCCCAGCGATAGTTTGTCACCGGCTACACTGAGACGTTCTCCGCTGCGAAACGTCATTGCCTCTTCCACCGTCAGGAGTTTCCTTCCCAGCGCCCCGGCAGGATGAAAAACGGCGAAGTCTTCCGGGGTGAAGTTCCTCATTTCCATAACCGTCAGCGCCAGCGCGTCACCCAGCGCCAACATGCACGAAGTGGAAACCGTCGGCGCCAAACCGAGCGGGCAGGCCTCTTCCACCCTTCCGTAGCAGATAGCCTTATCGCAATGCGCCCCGAGCGGACTTTCCTCCGTCCCGGTAACCGCTATCAGGTAAGCGCCCCGAGCCTTGACGTGATCGATCAGGCGAACGATCTCCTCGGTGGACCCGCTGTCCGACAGCGCGATGACTACGTCTCCGCTCGCCAGGCGTCCAAGGTCGCCGTGCAGCGCCTCGACCGGGTGCAGGAAAATGCTCTGGGTTCCGGTGGAAGCAAGGGTAGCGGATATTTTCTGCCCTATGATCCCCGCCTTTCCGATCCCCGTCAGGACGACCTTTCCACTGCAGCGGAAGATAACCTCCGCCGCCTCCTGGAAGCTTTCCCCGATTCTCTCGGCAAGCGCGCTGATCGCCCGTCCCTCGGACCGCAGGGCCTTGCGTGCCAGATCAAGATCGTGCTGTGCGGAACCCACGCGCCGCTCCATTTCGGCATACCGAGACCACGCCGCTACCGTCGATATCAGCCGTCGATATCAGCCGTCGATGCGTTTGGGACATTATGCGACGCAGAAACCCCCCGGTCAAGCGATTCACGAAGCGGGGATAGTGTCGACTATTGTGCATGAATCGCGATGAAGCCCAGCCATTCGTTGTTCGGGCTCGGCGACTTGACGAACTCGCAATCCTCCTGTCGCCTTGGCCCGGACAAAAATCCGTTCCGTCGCTGCCCGCGGGGTTATCAGCTGCTTTTCGGAGTCAGAAATCTAGAAGTCATCCCAAAACCTGCTTTGCCGGCGAAAGCGCGGGATTTTTTCGATCCGGCAAGGAGCGGAAAGGACGTCGAATCAAGGCGATTCGTCGAGTTTCCGCGACACCGCCGGGCGGAAAAAGACCCGCTTGCAGCCCAAATCGAGGTTTGGGGATGGCTTCTACTTCAATCCCATCGCGCTGAGGTTGCGATAGCTGATTGCCAGCGATTCGAACGGGTCCCGCCCGTAGCACTGGTCCTGCTCGATGAGGCACCACTCGACGCCGCTGTCTCCGGCTGCGTCGATAATCGCGGGCCAATTCAGGTTGCCCTCGCCTATCTCGGCGAATCGTTGCGGCGGCATGCCTTCTTCGAGGACGATGGCCATGTCCTTGAGATGCAGCAGCGGTTCGCGTCCGGCGAGTTTGCGAATCCATGCCGCGGGATCGCCGCCGCCGGCGGTTATCCAATACGTATCGATTTCCGCCTTGAGGTGCTCCGGGGATGCCTTTTCGTAAAGCTCCTCCAGCCAGGTCTTCTCGCCTATCCTTACGAACTCGTGGTCGTGATTGTGATACGAAAAGTCCATGCCCTCGGCTGCGAGCTTTTCCGCGATGGGCGGAAGCTCGTCGAGGAACTTTTTCAGGCCGTCTTCGCTGTGGTACTCGTTCGACAGGCCGCCTATCGCGGGATGCGGACACTTCCAGGCCTTGTGCGTTTCGATAACGGCATCGATATCATTGAGACAATCGTCCCAGTTTATGTGCGTGGATGCACAGATGACGCCCGCATCGTCCAGCAGTTTGGCGACCTCCCGGTAATCTACCGGACCGAATCCGGACACCTGCACGGCCTGGTATCCGATATCCTTGACCTTCCGCAGTGTTTCGGCGATATCGTCGATCGTCTTGCAGAAATCCCGACACGTATACAATTGTGCACCTAACCGCATTTCAGACATTTCTTGTTCCTTGTTCCTAACTTGTTTTCTTTTCCATGTGTCGCAGTTCACGAACGCGCGAGCTGATCCAGAACCCCATTAAAGCCCCGCCGCCTCCCGCGGTCATCCAGTCTATGGGCAGCGCCCTTGCGATCATCGGGATATCCGCCCACGCCTGGGGCCTGCCGTCAGCCAGCGTCGCAGCCGTCACGCAGAAACTGCCGATTCCGACGAGCATCGGTGAGGACCACGCGACGATGCTGTATGGAACCGGGAAAACCCAGTGTGCGATCAATTGCGCCAGCAGGAAACTTATCAGCAGTGCGAAGAGGATCTGCCCGCGATCGGCGGAGCGGGCAAAACAGAGCATCGCAGCGACGGCGACGACCATCGTTACGATCAGGCAAAGCCCGCACTGAACGAGTACCCGCCGGGCCTTGCGATCGCCTCTTAATGCCGGCAGATTGAGGAAAAAATTCGCGTCCCTGTCAAACAGTCCATTTTTGTCGGCGACGGTAATACCGTCCAGCGGGCTTCGCCATAACCAGTCGTGCCTGAATTTTCTGACAAGACCCCTGGCGAGACTGACGAGAAGCTCGATACCGACAAGCAGCAGAAGCAGCAGAAACGTTTCCACGGCAAAGCCCGCGAACAGGCCCGGCAGCGAATCGTGGCGCATCCAGAGCAGCGAGCGAATTTCCGGCGAATGGAGGCTTACACCGCCCGCGCCGACAAGTACGGCAAGAAGCGCGCCCTGCGGGCGAACCTTCACGGTAAGCACACCGGCGACCGCAGCGATGAGAGAGACCGATATGGCGAAAACAACAAGCCGGCTGTACCCAGCCAGCGGCACGAAAGTAATCGGGCCCTCGGCGTCCCACGTCCATAGCGCCGGGGCGAGAAAGAAGTATCCGACCAGCAGTGCAGCTACCGCGACTATCTGCACCTGGATTTTTTCAATTCTCAGAATCCGGTGATGATCCATAAGAAACCTTACGCAAAAAACGCCCAAAAACGCCAAAAACCATCAAAAACACCGGGTAGCTCCGCAAGTCACGGAAGACCCGTTGCGATAACGATATCTTCTGCGGAAGGGAACGCGAGGAAATAACGCCGCAAGGTGAATATTTCACAAGATTTTCCGCGTTAGCGCATCCGGACGGCGCTCAGGAAGCGACGGCGTCTTCGAGGTTGTCGTATATGGGGAAGAGCTTGGTCAATCGCGTCGTTTCCAGGAGTTTCCTCACGGCCGGCTGGGGGTTTACGAGACGAATCTGCCCATTGTGGTGACGGCACTTCAGGTGCCCGGTGATGATGGCGCCCAAACCTACCGAGCAGATGAAATCCATGTCGCTGAGGTCCAGAACGATCACCGGAACCTGTTTGGCGGCGAGATCCTCCAGCGTGTCCTGCACTTGCGAGGAGTAGTTCATCGTCGCCGAGCCGTGTATGTGCACGACGATGGTGGAACCCGCATGGGAAACGTCAATCCGAATCGGCCTGTTTGTCCTGGCGTCCATGAGGCACCTCAGGTGTTGTTTTTAACCATGCGGACTTCATTTCCGGTTTCGTTGAATCGAACGTCGTCCATGTAGGCTCGCATAAGCATTATTCCCCGCCCACACGGTTTTTCCAGGTTCTCGTCCATCGTAGGATCGGGCACGCGATCGGGGTTGAACCCGCTACCCTGGTCCCTGATTACAATCACCGTATGGAGGTCATCGACCTCGTAGGCCAGCTCGACGGTCTTGTTCGGGTCGAAACCGTTCCCGTGCCTGATGGCGTTATTGAGCCCCTCTTCCAGCGCAAGCTTGATGGCGAAGGTAGCCGCTTGGCTGTACGAGTGGTCCGCCACCTCATCGAGAAGGCGCTGTTCGGCGTCCCGTGCGGACTGAAGGTCGGAAGATATTACGATCATCGTTGCCAAGATGACTGCCCGATTCCTGGTCGATGCCGTTAGTTCAGACTCTTCAGGGCTTCGTCGCGCGACTGGCTGATCTCGAATATCTCGTTCAGGCGCGTAATGACGAACACTTCGTAGATCGCGGGTTGAATGTTGCACAGGCGCAACTGTCCCTTACGCTCGCGAATCCGCTTGTGCAGCGTGATCAACATGCCCAGGGCACTGGAGGACATGTGAGAGACGCTGGCGAAATCCAGAACCATCCTCGGGACTTCGGTTTCCGGCATCAGGGCGTTCAACTGGCGCCCGATCTCCGTGATATTGATCTCGTCCAGGATCTTCCGGTCAGTCAGTTCGACGACGGTGACATCGCCGGCGGAAGACACGTTCAATCGAGCATTCTGCTCGCCCATGCTGCAAGTCTCCTTATATGCGCCTTCTTATCGGGAGATGGTAGACAACCCCGCGTGCACCTGTCAAGCGATCTCCTCCGGTCGTTGTCCCGGCGAGACCTACTTTGTCGCCAGCATGACCGCAAGGAGCACGTTCACGATCAGACTCACCGCAAGGGCGGCGGCCAGAATCACCAGGATCAGCGACGAAGGCCTTGCGGGAACGTCCTCGAACGCAGCCTCAGGCTCGGCGACTTCCTGCGCCAGGGACGCCAGGCTGCCCAGGTCTATCTGCTTGCGAGCCTGCAACGGCGACTGGCCCGATGCGATCGCGCCGAGGTCAACCAGCAGGTCCGACGTCGAGGCGTATCTCCGCGAGCGATCCTTGGCCATCATCACCTCGACGACCTCGCCGAGACCGGCAGAGAGCTTCGTGTTTATGTGATCGGGCGGGACGAGAGCCTCTTTCAGGTGTTTCTGCATCACGGCGACCGGGGTAGGACCGTCGAACGGCACCCTTCCGGTAACCAGGTGATACAACGTGGCGCCGAGCGAGTAGATGTCCGCGCGGAAGTCTATGTCCATTTCGCCACGGATCTGTTCCGGGCTTATGTAATACGGCGTCCCGAACGCCCGCCCCGCCTCCGCCTGGGCGGTCTGTTCGTCTCTGGCAGCCCGGGCAAGACCCATGTCCGCAAGCTTGGCGACGCCTTCGGGGGTCATCATGATATTCTTGGGCTTGACGTCCCGGTGTATCAGGCCCTGCTCGTGGGCGTGTTCGAGCGCGCGGGCGATCTGGATTATGATCCGCAGGGCCTCGTCCTCTTCGAACACCTTCCCACCGGCGAGTTCGTCGTAGAGCGTGTGACCCTTCACGTATTCCATTACGAAGTAGTGGTATCCACCCGCTTCGCCGACGTCGAAGGCCTGGACGATGTTCGCGTGGTTGAGCTTCGCAGCCGCCTTGCCCTCCTTGTAGAACCGCTCGACGTATTCGGTATTTTCGCTGAGACGCCTCGGCAGAACCTTTATCGCGACGATCCGATCCAGGCTGATCTGCCTGGCCATGAAAACCGTCGCCATAGCCCCGGCGCCGAGCTTCTTGAGCATCTGGTATCCCGGTATCTGCTGCCCGCGGGACGCCTCGATCTCCGTTCTGGCCCGTTCAATCTGACGCTCGGTAACTACGCCACGGGCGACCATCACGTCGGCGAGGGTTTCCTGATTTTCTTCCTCAGCCAGCTCCTTCGCACGGGCGATGCACGCATCGACCTCCTCCTGCGTGGCGAGTTTCCGCTCCACGACGAGACGGCCCAGTTCCGTATCCAGCGAAGCTACCCCCCCGCCGGGGGAAGTTTTTGAATCCGAATTCGAATTCAAAGATGAAGATCCATGCTCCGTCATCTATCGAGCCTCATGAAGTGTGTGGCTACAATATCCACATCGGAAAGATGTCATTGATATTTGAATTGCGCAAGTAACTTCGCAAGTGCGCCTTGCCCGAAATTGCAGGGCGAGCCGCCGTCGGCGGATCGCATCGGCTATTCAAAGTCCGACAAAAACCTACTCCGTACGCATCTGACCGTCAAGCAACATATGGTGTCCCTGATATTATTCGTACGATTTGAAACTCCCGCACGTTCGAAAACCGGGCGGAATTAAATACTTGACGGCATGAACAAAACATCCAAAATATGCACCAGCAGGTTTGTTCAAGGCAAAATGCCAAACACCCGATTGAACGTGAGAGACAGACACCAATTCGGGTGGTTGCTGTGATATAATGGATAAGATCGAGGAGATGCTGAGATGTCACGAGTCCATTCGGGCGTTTTGTCCCTGGTTTTCCTGATCTATCTCGACGAGGATAATCCCGGTGACTATGTGGCGCACTGTCTGGAACTGGATATTGTCGCCACAGGCAATACTCCTGCCAAGGCCATCGAACTACTGAAAGAGCTTATCGAGGACGCCATTCTTGCGGCTATGAAGGACGACACCCTGTCCGATTTATGCCGTCCGGCACCTCGTAAATTTTGGGCAAAACTTGCCCATGCCACCCCCTTCGAACCGCCGAAGCGCACCGTCAAAAGGCGTATCAAAGCGGAACCAATACGTCGCGTTGATTACGCCCTTGCCGAAGCCTAATGAAGCCCCCTAAGATCATCAAATTTCGAGTGTTCAAGAAAATATTTCGCAGTTTCGATATTCAAATCATGCAGGGCAAAGGCCGGGGGCATAAGCGAAATCCACATTTCATGATGGTCGGGACCGACGGAACCAAGTATCCAATTCCCGGATTCAAGAATAGCGATGATGTATCGCGGGCTTACGTCAATGCGGCCCGTAGACACTTCCGCCTGTCTCCCGACGATGGTGTGTCACATAGGGAATTCTACGGACGAGCCTAACCCGGGCATTTCACGCGTACAGCCAGACCGGGGCGATCTCGTTGGTAAAACGTTTTTCCCCCGCGAACCCCGCGAAAAACTTTCGCAGGCTCCAGCAGAGGTGGCACTTGCTCGCGTACCCGTCGGGAGACGGCCTGAACCCGGCGGCTTGAGCTTCGTCGAGCAGACCGGCTGGACCTTTCCGCGAGAGCACTCCGACGATCGGCCTGCCATCGAAGTCGTTCTCCAGACGCCGCCATATCGAGGATATGCTCTCGTCGAGCGCCCTGCCAAGAACGATCCCAGCGCAGGCGCCGGGCATGACCAGCCCGTCCGGACCGACGTGCACGTGCCGGCTTCGCAGCAGTGCGTCCCGGCAGGAGCTGCCCTCGAACGCCTCGGCGGGATGAGCAGCTAATCGTCCCGCCAGCGTATCGGTCGCCCGGCCTGTCATCCTGTCACGCCCGCTCGCGGCATAATGCAGAAAAAGCGACTCCCGCTCGTCGGCAGGCAGCGCATCGGTGTCGCAACCCCCAGCCAGCCAGTCCCGCCAGCGGACCTGAACCCGCTGCGCGCCCAGAAGTTCCATCGCCTCTTTCGCCAGAAGGCGGCAACGGGCGATCGGCACGAATTGCTGATGGTAAGGGTCGGCGGATATGACGAGCTTGACCATTCCCGCCTCGTCGAGCGCCGCCAGGCGCCGGCGAACGATTTGCCGATCAGTCGCCCAGAAGGCGTTGGTCTCGATTTTTTCCAACGGACGCAACTGCTCCCCTTGCGCCCGGCGAGCCAGTTCGATCAAGGAGCCCCAATCGCCGAACGCCTCGCCCCCGGTGAGATGAATCCTGCAGCCATGCGGGCAGGCGTCTATCAGCTCGCGCCAAATACGCAGCGCAAACCCGGCGTCCATCCGTTCGTCGTGGCCGGGGCTGCATCGCAGATAACACGACGCACACCGCGCGTTGCACCAGTACGTGAGCATCAGCCCGGCGAAGGACCAGTATTTCACGCTCATGGGTTCGTCGCGTCTGCGGGCGCTCATGGCGTCATTGTAGCTTTTGCCCAACCATCGACCAGCGGGTACAATAAATTCCCCCGGACAAGCCCGGGGCGATTACCTTTACAGCGGCAACGCCGCTGTCTTTCATCCACGGATAAACCCGTGGTCTTCCGTAAGGAATTCGATAAAATTTCGTTCAGGACGGATCGCCAATGGCAAAGATAAAATCATTCAACCTGTTCGTATACGGTACGCTGATGAACCCGTCGGTATTCCGCGCGGTTCTTGGCAGGCGCCTCGTGTCCAAAGCGTCGGAGGCGGACGGAGCCGAGGCGTTCTTCCCGCGCCGCGCCATCCTTAACGGATACAAGAAGGTCAGCCCCGACCGGACGTATCTCTACGCCGTTCCTGACCCCCACGGGCGCATTCGCGGCCACCTGGTCGGACCGCTCCCGGGCGAATGCCTCTCGGCCTTGCGGTATTACGAGGGGCGAAACTACTCCCGCAAGCGCATCCGCGTGACGACCAGGGAAGGCACGGCCGAGGCGGTCGCATTCGTCGGTAACCTGAAGCAGTTGGAGCATGCGTTCGGCTATGCGTTCCACGATCCGCTGAAGCAGGAGATTCTCCTGCAAAAGAAGATCGACGCGGCGCTTAACGAAGCGCAGCGCGAGAAGCTCCACACGGACGGAACAATCGGCCGGCGGGCGGTTGGAGAGCTTCGCGGTTCGACGATCCGGGACCTGTACCGGAGGCATTTCGAAGCGGGAGGAATCAGCGATTACGCGATTCGCCACTCGATTATGGACGACCCGCTGCGTGACTTCGATCTCATCGCGGACGATCCGGAGGCGATAGCGCTTGCGCCGAATTACCTGGAGCTTGTCATTCGCCAGGTTATCTTCAACCAGTTCGAAGAACGCATACGGACGGACTTCAGGTACGAACTCGACCATATCCCCCAGGATGAAAATTACTACGAGCGGACTATCAGTTCGCTTGCTGCGCTGGAGTTGCTCAACGCCTCGGGCGACCTGCTGGATGCGATCGTCCGAAACTGCATGGACAAGCTCCAATTCGGGAAGGACCACCTCGTGGATTTCATCCGGTGGTCCGTCATGGCGGCGGATTCCATTTACGACCCGCAAAACGCGCGCAGGCAGACGCAGTTCATACGAAACCACATGGGCCGGGGCTACATATCGCTCGGCGCCGAGTTGGAGTTCTCGAATATCGGGCACGAGGTAATCCGCGATCCGAAAGGCGACGACATTCGCGATCCCCTGTTCGACGGGTTCCTGTATTTTCGGGACTTCGGGCTGGATATCCTTACCTGGAAGCTTGGGGGGCATCTCGACGATCACCGCGAAAAGGCGTCGGGAAAGCGGAGGCGCGGCTTCTTCGAGGTAGCACTGGGCAACCTGTCCATCGAGGCGAACCTGTCCAAGCCGATAACCGCCGATCCGTGGATACTCAACCAGTTCATTCACGCAGCCCGGCGATTCTACAAAATCGCCCCGCACAGCGTGCACGTATCGCTGCAACTCCGCAGTCAGAATCGCCCCCTCCGCGACAGAACGCTTCCCCTGGGAATCATGAAGTGCCTGTTCGCGATCGCCGGTGATCCCAGGCTGGACGAGAACGGCGCGCTTAAAATCGGACGACTTACGGGAAACGAGATCGTCAATCGCGACGATCCGCCGAGCATGCTTTTTTCGGACATCCGCAAGCGTTACAGCAGCGAAACGGACGAAGCGGCCCCGCTGCCCGGGTCGCCCTTTCGTCGCGGACGTTTCGTGCAGCAGTTCCGTTTTCTGCGACTCTCGCCGAGGCTCAACTACGAATCGGTGGTCCTTGCACTCAAGGGCCTGCAACTAAGCCTGCGACCGGGCAGTTTTTTAACCCCACAACAGTACAAAACCAGCAGGAGGCATCGAAAACTTTTTCACGACCTTCTGGAGTGGGGCCTGTCGCCCCAGGCCCTGTCGGAGGAAGACATGACGGCGTTCCTGACGGCAGTGCGGGATGGGCTTATGAGCGAGTATCGCGGTAAACCCACTCACAGCGAAGCGTACATCGAGTGGGGTCTCAGCCGGCTCCTCAAGTACATGCAGGGATACAACGCATTGTGCGCCCACGCCGGAGGAAATACCGGCGAATGACGGCGCCACGATTCATCATTTTTTGGGCGCCGGCTTCACGCCGGGTCGAAAACCCGTGATGATATACGACGCGTAGGCGGCAAGGAGTTTATCGGAACCGGCGATTTTCTTCAGCACTTTCGCGTGCGCCTCCGCCTGACGATATCGATTCGAGTTCTCGGTAACGAAAACCGCCAGCATCCGGAGCAGCACGTTGTTCTTTCCGTCCGGCGCAGACAGACGCTTGTCCAACTCGCCGAGCCTCGAAGAAAGCGTCTTTGCGTCCAGCATTTCGGACAATCGGACGTGCGTTTCCATCATCGGCGGGAAAGTACTCATCGCCGCATGCAGGCTCCTGGCCGCGGAGAAAGATTCTCCCGCGGAAAATAACGCCAGGCAGTAACCAATGCGTGCGAGCGGGTTACCCGGATCGAGCGACATGGCTTGTTCGTACCGGCCGGCGGCAGTGTAAAATTTGCCCGCTCGCAGATCATGCTGCGCACGACGCATCGTAAGGTTGAACAGATCGTTGCCTCGCCCGGCAAGGCTGCGAACTATTACTGTGTCGTTCTGCATATTGACCAGCGATCCGCTCTCCACCTCGTCGGTCAAGGTCGCGTCGGTCGAATCCACCCGTGGGGGGGCGGGCTTATCGACGGTATCCTCGGCTGGAAGCTCGATGATTTTCCCGTTGTCCGCTTTCGGCTTTTCCGCCGGGGACGTTTTCTTCCGGCGCAACTGAACGAGCATGTCAACAAAGACATCCTGATTCGCCGCGGGAAGCAGCCCCTCTGCCGTATGCCTGGCGGGGGGGAGTTCGCCGGGTTCGTCTTTTCGGGCATCGGACGTCTGCCCGTCCGGCATCTCCGGCTTGCCGGACACGGACAGATCGAGACGCCCGTCAATGCGCTTGTCCGGCATCCCGTCCAGTCGCCCCTCGGCTACCTGGGCCTGGTACAACTCCCTGGCAAGCTCCAGGCGATTGCGCGTGCCGGCGATGCCGAACAGCGCATCGGAACCGGCGCGCGGCGCAAAAGTGCCGCTCTGCCACTCGTATCCGACGATCCTGGACGGATCGATCATGGGCGACGCGGGGGAAGCGGAGATAGCCCTGCCACGGGACGACTCGACGAGAGGTCTGTATCGCTGGAGCGCGCTGGCGTACAGCTTCTGCGCCGCCTGCGCAGTCGCATCTGAACGGGGGACGTTCGTCCCGGGCACGTTCTGCCCGGCGGCGATCCTGTTGGCATCCAGCACGGTCGTGCTGCGATCATAATAGGCCGTGCTATGGTACGACCCACCCGCTATCACATTGGAAAGCCCGACCGATTGGCGGCGAAACGTGCTGAACCCGGCCGAGGGAAGGTCAAGGCGAAGCTGATCCGCGCCGACATATCCAACGTTACCACGGAAACTGCCCAGGCCTGTCACCTGCCCGGTAACGTAAAGCTGGCTGTCGGTCCGATAGCTCCGGTTGAACGACCTGCGATTGATTCCACCGCCGCCGATCTGATAGTTCGAGTCGAGCACCTGGCCGGACTGGGTTATGCCGACCTGCCCGAGCGCCGAGGCAGCAACGGACAGTAGCAACGCCGAACTCCACGCAAGCATCCCGTTCATGGAATTACCCTTATCCTTCCGGCCGGTTGTTCCTACGAGCACGGGATGGACCCTTCGCCCCCGCTACCGGGACATTCCCCGGTCTTGCGGGCCTGCTCCATCCCGCGCCACTGGTTCCGGCGCGAAGCGACCCGGCGTCTGGGGCTTCGCCGCTCACGACGAAAACCACCCGCCTGTCGCAACCGTTTTGTTCTGCGGCCTTGCATATCTGCTTTCCCTCGCCATGCCGATGCCCGGCGTCTTCTCCATGCATGAGATTCTTTTCCCTACATCGGCACAGTTTCGGGGCCGCCTGATCACTAAATTATAGTGTTCGCAGAGCTGTCCATACCAGCCTCTAATCCGAACGCCCGGAAGAAACAAAACGTTCCACCGTCATCGGGCGATCTGACGATGTCGAGGTTGCAGGCGGCATGTCCCACCGCTATCATTACCGCCTGGCGAATACAGGCCTAATCATAAGCGTGTTTTTTGCCGATGAAATCCTTTGGGCAGTGTCCCTGCGCCGGGAGCTGACCCGGAACGTCAACTATGAGACCACTGAGAACATACACAATTCGGCCGTCGCTGCCGGAACCGTTGATGGACCTGCTTGAGATCGCCCATAACCTCTGGTGGTCATGGCATGGTGACGCACAGGACCTGTTCCGAAGGATGAACGCCAAACTGTGGGAAGAGTGCTACCACAATCCCGTCGTCATGCTGGGACAAATCCAGCAGGAGAGGCTTTCCAAGCTGGCGGGTGACGAAGGGTTCCTTGCGCATCTCGAACGAGTCCGCCGGGACCTTACCGCCTACCGAGAGAATCCCGGATGGTGGCCCAAGACCTACGGCGGCGACAACGCGCCGCAGGTGGCGTACTTCTGCGCGGAATTCGGAATTACCGAGTCCCTGCCGATCTACTCGGGCGGACTGGGCGTCCTGGCGGGAGACCATCTCAAGAGCGCCTCGGACCTGGACGTCCCGCTCGTCGGCGTCGGGCTGCTCTACCAGCAGGGATACTTCCGACAGCGACTCAACGCCGACGGTTGGCAGCTCGAACTGTTCCCACGCAACGATTTTCACAACCTTCCGCTCCAACTCGCACAGGATAGGGACGGGCGATGCGTGCAGGTGGAGATCGACACTACCGGGGGTTCGATGCTCGCGCAGGTCTGGGAAGCACGGATCGGGCGAGTCAGGCTGCTTCTACTGGACACGAACGTACCGGAGAACTCGCCGGAAGACCGGCACGTTACCGCACAGCTTTACGGCGGCGATCAGGAAAATCGTATCCGCCAGGAGATCGTGCTCGGAATCGGAGGTGTGCGGGCACTGAAGGCGGTCGGGATCGCGCCGAAGGTCTTCCACATGAACGAAGGGCATTCGGCGTTTCTGGGACTGGAACGAATCAGGATGCTCATGGAGGAACGCGGCGTCAAGTTCGACCAGGCCGCCGAGGCGGTCATCGCTTCCAACGTGTTCACGACGCACACCCCGGTCCCGGCGGGTAACGACGCCTTCGAGACCTGGCTCATTGAAAAATACCTGTCGAACTACTGGCCGAAACTGGGACTTTCACGCGACGAGTTCATAGGACTCGGCAGGCAGGAACCGAACAATCACGAGGAACCGATGAACCTGACGGTTCTGGCGATGCGGCTCAGCAGCGGACGAAACGGAGTCAGCATGCTGCACCGCGATTACAGCCGGAAACTGTGGGCGAAGATCTGGCCGGGAATACCGGACCACGAACTGCCCATCGCCGGGATAACCAACGGAATACACACCCGCTCGTGGATCAGTCACGATATGGCGGCGCTGTACGATCGCTACCTCGGCCCGGGATGGCACGAGAAGCCCGCGGATATGAGCATCTGGCAGTCCGTCCAGCAGATTCCCGACGCGGAACTCTGGCGCACGCACGAGCGCAGACGCGAGCGCCTTGTAGCCTTCGCACGCCGGCGCATGGCGCAGCAATACGCCAAGAGAGGCGCCGGTTCGGCTGAACTCGCGACCGCCGAGGAAATCCTGGACCCCGAGGCGCTGACGATCGGATTCGCGCGCAGGTTCGCCACCTACAAGCGCGCGGCGCTGATCCTCTCGGACCTGGAGAGGCTCGGCAAGCTGATGAGAGGCGATTCCAGGAAGCGTCTTCAGATCATTTTCGCCGGGAAGGCCCACCCCCGCGACAATCCGGGAAAGGACCTCATTCGCCAGATAGTCCACACCGCCAGGAAGGAACCCTTCCTGCGTTCGCTGGTGTTCCTGGAGGACTATGACATAAACGTCGCACGCTACATGGTGCAGGGCGTCGACGTCTGGCTGAACACTCCGCTGAGACCGATGGAAGCGTCCGGAACCAGCGGAATGAAGGTCGCCGCGAACGGCGGGCTGAACCTTTCGATCCTCGACGGATGGTGGGCGGAGGGATATTCCCCGGACGTCGGATGGGCGATCGGTTCCGGAGAATCCTACGATGACCTGGAATACCAGAACGAGGTCGAGTCCCAGGCCCTCTACAACGTGCTGGAAAAGGAGGTCATCCCACTGTTCTACGATCGCGGGTCCGACAACCTGCCACGCGGGTGGATCGCCAGAATGAAGGGCGCCATGTGCAAGCTCGCGCCCGTATACAACACAAACCGCATGGTGCGACAGTACGCCGAAAAGTTCTACGCCCCCGCCGCACAGCGATGGATCGACCTGACGGAGAACGACATGGACAAGGCCAGGCAGTTGAGCAGTTGGAGGCGCAAGGTCCGTGATCGATTCGAAAACATCCGCGTCGAGAGCGTTCAGGACAACATGGACGCCAACGGTAACGGAGCCTGTGTCGGCGCGAACGTGCACGTGGAAGCGGTCGTCAATATCGACAAGCTCGATCCCGAGGACGTCAGCGTTCAGCTCTACTACGGGCTGCTGGACGAGGACGGACAACTCAAGGAGGGGCAGGCCCTTCCGATGGAGCAGGTGGGCGAGCAAGACGATAGTCGACTGAAATACGCAGCCGACATGCCATGCATCCACAGCGGGATGAACGGGTACACCGTTCGAGTGCTGCCCCGTAACCGTATGCTGCCCAATACGCTGGACATGGGCACCATCCGATGGGCGTAGGATTTTCCCGAACGCGGGAATTCATCCACAGGCAAATCCACGGTCTCCCGTAAGGAATTCAAAAAATTCTGGATTGCAGTAAGCCGTTCGCACCTTACAATGCGGATCGTTGCAGCCAAGCCGGTATGCGAATGATACTGAAGACAACGACCACGACTAAGACATGCTGACGACCGGTGGGTCACATCCCGGCCGGTCGACCTGCCGTTGCGCAGGTGCGTGCGTCGTTGGTCGCTCAGGCTTTCGCGTACCGGCTTTCTTTTGTCGTCGGCGGCACGCGAACCCGACGCGGGCGGCGACGGGAGAAAACATATCATGAGCGTAACCATCAAACTGCCCGATGCGAGCAAACGGGACTACGAAAAGCCCGTCTCCTGCGCTGAAATAGCGGAAGACATCTCCCCCTCACTGGCGAGGGCGGCGATAGCGGCCAGCGTGGACGGAAAGATGGTGGACCTGGCTGCGGAAATATCCGACGGAACGCACGAGCTGCGCCTCCTGACCAGTCGCGACGCCGAGGCGCTCGAGGTGCTCCGGCACAGCGCGGCACACGTTCTGGCGCAGGCGGTGGTGCGTCGGTTCGGCCGGGACGTCCAGTACACCATAGGCCCGGCACTGATGGACGATTACCAGTACGGGTTCTACTACGACTTCGACCTGCCCCGCCCCCTGGGGCATGAGGACCTCGAAACGATCGAGGCCCAGATGCGAAAAATCGTCGCCGAGAAGATACCCATCGAGCGTATCGGGCTGCCCGTCGCCCAGGCAAAGGCCCGGTTCGCCGAGCTTGGGCAGGACTACAAGATCGAAATGATCGACGATCTCGTTCGCGACGAGGCCGTGGAGGCGGTAAGCCTGTACAGGCAGGGCGACTTCCTGGACATGTGCCGCGGCCCGCACCTGCCGGATACAGGGCGACTCGGAAAGGCCTTCAAGCTGCTCACGACCGCCGGGGCCTACTGGCGCGGCGACGAGAACAACAAAATGCTCACCCGCGTCTACGGTATCGCGTTCTTCGACGGGAAAGACCTGAAAGAGCATCTCGATCGCGTCGAGGAGGCGAAAAAACGCGATCACCGCGTGCTGGGCAAACAACTCGGACTTTTCATGCTGTCCGACGAGGTCGGTCCGGGACTTCCGCTTTGGCTTCCCAAGGGTTCCATCCTCCGCATGGAGCTGGAAGGCTGGCTGAGGGACGAGCTGCTCAAGCGGGGCTACCAGAGCGTCATTACGCCGCACATCGGGAAAATTCATCTGTGGAAAACCAGCGGGCACTACCCGTACTACGAGCACGGGCTGTTTCCCACCATGAAAACCGGCGACGACGACGAGAGCGGGTACCTGCTCAAACCGATGAACTGCCCGTTCCACATCCAGATATACAAGTCCTCGCAGCGATCCTACCGCGAGCTGCCGGTCCGTCTGAGCGAGTTCGGAACCGTCTATCGCTTCGAGCAGTCCGGCGAGTTGAGCGGGCTTACCCGCGTGCGGGGCTTCACCCAGGACGACGCGCACATCTTCTGCACGCCTCAGCAGCTCGAAGCGGAAATCGAATCGTGCGTCGCCCTTACCAAGCTCTGCCTGGAAACGCTGGAGATGAACGATTACCGCGTTCGCATCGGACTGCGCGACCCGGACGACGCGAAGTACGTCGGGAGCGGCGAAAACTGGGACCGCGCCGAGCAGAACATCCGAAACGTCGTGCGAAAGGTCGGCCTGGACTACACCGAGGAAGTGGGCGAGGCGGCTTTCTACGGCCCGAAGATCGACTTCGTCGTCAAGGACTGCATCGGGCGGGACTGGCAACTCGGAACGATCCAGGTGGATTACAACCTGCCGGAAAGGTTCTCCCTGGAATATATCGGCGCGGACAACTCGCCGCATCGCCCCGTGATGATCCACCGGGCGCCGCTGGGCTCGCCGGAACGGTTTATCGGGATACTCATCGAGCATTTCGCCGGTGCGTTTCCGCTTTGGCTTGCGCCGGTGCAGGTAGCGGTGCTGACCGTGAGCGACAAGTTCAACGATTACGCCGAAAAAATCAGGGACGATCTGCGAGCGGCTGGTATCCGGACCGACCTGGACAATTCGCCCGAAAAAATCGGCGCGAAGATCCGAAAAGCGACAATGGCGAAGGTTCCGTACATGGCCGTCATCGGCGCACGAGAACAGGAAGCGTCAACGGCGGCGGTGCGGGCACGCAGAGAAGGCGATCTCGGCGCGATGGCCGTCGGGCAGTTCGTCGATGCGTTGAAACGGGAAATCGAAACCAAGGGCAAACATACGTTATTGAATAAAGGCGGGTAGTTCGGTTCCAGTGCGGGATCGGCCCGAGTGATACTTGTATTCAGACAAGGAGACACTGAAATTTCAAAAAACCTCCGTTGCAATGAAAGAATTCGCATCTCCCCGATACGCCTGATCGACGAGAATGACGACCAGGCCGGTATTGTGGAAGTCGGCGACGCACTTGAACGGGCCCGCAACGCGGGTATGGACCTCGTCGAGGTCGCCCCGCAATCCAAGCCCCCCGTATGCCGGATCATGGATTACGGGAAATGGAAATACGCCCAGCGCAAGAAAGAGCAGAAGGCCAAGGCGCACAGGCACGAGACCGAGCTTAAGGAGATCCGCATCAGGACGCCGAAGATCGGCGAGCACGATCTCCTGATCAAGGTCGGCCGAGCGCGCGAATTCCTCCAACGAGGCGACCGCGTGCAGTTTTCCCTGCGGTTCCGCTCCAGGGAACTGGCGCATATCGACGTCGGCGTGGAAGTTTTCCAGAGGATCAAGTAGGAACTGGAAGAATGCGCCAAAATAGAACGGGACGTCCGTCGCGAAGGGCGCAGAATCACGATGATGCTCGCCCCGGGCGCCAAGTCGCCCCCGCCCAAGCCGAAACCCGCCCCGAAAGCGGAGCCGCCTCCCAAACCGGCGCCGGCGCCCTCAAGCGAAGCCGCAGGAACAAGCGACCCGTAAGCCCTGAGGCGTAAAGAGTTTTTCCCGCTTTTACCGACAAGGCTCTTTACACGGACGATAAAGCTGCTAGTATGACTGGACTTTTCGCCTCCCGTGAAGGGAAGCGTCGTGCCAATAAAGGTTCATTGCAATGCCGAAGATGAAGACAAATAAAGCCGTCGCGAAGCGCCTCAAGGTGACCGCTCGCGGGAAGTTAAAGCGTTACCGCGCGGGTGCGGGGCATCTTAAATCCCGCAAGAGTCCCAAGCGCCTGCGACGATTTCGCAAGGCAACGACGGTGTCATCCGCCTTCGCCAGGCAGGCCAAACGCCTGCTCGGAATATAGTCAGAACAAGTTAAACCACCCCGTGTGGGAGCCCCCTGGGGCGAGCCGCACGCACGCGATCGGAAAGACGCGGCGAGTCGGCCTGGAACATCCCGGAATTTTTTGGAATTTTTTGGAATTGTCGGGAGTCCGCCGGGAAGAAATGAAAGGATCAATGCACCATGCCACGCGTTCGCAAAGGCGCCGCCCGGCGCCGCAAGCACAAGAGAGTTCTCAAAGACGCACGGGGCTATCACGGCAGCATGTCTCGCCGGTATCGCACCGCCCTTCAGCAGACCTTCCGCGCCGGGGTCACCGCAACGCGGGACCGCAAGACGCGCAAGCGTGATTTCCGCCGACTGTGGATTACGCGCATCTCCGCCGCCTGCCGGCAGCGGAACATACGCTACTCCCAACTCGTATACGCCCTGACCGAGTCGGGAATCGAGCTGAATCGCAAGATGCTCAGCGAGATAGCCATCGCCGAACCAGCCGCATTCGACGCGATCGTCGCAGCCGCCGGTATCGAGATCGATCAACCCGTCGAGGCATAACCAGCCGAATTTGCCGGGCAGGGTAAATTCGTTTCGGGAACGCACACATGTCGCTGCTGGAAGACATCCGGAGCATGCATGCCAAGGCGATCGAGGGCCTGAAGTCCGTGGACTCCTCCGAAGCCCTCGAACAATGGCGCATCCGGTATCTCGGCGGCAAGGGCGCATTGAAGTTGCTGATGCGCCACCTCAAGGACGTTCCGAAAGATCAAAAACCCGCCGCCGGAAAGGCCCTTAACCTTGCCAAGTCCGCGCTCCGGTCGGCTTTCGATGAGCGGTCCGAACGGTTGAAGTCCACGAGAAAAAAATCCTCCGCCCCGACGCTGGACGTTACGCTTCCCGGCGATAAGCCTCACATAGGACACTCGCACCTGATCTCCCAGACGATCGACGAGATCTGTGAGATCTTCGGCAGGATGGGTTTCGCCGTCGCATACGGGCCTGAGGTCGAAGACGAAAAACATAATTTCGACGCATTGAATATTCCCCCGGAGCACCCCGCACGTGACCCGCTGGACAATTACTACATCAACGACCGGTTAATGCTTCGCTCGCAGACGTCCACCGTGCAGATTCGCACAATGGAATCGCAGGACCCTCCGGTGAGGATTATCGCGCCGGGGCGCGTGTACCGGCCGGACACCGTCGACGCGACGCACTTTTACATGTTCCACCAGGTCGAGGGACTTTACGTGGACCAGGGTGTCTCCATGTCCGACCTGCGAACGTGCCTCGACCAGTTCTGCAAGGCGTACTTCGGAAGCGGCGTCGAGACGCGATTCCGCCCGAGCTTTTTCCCGTTCACCGAACCGTCCGGCGAGGTGGACCTGCTGTTCCACTACGACGACGGGCAGTCCGAGTGGATCGAACTTGGCGGGTGCGGAATGGTCGATCCGAACGTGCTGTCGGCCGTCGGTTACGATAGCGAAAAATACACCGGATACGCCTTCGGGCTTGGCATCGAGCGGATGGTCATGCGGAAATACGAGATTCCGGACATTCGCCTGCTGTACGAAAACGACGTCCGCTTCCTG
>JAJRYB010000015.1 GCA_024275995.1 Planctomycetota bacterium | reverse complement strand
GAACCGGCGATGAGCACCGCCGTCGAAAGCATCCACAATCCCAGCCCGCACGCGGTGATCACCTTCAATCCCGTCGGGGAATTTTTGCTCGCGAGTTTGCGAACGATCGGGTAGCCGTACCCCCCGGCTGCGACTACGATCAGCGCGGCTACGCCCAGTTCCGTCAATGTCGTGGTAATCGCGCCGATCCACGCGTTTATGCTCCCGACGAGTGCCGCCAAAGTCAACCCGCCCGCAAGCAGCACCCCCGCTACAAGCATGCCGCGGGAAAGCAGCCCTTCGGATTGTCCGTTTTGCTCGGGGACCATTTTTGGGGTGCCTTACCCGCCGGAGTCCCTGAACTGCGTGTCGTACAGGTGTCGGTAAAGGTCGCATCTTTCCAGCAGTTTCTCGTGCGGCCCGATGTCCACGATTCGCCCCTCGTTCATGACGATAATCCGGTCCGCAGAGAGAACCGTGGCGAACCTGTGCGCTATCATCAGCGTGGTGCGACCTTTTACGAATTCCTCCATCGCCTCATGGATACGCCGTTCGGAATCGGCGTCGACCTGGCTCATCGCCTCGTCGAAAATAAGTATCGCCGGGTCGCGAAGAATCGCCCTTGCGATGGTGATCCGCTGCTTCTGACCGCCCGAGAGCGTCGCTCCGTGCTCGCCGACCATCGTGTCGTACCCGTCCGGAAGGTCGACTACGAACTCGTCCACGAACGCCTTTTCCGCCGCCTCGCGGACGGCCTGCGGTTTGGCGCGGCGCAGCCCATATGCGATATTCTCCGCGATCGATGCGTGGAACAGCACCGTGTCCTGCG
The DNA here is from genome assembly GCA_024275995.1 of Planctomycetota bacterium. Taxonomy (GTDB): domain Bacteria; phylum Planctomycetota; class Phycisphaerae; order SM23-33; family SM23-33; genus JAJRYB01. The sequence continues at coordinate 3,287 of JAJRYB010000015.1, read as the reverse complement.
TTACGACGCCGATCTGGCGGCGCAGCGAACGGAGCGAACATTTGGAGATGTCATGTCCGTCGATGAGCACCTGCCCGCTCGACGGGTCGATCAGGCGCGGAAGCAGCGATACGAGCGTCGTCTTTCCCGATCCGTTTGGACCGACGACGGCGACGGTTTGCCCCGCCGTTATGGTGATGTCCACATTTCGCAGGGCGTCCGTGGACGCGCTGGGATACCGGAAACTCACGTCCCTGAACTCGATGCTCTCGCTGTGACGCTCAAGGGTCGGGGCGTTCGGGACGCGCTTCTCCTGCTGGGAGTCGTGAAGCTCGAAGATTCGCTCGGCGGCGGCTTCGGAACGATTGAACCGCGTGATTACTTTCGCCAGCTTTCGCACCGGATCGAACATCGCCGCCAGGCACGCCATCCACGCCAGGAAAATGCTCGGGTCCATGCGATCGTGAAAGACCATATACCCGGCGATACCGCTGGCGACCATCGCAGCCGTGATCCCCAGCGCCTCGACCGACGGCGCAGTCGCCGAGTCTATCGCCGCCATGCGACGCTGCTGCTTCAACAGGCGCCAGTTCTCCCGCAGGAATCGCTTTCGCTCGGCCGCCTCCATTGTGTATGCCTTTACCACGCGGATTCCGACCAGCGTCTCGTCCAGCACGCCCAACATTCCCGACCAGCTCTCCAGGGCGCGTCGCGAGGCTTTCTTCATACGCTTTCCAAGCTTCCGGATAAGCATGAACGTCGGGGGTCCGACAATCAGCACCATCAACGTCAGCTCCCAGTTAAGCATCATCGCCAACGTCAGCGATGCGATCGCCTTGGCCGGTTCCACCAGCGTCTTGCCGAACAGCGTCACCTGCCCGCGACCAAGCTCCGCCGTGTCCTGCACGAACCGGCTCATCGTGTCGCTCGTGCCTTTTTCCGAGAAGAACGTAACCGGAAGTTTCAGCGCGACGTTGTAGTTCTCGCATCGCAGGTCCACGATTCCACGAAAGACCGCCGTCTGGACCAGGTATTCCTGCACGAATCGCAGAACGTCCCTGATAAGCGTTACGACGACGCCGATAATCAGCAGCCAGAGAAGCATGGGAAAACGGTCCGCCTTGGTCTTCGGCTCGGGAATCATCTTGGCGATCGACCCGAGCATGCGGGCTGTGAACGGGGCCTGGCCCGCGTCGAATTCGACGGTTTGCAACGTGTCTGAGCCCGGGTTGAACACGCGGAGGCGGATTTTCCCTCCGGATTCGACGTGTGCCAGGCGGCGTGCCAGTGCGTCGGCGGGAATTATCCTGTCCTCGACCTGCGCGGTCTCCAGCCCGACGATCCACTGCCCGTCGCGAAGGCCCGCCTTTTTCGCCGGCCCGTTCTCGTCCACCTTGACGACGTTCAGCACCTCGACGATTGGAACTCCGTCGATGTGTTTTCCTGCCGGGGCTCGCTGGCGGATGAGTTTCGCGCCGAGGTGATGCGTTGCGAGCGTATCCCACGCCCACCCGTGAAGCCCCTCCGGCGAGATGAGGACTTTCGATGCCGGGACGAGCATTCCAAGCCCGCCCGCCCACAGCACGGCGATTACGATCACGCAGGCGACGGAAATCGCCAGGCGGACGCGGTAAGGCCATAGAAATTTTAATGAGCGGCGAAAGTTTTTCATGCGAGCGGTCTTTATATTCGTTCCTGATCGCAACGTCAATGATACAGGGGCGAAGCCCGGCGGCTGCGGCGTCTAAATCCGCAGGCGGGAGGCGGAGGCGCATAGGATGACGGCATTGTCCCAGACGATTTTCGGGTTCACGTTGCGCCACAGCAAACGCTCGCACTCTGAGAGGTCCTCCAGAATCCCGGCCAGTTGCGATGCGGAAAAACGATTCGCCAGGGATCGGATCTCCTCCGTCTGATCGGCGTGGGTCAGTGTCTGCTCGCACCCGGCCAGGAGAACCAGCGCGTCGCGATACGCGCCGGCAATCAGCCGAAGCATGGTCCCTGCCGCGCGGCGGGAGGCGAGCGTCTTTGCAAGCTCGCTGCCGTCGGCCTTCTTCTGCTCGCTCACCGCCTTTATCGCGAGCGTTTCCATTATTTTCGCAAGCTCGCTGCCGTATTCCACGTCGCCCGCCGGTGGAAGGGATGAAAATCGCTCGATCATTCCTCGCTTGATCTCGTACAGGTCGCCTTGGGAAAGTCGCATCGCCCTGCCTATCGACCCATCCGTGAACGCCGCCCAGAATTCCGCCTTCTCGCCCGGCACGTCCGCGTCGCGCAGCCGAGTGGCGACGAAATCGCGAGGAAGCGGAGCGAACCGTACGAGGCAGCAGCGGCTGCGGATCGTCGCGAGCATCCGCTCGACGCTGGTGCAGCACAGGACGATCGTAACGCCGTCGGGCGGTTCTTCCAGCGTCTTGAGAAGGGCGTTCTGGGCGGCGTCGTTCATGAGCTGGGCCTCGCGGACGATAAACATCCTCCCGCGACCTTGCGAGGACGCCTGGTTCGCGGCGTCAATAAGGAAGCTGCGGATCACGTCGATGCCGAGAACCTGCATCTTGCGATTGCGGACCTGCTGGTTCTCGTGGAAGCGTGCGAGTTCCTTGTAGATCAGCCGGCAGTCGGGGTGCGCGCCTGCCTGGATCAGCTTGCAGCTTGCGCACGTTCCGCAGGCGTCGAATTTGCCCGCCTTCTCGCTCGTGTTCTCACAGAGCAGCGCCGCGGCCAGCGCGGTTGCGGTCGTTCGCCGACCGACGCCTTCGGGTCCGGCGAAGAGCATCGCGTGCGGCATTCGCCCGGACGAAATCCCCAGCCGCAATTGCTCGATCGCGGAATCCTGCCCGATTATGTCGGCGAAAAACCCCATGCGCCCTCACCCGTCCGGTTTTTGCTGCCTGCGCGCCCACTGCGAGACGAGATCGCGCAGGCGTGCCTGGACCTGTTCGATATCCCCCTCGGCGTCCACGACGAGGAAAGAATTCGCGTGTTCCCGGGCCTGTGTCAGAAAGATGTCCCGCACGCATCGGTGGAATTCGATTCCCTTGGATTCCATTCGATCGTGTCCGCCGAGCCTGCCCGCACGCTCCAGGCCCTTTTCCGGGTGAAGGTCCAGTATCACCGTAAGGTCAGGCCAGACGTCGCGCAGGGCGGCCTCGTATGCGCGGAGAACGCTTTCGGGTTCGGCGCCGCCCGCCACCTGGTAGGCGATCGTCGAAGAAACCCATCGGTCGCACAGTACGCACGCGCCCCTCTGCAGGGCCGGGGCGATCAGTTCTCCCATGAGCTGCGTGCGGGAGGCCATGTAAAGCATG
>JAJRYB010000014.1 GCA_024275995.1 Planctomycetota bacterium | reverse complement strand
GACGATGATCGCTTTTCCGACGTCGTCGCGGAGCAGCGACTCGACGCCCTGCGAATCGACGAGAAAATACAGGATAAGCAGCACGATAAGCGGAAGCGCGCCCAGCCAGCGTGCGGTCGCCCGCCCCTGCGCGGTGAGGCTTTGAATGCGTTTTTCCAGGCGTTGAATTTCACGGATGCTCGCCGAAATCCGATCGAGCGTTTCGCCCAGATCGCCGCCCCGCTCGCGGTGGGTGTGCAGCGCGGAGAACAGCAACCGGTAATCGCTGGAACCGATCCGCACCGCGGCGTTGGTCATCGCCTCGTCCAGCGGAATGCCGTATTCGTATTCGCGAAGCAGGTGCGCGAACTCCTGGCGGATCGGGTCAGGCCCGTCGCGGGCGATCAGTTGCATCGCCTGGATAATGTTCAGACCGGCGCGAACGCCCGATGCCAGTGTCTGAACGCCGCTGACAAGCTGGCTTTCCAGCCGGTGCAGGCGCTTGCGACGAAGATAGCCGATAACGAAGTACGGACACAGCACGCCGGCGACGATGCCCAGGAACACGCCCAACTCGCTTCCGGTGGCTGCGTATCCGATAAACGCCAGGACGAAAGTTACGGCGCCGGCGACGTAGGTCGCCATTCGCGGCTGGATGTCGAGCAGCAGCTTGCCCCGCAGTGTGAGGTCGTAGTACCGCTCCTGCCGGAGGATGAACTGCTTGAGCGGATGCAGACCTACGAGAACGCACGCGAAGGCGGCCAGGAAGATCATCGCGTTGAACGCGAGGGTCACAGGCCAATCTATTCCGGCGCCGTCGGCGAGGGGAATCACGTGAACACCTCGATACCCATAAAGTTCTTGTCGATAAGCATTTCGGCGAACGGCGGGATGTACCCCGTGTGTCGCAACCTGGGGACTTGCTCCGCGGTTCGCGGCATGCGTGTCACGAAGACGTCCTCCAGGACGATTCTTTCGGTCTCCGGATCGATCCCGACGATCTGCGATACGTGCGTGACGCGGCGTTTTCCGTCCGGAAAGCGCGAGATCTGCACGATGACGTCCAAGGCGGCTACGATCTGTTCGCGAATCGCGCGAATCGGCATTTCCACCGCCATCAGGACCATCGTCTCGAGGCGCAGCATGGTATCGTCCGGATTGTTCGCGTGGATCGTCGTCAGCGATCCGTCGTGCCCGGTATTCATCGCCTGGAGCATGTCCAGCGCTTCGGGTCCGCGACATTCACCGACGATGATGCGATCCGGCCTCATGCGCAGCGCGTTCTTCAGCAAGTCGCGGATCGTGTAAGCGCCCTTGCCCTCGATGTTCGCGGGCCTGGTTTCCAATCGCACCTGGTGTTCCTGCGGTAGTTGCAGTTCCGCGGAATCCTCGATCGTTATGATTCTCTCGCCCGGAGGAATGAAATTGCTCAGCACGTTCAGCGTGGTGGTTTTTCCGCTGGCGGTGCCACCGGAGATTATCAGGTTCTTCCTGCCCAGCACGCACGCGCGCAGGAAGTTTGCCACCGGCTCCGAAATCGTTTCGCGTTCGATGAGGTCGTCGATCGTGAACGGTACTCGCGCGAATTTCCTGATCGTCAGCACCGTTCCGGAGAGGCTCAGCGGATTGATAATGGCGTTGACGCGCGATCCGTCGGGCAGGCGCGCGTCGACAAGCGGGCTCGAGCGGTCGATCCGCCGTCCGATCGGCGTGATGATGCGCTCGACGATGCTCTGGACGATCTCGTCGGAGAAAAAGCTTCGCCCGGTGTTCTCGATAACGCCTTCCTTCTCGATGTATATCTTCTCGCGCCCCACGACCATGATTTCGTTGATATTCGGCATCTCCAGCAGGTCCTGAAGCGGGCCGTACCCCAGCACGACGTCCTCGATTTCCTTCGAGAGCATCCGTCGAACGATGTAGTTTCGCAATTGAGGCTCGATCTGCTTCTTGAGCCTTTCGAGCTGCTTTTCCCAATCTTCTTCGAGCATTGCTACGTCATCGGGCAGCGTGTGAGATCGCAATCGCAGCGGATAGTACCCGACGGTGTCGCCGATAAGCCGGCTGATCACCTCTTCCATCTGGTTGTCCAGCAGGTCCGTGCCCTCGAATGCGTAGCTGTACGTGAGCTTTCCGGTCGCCCTGCGTCCAAGTTCCGTCACCACGCCGCGCCAGAGAAATTCGCCGGTAAGGTGGTCGGACATCTCCTCGTCGACTTCGCCCAGGTACTTGGAGATGATCTCGGAAAGGGACCGTTTGATCAGCGCGACGTGCTTGCTGTCCATGGCGCCCTTCTGCCCGGTGACTCTCAGGTTCAGGCGCTCCAGCAACTCCGCGTGCATTTTCTGTTCGAGATCGATTACCCGTTTTCGTGGCGAAACCATCCGCTCGGCCGTGCCGACGCGCCTCGCCGAAGGCTCCATCATGTAGACGCTGAATTCGCCGATGCGAATTTCGTCCCCGTAATCCAGCTTGCGCTTCTCTTTGAGCGGCACGACCTCGTTGGTGACGATCGTTTCGTTCAGCCCGAGCGATTCCACGAAAAAGCTGCCCGACTCGCGAAAGATTCTCGCGTGCCTGCGGGAGACGAACGGGCTGCGAAGCGCGACGTCGTTGGTCTCGTCGCGACCTATCGTGGCGCCGTCGTCGGAGACCTTGACGATCTCTCGCTGATCGGTGTACTGATTGTAGACCCAGATTTCCAAGTAAGAGTTCCTAAGTTTTTCGTCGCGGCGTCAGGGTTGTTCGACGGCCTGCGAGCCAGCGTTAGCGGTTTCAGCCAGTTGGGAAAGCTCCGGGTTGATGCGCCCCGCCGTCACCGGAGGCGTAGCGGCGCCCGAACAGAGTTCGATCCATACCCGCCCGTTCATCGTCCAGGAGATCAGGTTATTCAGCTTGAGCGAAACGTCGGGCGTCACCTCGACGCCGATAGTCCTGTAAACCCGCTGTCCGTCGCTGGAGAGGCGCCTGGACCGCCTGATGGAAGCATAGGGATTTTCGCCCTTTCCGCCGATCGTTCGGACGACGACCGACTCGATGATGCGGTAGGTTTTCACCGGCCCGTTCTTGACCGAAAGCATTCCGAGCACGTTCACGCGATCGCCCACTCTCACGATATCGCCCGGAACGCGGTTCGCGTCCAGCGGCAGGGCAACCGCCACTTTCGTGGGGGCGATGGTCCCCGCCGGTCCCAGCCGGCTGTCGCCCGTAACGTGATACCAGAAGACAAGCTGATGTTTCTGCACCGCCTGGTTCAACTTTCCGAAGTCGAGGATCTTCGTTTTTCCCTCGCGTTCCACGACCTGTCCCAGGCTCGCCAGAAGCCTGCGATCGACGGGTATTTCCTCGAAATCCCCCTCCTTGATGCGCTCGGACGCCTCGATGTCACGCGTATATCGCAACAGGTTGACGGTTTGACCTTTCGCCGCATCACGAATCCGGGCGACGTGAATGTTGTAGAGCACGACGACCGCTATCGCCAGGACCGCCGCCGCCAGGAGCGGTTTTTTATTCTGAATGCCGGGAGTTTCTTCTGTCATGCCAAAACCTTTCAGAATTGATCGGATGTTACTCCACCGAACAAATCAATCCCAGTAACCCGGCCGTTATTCCACCGGACGAATCAGGGTTGCTACCACACTCACTATCTTGTGCTTATCGCCTCGTTTTCGCAAGACCACGATAAGTCGCATTTGGCCTTTCGTGAACAAAACGCGCCTCCAGCCAAGCGGGCCGACGCTGTCCGAGACCGGCTGGAAACCCTTCCGCACTGCCTGCCTGTGATAGTAACCCGTCACTTCATCGACGGTGCCGGGGCAATCGTAGTTCGCCTCCAGGTGGACCCATCCGGCGTTCCGCACCTGCCGCTCCATGCCGTTTCGCGTGCCGGAGGGCGGCTGGATTCCGGCGGGATGGTTCGTGATGGGCCCGAGACCCGATTCCCGCATCGCGTCGCCGATAAGGTCGATACCGGGCGCCGTGGAGGGCGGCGCGGGTCTCACTCTCGGACGGGGCGACTCGTCTGCGACGAACGTATCGCCCGCCCGTTCGGCCGGCGGCGAAAGAAAGGCTCGACGCGCCCACAAGGCAGCCAGGACGCCTACCACGATCAGCCCCACGATGAGAACATGCGCCCGGGTACGCGAACGCTTCGGTAAAGACGCTTCGTTCGAACGGGTGTCCTGTTTGCCGGTCGCCAAGTTTCTCACCACCCGTTGCGGTACAGATTCCGGACCATGTTGCTGAGATTCTGCGCCGGCGCGGGAATGTTTCCGAGCGTCTCATCGAGCGCATCGAGGTACCGCGCGCGGATTACCGTGGAGTTGCCCGCCTCGCCGCGGCGCCACTCGACGCCGCTACGGGAATGGTGATAGGCGATGGGACCGTTGACGGCCTCGAAGGCCCGGATGTCGATGGGGAACATCGCCGAGACTCGCGCCCAGTTATTCCTGGGCCAGCGGTCCTGGGCGGTCTGCTCGGCGAATTGCCCCGCAGAAACACTCACGTCGGCGGCGGCATCGACAAGTTCACTGACCGTTTCGGTCGCCAGCCAATGCCGCGACTGGACATCCACGGTGCTGGCGCGACGATAAAAGAAATTATCGTTCAGCGCCGAACCGCTGACGCGGTCGGACCACTGCCAGCCCAGCTCGCGCCAGCGTACTTCCCGCCACGCTTTGTAGCGATTGGCGACCTTCACGTGCTGCTGGTTCTTCATACCCCAGCCCAGGAAGAACGTAGCCGCTATGATGAGCGCAATCAGCGGAATGCACATGGCGAACTCCACCATCGCCGTACCTTTCCGTCGGCGCAACCTCTTACGGATCAAGATGTTCCGTTTTTTCAGCATTTCCGTCTATCAGTGGCGCATGTACTTGTCGGCCATCTCGTGGTTCAGCCGGTTCATGAATTCGTGGACCGCCTCCACTTCCGCCTGGGTGACCATTCCGTTGGTAAGCCCAGCCTCCGCCGCACCCCTCTCCAGTCGCAGCACCCAGTCGTCCCACCTGGTAACCGGCGCCAGTGAAACGCGCCAATCCTGTGTCCACAGATCCCAACTCGTATTGTTGAATACCTTCGCCTGGGCGAGCGTAAGGGTCGATCCGAGCGGATTGGGATTGTAGAACCGTTGCGGCCAGACCGGCGCCCGGTTTCCTCGCCTCGCCACGCCAAGGAACGTGAATCGTTCGCGACGGAAGCCTTCATCCGCGCCGCCGAATTGGGCCGTCTCGTGCTCGTAATCGCCGGCGGTGGTGTCCAGCAGCATAGGGGCCGGCAATTCGTCGTCCGCTTCCCAGTTGCAGGGGTTGGAAACCTGCACCTCGCCGCCGACGTCGATGCCGCCGAACACGTAATATGCGACAAGGTAGACTGTCTGGAATACCTCCCTTCCGTCGGCTCCGCGCTGGGGGTATATCCCGATCGAAGTATCGCGGGTGGTCTGATATGTATAGCTGTCCTGCCAGATATAATCTGCGATCTTGGGCACGTTCCAGTCGGCGGGGTCTTCCCAGCCGTTCACCCATATCGCGATAGGTCTCTGGCCGTTGGTGCGATAGGTTCCCGAGGTCAGCCATCGCGGATCGCCCTCCGGAACGCTCGATACGATTTCCACCAGGTAGAACATCGTCCGGTCGATCCGCGCATTGGGATCGGAGGCGATCGTCCGGGACCGCGGGTAGTCCGTGATCCACGTGGGGTAGTGGATCATGCGCGGCGTCTTGTCGCCGAACATGTAACCAAGCTTGATCCGCGATATGTCTTTCACGTAGGTGTAGAAATACAGGTCGCTAAGTTCGCCGTCGTAATTGTAGGGATGATACCGCCTTCCGAGCGAATACCATCTCACGCGCCTCAGCGCCCAATCGTAAGGCCCGTACGTCGTGTACCCGCTCTCCACCCATCCGGTGTTGCGCCAGTAGCCGCCGTGCCCGCTGCTTCGCTGCATGGCGGAGTTTCCTCGGCGTCGTCCGCCGATATTCACGCTGCCCTGACCGGAGCGGACGCGGGCGCCTTCCCTTGGCGGGACCCATACGCGATTGGTAGCCTCGCGGGTCCTGTCGCGCCAGCGGTGCAGGCGTGCGTATGGACCAAGGCGGTGCGGGAACGCGTAATCGGGAATCGCCCCCCCCCTTCCACCGGTCGCCCTGTACGAAGCGCCGTCATCCGTAACGTGCAGGCGTCCCTGCATGATCGGGCCGAAGTTCGCGAACTGTCCGCGACGGGCGGGAATCGAGGGAACCACAGGAACGATAAACGCCGCGTCGGCGCGATTCCGCTCGCCGAAACGGACGGCTTCGTGCTGGCTGAGCAGGCTCGACGAAGCCAGCGCAGCCTGCGAAAACTCATCTAGCGTAACCGCCCCCCGCCATATCGTTCCGTGGGGCGTTCCACCATCGCTACCGCGAACCGACCAGTGCGTTACGGTTTCCATGTTGAAACCGCCGTCGTTGAGCGCCTGTTTGAACGGTTCGAGGATGTCGCGCTCGGCGAACATCCGGTCGCGGACGGACTCCAGCCCCTCGCGCAGGAAATCGGACGGTACGCCGCGATCGAGCTGCTGCTGCAAGCCCTCGGCCCAGCTTTTCGCCTCGTCCCACGCCATCCGGGACGCCAACGGGAACGCATCCAGCACGGGAATAAGTCCGATGAGCTTCGCCTGGGCGAAGTTGTTCATCGCGATGGCGTTCATGCTGCGTGCGATCCACCCGGCGCCGCTGATCGCTACCGAATCGGCGGTGTTCTGCATCTCCAGGCGACTGTTGACCTGGTCCCCCACGTTGTAGACGAAGAAAACCAGACCGACCAACAGGCTCATGCCGAACAGCATGATGACGATGACCTGACCGCCCGCCCGTCGGCGGACAGGCCAACGTCGCAAGCGTATCGTCCTGCCCACCAGTCGTTCGGCGGATCGACTTGTTCTACCGTCAACAGGCATCTTCTGCCGCTCCCAGCCGTCACTTTTCCATGTTCTGCTTCGTCCTGGCGATCAGGTCCCTGACCTCGGCCGTGTCTTTCGCCTTCCTGGCGATGTTGAAATAACCCAGCGCGAGGGGGTAGTTCCGGCGGAACATTTCGTCTTTGCCCTTGGCGAGGTTCTCGCGGTAGATTACCTCGTCCATGCGCTTTTGCGCTTCCTGCGTGTCCAGAACCGCCTTTGCCTTGCGGAAAAAGTCCAGTGCCGCGGAGAACTCCCCGCTGTTCAAAGCCCTGTCACCGTCGGCAAGATGCGCCTCGTATCGTTGGCGGGTCTGCATTTGGCTTATGATAGCGTCGATCCTGGGCCTCTCGGACGGCTTGATCTGCGCAGCCTTGAGGTACAAAGGCTCGGCCTTGTCGTACTGCTTGAGGTTGCGAAGCTTTTCCGCCTCGATGAATTGCATCTGAAAGCGGCAGTCGATCATCCGCTTGCTCAGCTCGCCGTCCATTGCGAGGCGTCCGGCTTCCTGAAACTTTTTCAGCGCCTCTGTATATTTCCCTGCCGCGAAGTGCACCGCCCCCTCGGCGATCAGCGAGTCTCGCTTGCTCTCGGTCGCCATGGCGGCAAGTTCCGCCTTCGCCTGGGGATGCCCGTTGAGGCGAACGGCCTCCTTGAACGCCGAAACGGCTTGGCTTATGCGCTTTCGCGACTTTTCGTGCATTCCGCGATCGTAGGCTATATCCGCGCGAATCGTGGTAATCTTCCCGTCCAGCTCGTCCCGCATCTCCTGTGTCGAAGCGTTCTTGCGCGCGTCTACATACGCCCTGAGCTCGGCGCGTTTATTGTTGCGCCCCCGAGCCTCCGCAGCAAGCTGCATCGCCTGGAGATACTTCGTGTAGATCGAAATCGCGTCCAGCCGGGCGGATATATCGTCCAGGTACGCCTTGCGATCCGCCGCTGAAAGCTGAGAACCACTGCCCTTGACCAACGATTGAACGCCGCGGTAAACGTCCGCCGCGTCGGAAAGATTCTTGAGATTCTTCTCCCTGAGAATTTCCGCCCCACGAGCGAGCTGCTGATCGCACTTCGCCTTGAACTTCGCCACGGCGATGCTCTCGCGGAGGCTTTTCACCTCGGCAACCTGGCTGTCCGTAAGCGCGGCGCCCTGCGTCAGGTCGTTCAGGACCGCCTCGGCGGTGTCCAACTGCCCCGCCTTGAAAAGCCCCTTCGCCGATACGATACCCTCGACGAAAATCCTGCCGGCTACGCGCTCCCTGGCGAACGCCTTCACCCAGTCGGAAACTTTCCGCGTCCATTCGTCCAGGTCGTCACGATCCTGCTGGAGTTTTTTGTACAGGCGGATAACTTCATCCTCTTCGGTTTTCGCGAGTTTCCAGAGATCCTTCGCCGACGCGTCGCCTCTGCGCTGGGCAACCTCCGCCTCCTGAACCTTGAGCTTGGCGCGACAGAACGGAGCAAGTACGCTCGCCTTGGCGGCCTGGGGGGTTCCGGCGTGCCTCGCCAGTCCCAGGTCGGTGAACCCCGCCAGCGCGGAGCGAAGATCCTCGGACTTTCCGGACTTGAACTGGCGCTCTGCCTCGACGTATATCTCCTGGGCACTGCGAACGCGCTGCCGGCGTGCAAGGTTTGCCTGGTAGACCAGAATGAAGACAATCGTAAGGAAACTGGCTGCGATCACTCCGCCAAGAACCAGCTTCGTCCGCAGAGACAATGAACTCCTGGGAAGCGGCGCGGTCAGCGGTTCTTCCAGCGGCAGCTCCAAATCGTCCGCCTCGTCCCCGACATGCGATGAGAGCGCATCTTCGCCATTACCCGACGGCGCGCCGACGCGCAGGGCGCGCCTGCCACGAAGGGCGAGGTTGTCCTCGACGGATTTCGCCGCGGCGGCGGCTCGCGCCTTGGGACTGAAGATCGACTTTATCACGCGGCCCAGTTCTTCCATGCTCGCGAACCGGTCATCCGGGTTCTTGGCGATCATCTTGGCGACGATCTTCGAGAGCGCCTTGGGGACGGCAGGATTGATTTTGTGCAGAGGTGGTGCGACGGCGTCATCGTGCCCGTGCCATTTCATCCACCGAAGCGCCTCGCTGTGCCTGTCGCGAACGACCTCCTCGAAGATCTCGTTGAATTTCGGCCGCCCGGTAAGAAGCTCATACATGATGAAGCCAAGCGAGTAGATATCCGCGCGCCCGTCCACGCCCCCATCGCCGTACATTTCCGGGGCCATGTACTTCGTAGTGCCCAGCAGCATGGAGGTCTGCCCGGTAAGGCTCGCCGCGACGCCGAAGTCCGTAATCCGGGGACGCAGCCCCTCGGCGATGATTATGTTTCCGGGCTTGAGGTCCCGATGGATGATTCCCGCTGAATGCACTTCGTGGAGCGTCGCCGCCAATCGCCAGAGGATCCGCAACGCCGCCTTGGTCTCGATTGGACCGTTCGTCTCGCGGATGATCGTCTCGAGCGTGTGCCCCTCGACGAACTCCATTACGATGAACAGGCCCCGCTCGTCTTCGACGAGCTCGTGAATGGTTATGACCTCCCCGCCGAGCCTGGCGAGAATCTGAGCTTCTTTGCGAAAGCGCTCGAGGAACTTTGGATCGGCCGACAGGTGCGAGGATATCTGCTTGATGGCTACGTACCTGTCCAGCAGGGCGTCGTATCCCTTGTAGACGATCGACTGACCACCGGCGCCGAGGCGGTCGGTCAGCTCGTACTTCCCGATCTTCGTTCCGGACGGTAAGCCCACGCCGCCTTCCTGATTTTTTCCAGCTTCCACCATCTACACTTCCTTAGAATCCCTGATTCATGGCCTGTGCGGGAACTGCTCCACTTCCACAAAATCCCGCACGCCGTTATTCACCAGGCGACAGTTAGCCCGTATCACAAGTCCGTACTCCCCCGGCGCAAAGTCCAGCTCCCTTCCGTCATCCGGAACCAGCACCTTGGCGAACAGCGCGTTGGCGTACGGTACGGACAGGTAAAGCGTGTGTTCCAGGCGAACGAGAAGGTCCTCGAAGTCGCCGTAAGTCGAGCCGTTTTCCGGAGGCGCCAACTCGACGTTCGTGTACATCTCCGCGTAGCCCAGCTTGCGCGAGAGATATTCTTCGTTCACGAGCCACTGCGGAACGTCCCGCCCGTAGGCCTCGAAAAGGTTCCCAAGCCCTTCCCGCAAATCCGGGTACAGAACGTCGGGCCTGTACGACGGGCTGCTGCACGAAACGCCTACCATGGCCCAGACGCCCGCCTGTCGAATTCGCTCCCGTTTCTCCGAAGTGTCGCCGTCGGCTACCACGTTACGGGTCTCCTCGATGCTGAAATTAGCCGGAACGGTGACGATCGCATTCCTCGCCGCGGCGAAGGCTGCATTGTGGACGTACAGGTTGCCTGTCATCAGAAGTGTGGACTGTGCCATTATCAGCACCAGCATCAGGGCGATTGGAAGCACCAGCGCGAATTCAAGCATCGCAGAACCTTCCTCGCTGCGGCGCCGGCGACGTTGAAACGCCCCGGCCTGGACAAGCATCCACCCCAGCGCGGACAGGACGACGGCGGCGATAACGCTGACGATCGCACAGGTGACGAACAGCCGGCTGGTAAGGGCCCGCCACACCCACCCGTTCGCATCGTCGTTCCGACCGCCTATCCGCAACAGGGAAAACACTACCGGAAGCGCGAGCAGGCACAGGCATAGCGCAAGCAATCCCGACCATCGTACCGCCAGATGTTTTTTGATCTGTTCCTTGCGCGGGTCCATTTTTTAAAGCCTATTAAAAGGATGAGCCACAAAGGACACAAAGGGCAGGAAGAGAAAACACAAAACAAGGATTTTCTTTGTGTTCCTCTGTGACCTCTGTGGCAATTTTTTTTGTTACGGGTCTAAATACCCAATATCAGTTTGGACGCTCTACCGCCCCGGACCGCCAGTTCGACAAGCGCCAGTGCGGATCCGATGCAGAGCGCCAATCCGAACGCGATTTTCGGACTCTCCTCGGTCGTCGGACCGGCGGGCCTGCTCGGCGTCAGCGCCAGGTACAGCACTCGCCATATCCGCCCGAGAGTCCGTTTTAAGATCCGGCGCCGGATCATGACAGCCATCGCCATCACCGCGGCGATCAGGAAGCCGTAGAACATAGCCGACAGCGCGAATCGCCAACCGGCCAGGGCCCCGACCGCGCCCATCAGTTTCGCGTCGCCGCCTCCTATTCCGCCCGCCAACCAGAACACCAGCATCGGTAAAAAACCCGCCGCCAGTCCCAGCAGCGAACCGCCAAGTCCCAGCTGCGCCGCATCGCCCACCAAACCGCCTGCCAGCGCATGCCAGATCAGCCCGATCGCAATCGCGGGATACGTCGTCCAGTTGTAGACCTTTTGCCTCAGGATGTCGGTGACGGCCGCGATGACCAAGGCGATCGCCAGAACCCCGCAGGACACCCATGCACTGACCGCCGGCGATATCGCCATCGTATGCGGATCCTTCCCGTTTCAGTAAAGTCCTGCGATAATCTTACAGATCGCCCGGGTCCGTCTCGCCGCCGCCGCCGCGGATGTTGTTATACACCTCGCCGACCCACCTGGAGATATCCTTCCAGAACCAGATCAGCACGCCGAGCAGGGGTAGCGCCACGGCTGCGATCATGAGAATGTATTCCACCATGTCGGCGCCCTGTTCGTCCCGGTGCAGCTTTTTGAGTTTTCTTACTATTTCACTTGGCATTTCCCGGTTTCCTGTTTGCTGCAATCAGTCGGTCAAGTCTCCTTTTCGCCGCCGTGGTAGCACCGACCTGAAACTAGAACGGAAGCGTAACGAGGAACGTCGTCTGCCGGTAATACTCAGCCATTATCGACAGAAGCATTCCGAATATGTAGATCATGGGCAGCCCGAACACCACCAGCACAAGCGTCCATTCGATGGTCACCTGTCCCGTCTGATCGGCGAACAATCCTGCCATTTTTTTCATGTGTGCGTGCATACGGCTCCCGGCTATTTATCGGCGCTGAAGATCGGTTTCGTCAGGTCAAATTCGTCCCTGAGAATCTGAACCCGCGGTTCCTGCGTAAAGCGGGACTTGTTTCCGGTCCATTCCAGCACTTCGCGCCTCTCGCCCTCGTCCTGGTCGTCCTTCAGAACGTATGTAAAAACATCCTGGAGTCGGTAGTGCCCGTCGTCGCCAAGCGGAAGGATCTCGGATATCTGCGTGATCCCGCGGCGGCCGTCGCTGAAGCGGGTCATCTGGACTACCACGTCGATCGCCGATGCTATCTGTGCGCGAAGCGCCTGGAGCGGCAGCTCGATTTCGCTCATCATCGCCAGCGTCTCCATGCGGTTCAGGGCGTCCATCGCCATGTTCGCGTGGAGCGTCGACATGCTTCCGGCGTGTCCGGAAGTCATCGCCTGGATCACGTCCAGCGCCTCGCCGCCGCGGACCTCGCCGATGATGATACGATCGGGACGCAGACGCAGCGAAGAGCGGAACAACTCGCGTATCGTCACCTCGCCCCTTCCCCACCTGTCGGCTGCACGCGCCTCCAGCGAAATAAGGTGGTCCTGCTGCAACTTCAACTCGGCAGAGTCCTCGATAACCACGACCCGCTGATGGTGCGGCACGACACTGCTCAGCACGTTCAGCAGGCAGGTCTTTCCACTGGAGGTGCCGCCTGCGACGAGGATGTTTTTCTCAGCCAGCACGCAGATGCGCATGTACTCCATCGCCTGGCGGGTCCACGTGCCCAGCTCGACGAGGTGTTCCGCCTCGAACATGACCTTGGCGAACTTGCGAATCGTCACGCACATTCCACTCCTGCACAGCGGAGGAAGGATAACGTGCACCCTGCTGCCGTCGGGCAAACGTGAATCGATCAGCGGATGCTCCGGCGAGAGGCGTTTGCCCGTATACTGGAGAACGTTGTTCACGGCAGAGAGCAGCGCGTCGTCGTCTTCGAACCTGGCGTCCGTTTTCACGACCTTCCCTGCCCGTTCGATGTAAATCTCGTCCGAGGAGTTGATCATAATCTCGGAGACTTCCGCGTCCTGCAGGAAAGGCAGAATCGGCGCGAGAAAATGCTCCACCGTAGCTTCGAAAATACTCGTTTTGCCCATGGCGTTCCCGCTTTCGTGAAGTGGGTTACGCGCTACGCGGCGACCCACCGTTTCCGCTTGGTTAAACACCGCTATCCCGTTTCCATAACGCCGTTTCTCACAAAAATCGCTCGCGAATGGTAGCTTTTTTTTCGGGCTGGGTGGCGTTACGTCGTCCGCGCACGACGGCTGTACCGAAAAGGCCCTCACTTGTTATTGATCCGGGAGTTTATTAGAATCCTCCTGTCGCTTGTGGGGCGACTGTTCCGGAGAGGTGCCGGAGTGGCCGATCGGGCTGGTTTCGAAAACCAGTGAACCTTCGCGGTTCCGTGGGTTCGAATCCCACCCTCTCCGTATCGCAAGGCTTCGGGGGACCCCCCGGAGCCTTGTGATATTGATAGATGGATGCGAACCCACGCAGGCCGGAGCGCAGCGACGGAATGCAACGTGGGTTCGACGCCGAAGACTGCTTGCCGT
>JAJRYB010000013.1 GCA_024275995.1 Planctomycetota bacterium | reverse complement strand
CGTGTTCAACATTTACGAGCCGCGACCGCAAGGGAGCGGGGTTTTTGAAATCTGACATTTCAGATTTGCCTGCCCTCCATAGCCCGCAGGGCGACGGAGGGAGATTTCAGGCCTGCGGGCGGGAAGGCTCCAGATTTCAGGCTGACTGCCGGCTGCTTTTTCTGAAATCTGTAATTTGAGATTTGAGATCTCGCTTTTCACCCCTTCATCGCCAGGGCGTAGAGGTTCCACACTATGTGCGATCCGACGGCTACGGCGAATCCGCGATAGACGTATAAGGCGCCCCAGAGAGTTCCCGCGACGGCGAGGAAGATGAAATCGTGCCAGGGCATCGGCGCCGAACCGGTCAGCTGTGCGCCGCTGAAGTGGCAGGCGCCGAAAAACGGCTGTGTTCGCTGTTCGTTTCCGGCTTCGCCATTCTGCTTCGCTGAAGCTACACAGAATCCAGCTACGCCGAGGTAAGCCGGCTACTGACTACCGGCTACTGTTTGTGTTAACATCTTTTCAATGGGAGACGCCATGGGAGACGAGCAGACTTACCCCACGTCCGATAAAGGCTGCACTTACGAAAGTTGCAATCGTCCCGCCTGGTCTAAGTGCCCCGATGGCCGGTGCCTGTTCCATTCCCCTGATAACGGCAGGGACGAGCAGAAGACCGCCCGGATTGTGTGGGAGACGGCCCGAGCGATGGCCGGCGACAAAGAGGCCAAGGAGGCCAACTTCCGCGGCTGGCATTTCCCCGAAGACCCCGACGGCAGCGCCTTCACGAAAAGGGCTTTTGTCGGTGACGCATACTTCACCGACGCGACGTTCAGCGGAAGGGTCTGCTTCAACGGCGCGACGTTCAGCAAAATGGCTTGCTTCAACGGCGCGAAGTTCAGCGTAGGGGCCTTGTTCGATGGTGCGGTGTTCAGTGAAGGCGCCTCGTTCATGGAGGCGAAGTTCAGTAACTATGCCTCGTTCCACAGCGCGAAGTTCAACGGAAGATCTTGGTTTAATGTTGCGACGTTCAACGGACGAACCTCGTTCGATTATGCAACGTTCAGCAAAGGTGCATTGTACCCCGGCGTGAGGTTCAGTGAATGGACCTCATTTGGTGGCGCAACATTCATCGATCAGGCAGATTTCGACGATGCGTCGTTCAGCGGAATGGCCTTGTTCACAGATGCGTCGTTCCGCGGATGGGCCTCGTTTGACAAATCGACGTTCAACGGAGAGGCCAGATTCAACCATGCGGCGTTCAGCCTATGGGCCTCTTTCAAAGGTGCTACGTTCGACAAAAAAGCCCTGTTCGTTGGCGCAAGCTCCAGCCCGGGCGCGACGGTTGAGTTCGACAAGCCATCTCGGCGGCGAGGCTTGGCGACCCCCAAGGGCAAGTGTTTGGCTAGGTTGTATACCCGCATTATCGGTCGGGCGTATCCTTTCCACCTTCGTCGAGAGGGCGAGACCGCTTACAGATTCGCCAAACAGGCTGCCCAAGCGGCTGGGAATTATACGGCTGCGGGCGATTACCACTACGCCGAGCAGTGCGCTATCGAAGACAAGGAGCGGCATGATTCGGGCTGGCGTCCCTGGCGCTGGGCATTCTGGCGGTGGGTTGGGCGCTGGGCGTTCGCACGAGGTGTCTTCGGCTATGGCGAAAAAATTTCTCATCCGCTCATTGCTTGCCTGGCAGTGATACTATTTTTCGCGATCTTGTGTTATGCGTGTAATGGTATTGCTCCCGGTAATCCCACGGCCCCCGGCAAGATCGCATCCGCCAGCCTCAACTTTGAGGATTCGTTGTACTTCAGCGTCGTTACGTTCACCACGCTGGGATACGGGGACTTCCAGCCGAAGCCGGGATACCGTTTATGGGCCGGTATTGAAGCTGTCCTCGGCGCGGCGCTGATGGCAGTCTTCGTCGTCTGCCTGACGCGCAAGTACATCCGTTGAATGGTGGGTCATGTCAGCTGCGCTCGCAAGCCCGTGGCTAGCATTATTGATATTCGTGTTGTAAATGTAATCTTGGATTCCCGTTTCGGCCTGATTCGACGGATGCAACCCGAAGACCAATAGAACCAAGGCACATGGCAGGGGGGCACCCGCTGACTGATCGCTTTTTTTCTGAAATCTGGCATTTCAGATTTGCCTGCCCTCCATAGCCCGCAGGGCGACGGAGGGAGATTCCAGACCTGCGGGCGGGAAGGTTCCAGATTCCAGAGCTGGCTGCCGATCGCTTTTTCTGAAATTTGAGATTTGAGATCCCGCTTTTCACCCCTTCATCGCCAGGGCGTAGAGGTTCCACACTATGTGCGATCCGACGGCTACGGCAAATCCGCGATAGACGTATAAGGCGCCCCAGAGAGTTCCCGCGACGGCGAGGAAGATGAAGTCGTGCCAGGGCATCGGCGCCGAGCCGGTCAACTGTGCGCCGCTGAAGTGGCAGGCGCCGAAGAGCACGGCTGCGGTTATCACGACGAAGGCAGTCGACGTATCGCGTTTCAAACCCGCAACGTCGGCCAGCAGGAGCACGATCATGCTGATCAGCACCATGCGGAACAGGAACTCCTCGTATACGCCCGCGCCAACGGAACTGAGGACCGTTCCAAGCCAGCCCGCGTGCGTCGATTTCATCGAGGCGTTGGCGGCGATTTGCGACAAGCGGCCGGTGATCTGGCCGATCCCGATCAGCGGGATCGTCCACAGGATCGACTCGCCGATCATTCCGGCGACGACGGGCGGGTGGATCGTCCACGGGTCCCGCCGGAGAATCTGCTGGAACGCCAGCACGACGACGATCAGAAGGGCAGGAAGGAATGCCTGGGTTGCGCCGAAATATCCCAGCAGTTGTCCGACCAGCTTCGGTCCCAGCAGGTTCGTGTCGTGGTAGAGCCCGGCTAGATGGAAGAACCCCAGCAGCGGGGCGATTATCAGCAGGCTGTGCACCGGGTAGAGCGTGCGCTGGAAGTATCCGTGATTCCGGTGGGACTTTCTATCATAGCCTTTGGGCATTAAACGTTAGCCTCTCATTCGCTGCGGGGCGGGAATTGCAAAAAACTTTCGATACGCCTGATCGTTCCTGGCCCGATCCGGCGAACCTTGCGCAAATCCTCGGCGTTACGGAAGGCCGGCGCGTCGTGTTCCCTGCGATAGCGGATGATCGCTTCGGTAAGCGTTGTCCCGAGTCCGGGCAGGCGGCGGATCGACGCGGCGGTGGCGGTGTTCGGGTCGATTTTCTCCGCTACCGACGCTGCGCGTGCTTCCCGGACGGTTATTCCATCCACTATCGAAAGTCCGCGATCTCGTGCCCGGATCGCCAGAAGTGCGCCCGCAAGCACGCACAACACCAGCAGGGCGGTGGTGTCTCCGCGTCGCCATCGGAAGTCGTAACGTTGCTTGTTCGGACGTGTCATTCGGCGCGGTTATTTCCGTGCGCGTCGTTGCGACGAGTTGTTCCGACGCATGAGCGACGCCTTGAAGTTGCGGAGTTCCTTGTACGCGAGCTTGGCTTCCATGTTGTTTCTGAACAGTCCCCCGTGCGAGACGTAGTGCCCTTCGTAGTCGGCCAGGTCGCGCCAGCAGATGGACTCGACGAAGGGTTTGGATATTCCGATCCGGTAGAACGCCTGAAGCCACTCCGCCTGGAGGCGTGGCGACCAGGCTTCATGCCATTGACCCGCCTTGGGGACAGGTTCGTTACCGCCCCACGCGTCCCACGTGTCCACCGCCACGTTCGAGGGCACTTCGCACCCGCTGATGCGCACGGTTTTGCCCAGGCCGACGAACTCGTCCAGCAGCGAGCTGACCTGCATGAGGTCGCGCACGTACAATCCGTCGACCGGAACGCCCATGCACATCTGCAGGCCGAACGTGTCGAACTTGATTCCGCTCTGGACGCTCATGTCCGCGTAGAGCATCGGAGGGATCGTCCGCTGGTTGCGGGCGTAGTATTCCCCCCAGGGAAGGACGAGTTCTATCATGATCTGCGAATTCGGCGCGAGTTTCTTGACGAGCAGGCAGCTCATTCGCGTCAATTCCATGATCTGTTCGAAATTAAGGTTGAAACTGTTGTGCGCGTGGATGCCCGATACGACGTTCCAGACGCGAACGTGCTTCTCGTAGCGTTTTACGATCCGTTGGATGTGTTCGTAGATAAGGTCGCGGAGTGATTCGTAATCGTGTTCCCACAGGTACAGCCACTCCGGCAGATGCGCCGGTTCGAAGCTCAGCAGCGGCCCGGCGGTAATCGGCTTGCGGAATCGCGCCGCCCAGTTGACCCACGCGTCGATCTGCGAGTACTGGTAATTTCGCTCCTTCGGTTCGGTGTGCTTCCACGGCGTCGGGATGCTGATGAAGTCGAACCCCTCGCGCAGCCTCCGGGTGTACTGCTCGCCCGTGGAGAACAGGTCCACCATGCACCCGAACGCCGTCTTTCCCGAAGCGGCGCCACCGCTTGCCTTGCGACGCGCCAGGAAAATGCCCGCGTGGAACAGCGTGATCTTCTCGCCGAGCGTCACGGCAAGCCCCAGCGCCTTATCGGCAATCGTGAACGCCTCGGCGGGATCGGTACTCTGAAGCGCCCGGACGAACATCTGCTGAATGTCCCGAAGCTCCCGGTTAAGCGGTTCGGCGTCGGCGTAATCGAACAGCCCCCAATCCTCGCGCTTCCGGGAGATGCGATGGATCTGCGCGCGGAGAAGCTCCACGCTCAGGTTGTAGGGCTTGCTGCGCTCTGGAAGGCGGGTCGTGGGTAGAAGAAATCGTCCCGCGGCGCCGGCTTCGTACAGTATTGCAAGCCCGCATGCCCCGGCAGCGCGTTTGATGCAGGAAATCTGACCGTTTGCAGCTACGAGATCGGCGCGAACGGGAATGGCGTCCTGTCCGAACACATACGCACCGGCCAGATCGACGTGCCGTGCCGGACCGCCTTCACTGTAAACGTCGAATCGCAGCATGTTGACCCTGACTTTATAATATCCATGACGCTATATGAGTCCGCAAGGCGACGTATCCGGGTCCGCCAACGCCGCCAAGTCTATCTTATCTTATAATCGCTACCGCTTTTCCTGGCTACCATGTGTTTTGCCAGCCTGGCGTATATGGGCAGCCCGTCGTCGCCGATTTCCAGGTCCGCCTGCCCGCGGATCAACGGCGTGGCGTACTCGCGGAACGCGTCGGTAATGCCGAAGCCGTCTTCGCTGATGAACTCAGGGGGAACCATTTTTACCCCGTTTGCGACTTCCTGGAGGTCCGCAAGGCCCGTCGTGCAGGTGTAATCGCCGCCTCCGGAGGCTCGTTCGAGCGTCACCATTTTCCCGCTGATCCCGCGAATCGCCGTTTCGACCGCGGCCTTTCCGACAAGATACGCCTCCTCGACATCCGTTTTCGAGGCGAAGTGCATCGCGTTTCGCTGGGCGGTGCCGGCCCGGTTCGTTCTCGCCTTGACGCCCACTTCCGTCTCGATGATGGCCCGCAGCGTGTTTGCTGCGCCTCCGAGTTGGGTGTGTCCGAACGCGTCCTTTGCGAACTCGCCGCCCGCCTCGCCGAGGTACCTGCCGTCGGGCGTCTTCACTCCCTCGCCGCAGGCTACGAAGCATCGGTTGTACCTGTCGAGACATTCCCGGACTTTGGCGACGAAGAGGTCTTTCTCGAAGGGCACCTCGGGAAGCAGAATGATATGCGGCGCGTCCTGGTCGCTGCGCCTCGCCAGGCCCGTCGAGGCGGCTATCCATCCGGCGTTGCGTCCCATGACCTCGTGTACCGTCGTCGTGTCGTGCGTCCAGAGCGCTTCGGTATCGCGGCCCGCTTCCATTACCGCGGTTGCGTTGAACTTCGCGACCGAGCCGTACCCCGGGCAGTGGTCCGTGCAGACAAGGTCGTTGTCGATGGTCTTCGGAACGCCGACGGCGATCATTTCGTAGTCCGTCTCGCGAGCAAGAGCGCCGAGCTTGTCGGCAGTGTCCATCGAGTCGTTCCCGCCTATGTAGAAAAAGTAGCGGATGTCGTGCGCCTTGAATACATCCAGTATCCGCTCGTAATCGGCCTTGCTTTCGTCCAGCCCGCGCAGCTTGTGCCGGCAGCTGCCCAACGCCGCCGACGGCGTGCGTTTCAGGCGGTCGATCTCGGATGGATTCTCTTTCGAGATGTCGAAAAGCTCCTCCCTCAGTACGCCGAGGATTCCGTTAAGCCCCCCGTAAATACCGGTGAAAGTGTCCGGATTCGCCAGGACCGTCTGGATGACGCCGCATGCGCTGGCGTTGATGACGGCGGTAGGACCGCCGGACTGGCAGAGGACGGCTTTTCCCTTGAGGCTGTTCATTTTTTGCATTCCTTACAGAAGACCACGGGTTCTGACGCGTCGTCATTATAAGGATGTTACGCCTTGTGCCAAATGCGATTTTGACCGGCGGGAAACGAATCGTAAATTTCTATTGGCCTGGAATCGTGTCCGGATCGGTGGAAGTATAGCCCTGCCGGACCCGGCGATGACCAGGCCGGGGAGAGGAGGCATATTGGGCTTCAATATAACTGATTCCGATTCTGCAATCTCTCCGGAGTCAAGGCGTATCCTCATTATCCACAGAGGGTTGCCGTGCCAGGCCCGGAGGTGCGCCCTTTTGAGTTTCGCCGGGCATCAGATGGTGCAGGCCCGCAACGAGGTCGAAGCCCTGTCGATCGCAAAATCGCAGCGCGTGGACCTGGCGATGTTGTACCTGCCCGTGGACGAGACGATCGACATGGACCTGCCGAACGTTCTACGGGATGTGTCTTTCGCCGAGTATCTTCCCGTGGTGATCCTAGCCGAGAATCTCGCCGAGCAGCATCGATGCCGCTTCCTGGACAGCGGCGCCGACGACGTGATCAGCAACGATCTGTCGATCGAGGAAATCGACGCGCGGATAGGCGCGCTGCTCAGGGTGAAGGACCTGAACGATCAGCTTGCATCTTCGCGCGCGGCGCTCCAGGACGCGCTCGAGAGGGAGCGGGAATTGCTCGTCAAGCTTCGCAGCGACAATGAGCGACTCCATGCGCTTGCGACTACCGATCCGCTGACGCGCGTGCAGAACGTCAGATCGTTCCGGGACATTCTCAACCATGAGTTCAAAGTCGCCAAGCGGTACGGTAAGCCTCTCAGCATGCTCATGCTGGACGTTGATCATTTCAAGGTGGTCAACGATACGCACGGGCATCCCAGCGGGGACTACGTTCTGAAAGAGCTGGCCGTCATCCTTACGCAAAGCGTCCGCGAATCGGACGTCGTCGCACGCACCGGAGGCGAGGAGTTCGGCGTGCTGCTGCCCCGCGCGGACCGCGAAAAGGCTATGAGTTTCGCCGAGCGTATTCGTGAGGAAGTCTACGGAAGGCAGTTCCTCGTTTACGACCAGGACATCCACGTGACGATTTCCATCGGCGTGGCGACGTTCCCCGAGGACGCCGAAATTACCGATCCGGAGTTGGTGGTCTATTTCTCGGACCAGGCGCTTCTGGCTGCGAAGGATCAGGGACGCGATCGGGTCGTGGCGTTTCACGAACTGTCCCGTTCGGTGCGCCGGCGATTGCGACGACAGTACCTGAACATGCAACGGGTACAGGTGGAGGAGAAAATATGCGTTCCGGAAATTCAGGGCGTCGAGGCGGATTAACGAAGGCAGACCTGCCGTTCCAGCCGGACGAGAGCGACCTTTGTTTTTCTACCGGGAGCTGTCGGTGTGGTGAGGGAACCTCTCCAGCGGGCACTCGCCGCAGCGTGCCTGCCTCCGGCAGCAGGTCTTTCCGACGCATACGAGTTGAGCATGATAGTCATTCCACAGGGCTGTCCTTGCCGGTAACCGTGATTCGAAAAAGCTCCTGACCGACTCGTAATCGTCCCCCGGCTGGATGAGTCCGTGCCTGCCCATGATGCGCTTCGTGTAAGCGTCCACGACGAACACGCGTTTCCCGGCTGCGTACAGGATAATGCTGTCCGCGGTCTCCGGCCCGATCCCGTGTATCGACAGCAGTTCTTCGCGCAGATTGCCGACGGGGCGATCGAGAAATTTTTCGATATTTCCTCGCCAGTTGCGGACCATGTGCGTAATGAATGCCTTGAGACGCTTCGTCTTGACGTTGAAGTACCCAGCCGGGCGGATGAGCCTCGCCAGCGAGGAGGGTCGTTTCTCGTCGAGTCCCCGCACGCTCAGGCAGCGGGCCGCTTTCAGGTTACCGATCGCCTTTTCGACGTTTCGCCAGTTCGTGTTCTGCGTGAGAATGGCGCCGACGCATATTTCCAGCTTACCCTCCGGGCTGTGCGCGCCTGCTGACGACGGCCACCAGTTCTGCCCGCCGAAGCGGGCGCGCATCGCGTCGTACATATCCATCAGAATTTGTGACGTTGG
>JAJRYB010000012.1 GCA_024275995.1 Planctomycetota bacterium | reverse complement strand
GAAGGGCTGGAAGAGGTTGGCCGGGGGCGTAAGCCCCCGGTGGTAATGGAGTTGTGGAACCAGCTCCGAAGGGGTGACAGAGAAGCCGACCGGGGGTAAAGAGTCGGTTTCTTTCGTGCCGCCCCGTCGGGGCTTGGTTGTTAACAGCCTATCATCCGGGGGCTTACGCCCCCGGCTAATTTCTGTGCGGCCTTTCAGGCCTCGATAATCGGTCAGTTTGAGTACGAGTGATGGGGATGGATGGGCTGACTGCCGCGACCTTCCCGCACGATTCGCTCCAGCTTCGCATCGAATGCCTGGCGGCGTTTCTCGCTTTCGTCGCGCTGGCGGGCGGCGTCGTTCAGATGCCGCTGGCCGGCGATGGGAGAGTTTTGCAGATTATCCGCCCAGGCCCGCAACTGCCGCGAGCAGCTCTCCGCGAGAGATTTGAGATTTGAAATTTCAGATTTGAGATGATTGAATCGTTCCATGCGCTCGCACAGTAGCAGCATGGACCTTACCTCGCCGGAGGAACCGCGAGAGTAATATAAAAAGCTCAGCAGTTCCTTCGTCGTTCCCCGCTCGAAACCCTCAGCCACGTTGTTGGAGACGCTCAGCGATGCACGTTGCATCTGGTTGGCCAGGTCGCCCTGATACGCAAAGGACTTGTCCCCCGTCATTTTGAAAATTCGCTCCGCCAGTTCCATCCCCGCCTGCCAGACGGGCAGGTCCTCGAAACGCTTGTATTTCATGCGTGTTCCCCTTTGCTTTTTTTGATCTCAAATTTGAAATCTCAGATCTCAGATCTCAAAATTTGAAATTTCAGATTAACGCCACCGGCTTTAATCTGCAAACTCCTTGTCACGGCGCAGTCCTGTGTAGCCGAAGCCGGACAAGCTCCCGACTACCGACTACCGACTACGGGCTACTGCTTCTTCTGCATCTTCTGCATCTTTTTCCAGGTATCCCTGAGCGTAACGGTGCGGTTGAAGACGGGCGCGCCCGGCGTCGAGTCCGGATCCGCGCAGAAATAGCCCAGCCGTTCGAACTGGCAGCGATAGCCCGGCTCGACAGATGCGAGCGAGGGTTCCAGCCTGCAGCCGGTGAGAACCTCCAGCGAGGCGGGGTTGAGGTTCTCTTTCCAGTCGTGACCTTCCGGGACGTCGGACGGGTCTTCCCGCGTGAACAGGTGATCGTACAGGCGGGCCTCGGCGTCGATCGCATGGGCGGCGGATACCCAATGCAGCGTGCCCTTGACCTTCCTGCCGTCGGGCGCATCGCCGCCGCGTGTAGCAGGGTCGTACGTGCAGTGCAGTTCGACGGGCTGGCCGCTGTCGTCCTTCACAATGTCCGTGCAGGTGATGAAATAGGCGTATCGCAGGCGGACCTCGCGGCCGGGCGCGAGACGGAAGAATTTCCTGGGCGGATCTTCCATGAAGTCGTCCCGCTCGATGTAGATTTCGCGCGAAAAAGGCACCTTGCGCACCCCGGCGGAAGGGTCTTCCGGATTATTTATCGCGTCCAGCTCTTCGCTTTTCCCCTCGGGATAGTTCGTAATGACGACTTTCAGCGGTCTGAGCACTGCCATGACCCGCGGCGAGCTTTTGTTCAGGTCCCGCCTCAGGCAGTGCTCCAGCAGCGATATTTCCGACGTGCCGGTGAATTTCGCTATCCCGACGCGGTCGAGGAATTCGCCGATCGCCTCCGGCGTGAAACCGCGCCGCCTCAGCGCGCAAAGCGTCGGCATGCGCGGGTCGTCCCATCCGTTGACGTATCCGCCTTCGATAAGCTCGCGCAGCTTGCGCTTGCTCATTACGGTATAGGTGAGGTTGAAACGCGCGAACTCCGTCTGCTCCGGTTTATGGACGTGTTCGCCATGGTGCTCGATCAGCCTGTCCAGGAACCAGTCGTAGAGCGGGCGGTGGTTCTCGAACTCCAGCGAGCAGAGCGAGTGCGTGACGCCCTCGATGGAATCCTCGATTCCGTGCGCCCAATCGTACATCGGGTAGATGCACCAGTCCTCGCCGCGGTGGGGGTGGTGGGCGTGCAGGATGCGGTACATCACCGGGTCGCGCATGTTCATGTTCGGATGCGACATGTCTATCTTCGCACGCAGCACGCGCGAACCGTCGGGAAACTCGCCTGCCTTCATCCGTTCAAAAAGCTCCAGGTTCTCCTCGACGGACCGTCGGCGGAAGGGGCTTTCCACGCCGGGAGTGGTAAGCGTTCCGCGATCGGCGCTGATCCGATCGGCTGGAAGGTCGTCCACGTAGGCCAGGGACGCCTTTATCAGCGTTACGGCGCAAGCGTACATCTTCTCGAAGCAGTCCGAGGCGAAGTACAGATGCTCACCCCAATCGCATCCCAGCCAGGCGACGTCGTCCTTTATCGCCTCGACGAACTCTGCCTCTTCCTTCACCGGGTTCGTATCGTCGAAACGCAGGTGGAATTCGCCGTCGAAATCGCGGGCGATACCATAGTTGATCCGGATCGCCTTGGCGTGGCCGATGTGCAGATACCCGTTCGGCTCGGGGGGGAACCGCGTCACGACGCGGTCGTATTTGCCGCTTTCCAGGTCGTCCGCGATCTTCCGGCGGATGAAATCGAGTGATTGAGTCTGTTCAGGATTAGTCATGTGGATATTTGGAGGGCACTTATTTTGATAGTTGCGTCAGAATGTTTTCCTTGGTGAGTCCTTGCGCCTCCGAGACGCAGCGAAGAACTGCATTAAGCGTCCCGATCCGGAGTATCTTGTGGTCGGGGACACAAATACGATGTCGTCGTGGGGTATCGGCTTGGAGGATAATATGGCTGCCTACCTGATGCACGCGATTGTAGCCGAAGGCCTTCTCCAGCGCCTTGGCCAGGCGGCGCCCTGACATGTATCGAGGGAGTTTCACGAGGACTGGAGAACCTCGTCACGGACGAGATGCAGACGTATTCGTCCAGGCGCCTTGGAGTCGAAGTAGAACGCCTTGACCGCCTCGATAACGTTTTTCCGAAGCTCTTCCCACGTGTCAGCCTGCGTGATGATATTCTCCGTAAGCCCTTCGGCTACGAATCCTCCATCCGCTTCCTGCGCCACTTCAAACACGAGTTCATCCATCGTGCATCTCCTCGTACCTTCTCAGGCCGGTTCGCTTCCGACCACGTTTATTCTTGCATATCTTCAAGACCATGACAAGCCCGCCGTACCGTGTGAATTATCCGAGCCACCTGGAGGTTGTTGCAAACGCTCCGGAAGGGCACTAAGTTAGCACTTTCAGCCCCAGCGCAGGAGACTTTTTCATACATGGACAAGCTCAAGACACGATTCGCCCCCTCGCCGACGGGTCACCTGCACGTGGGGGGTGCCAGGACGGCCCTTTTCAACTACCTGCTCGCACGCAAGAGCGGCGGGAGCTTCCTGCTGCGGATCGAGGACACCGATCGCGCCCGTCACGACGAAACTGCCGTGGCGAAAATCGTGGACGACCTGCGCTGGCTTGGCATCGAGTGGGACGAAGGTATCGAGGTCGGCGGCGATTCCGGACCGTACCGCCAGTCCGAACGGCTGGAAATTTACACCGAACACATTCAGCGGCTTCTCGACGCCGGCAGTGCATATTACGCCTTCGACACGCCGGAGGAGCTTGGCGCGATGCGGCAGGAGGCTGTGCAGCGCAAAGAGACGTTCCGATACGTCCGCCCGGAGAGTTTCCCGACGGCCGACGACGCCGAAAAAGCCGTCGCCGACGGCAGGCCCGTCGTCGTACGTTTCGCCTGCCCGCAAAAGGACGTGACGATCCGCGACGATGCGTTCGGCGAGGTTACGATGCCGGCCGGGCAGATGGACGACTTCATCATCCGCAAGGCGGACGGTTGGCCGACGTATCATCTCGCCAACGTCGTGGACGACGCGCTGATGGGCGTGAACTACGTCTGCCGCGGACAGGAGTTTTTGGGGCAGACCTGGAGGCACGTGCTGCTCCGCGAGGCGCTGGGCATGGACGAACCTAGGTACTGCCACCTGCCGCTGATCATGGATATGCAGGGACGCAAGCTTTCCAAGCGCGACGGCGACGTGGAAGTCCACTCGTTTCGCGCAGCCGGCTACCTGCCCGAGGCGCTCGTGAACTTCATAGCGCTGCTGGGTTGGAAAAGCGGCGATCGCGAAAAGTACACGCTTGCCGAACTCGTCGAGGCGTTCACCCCGTCGGGTATCGGAAAGTCCAACGCGAAATTCGATCGCGACAAGCTGATCGCCTTCAACACGGACGCAGCCGCCGAAGCGGACGCCGATCGCCTGCTGGCGGGCTTGAAGGATTACCTTTCGCTCAACGAGACCAACCTCCCCGATGACGAGGACGTGCTGCGCCGCCTTCTGCGGATGAATCGCGGCTTTCGCACGTTCGCCGACATCCTCGGCAAGTGCGGCGTGCTTTTCGCAGCCGACGATTCTTACGGGTTCGATCCGAAGGCCGTCAAGAAGGTCCTGGAGAAAAACGACGGGGCGGGTTACGCGGTTCTCTCCGCCATTCGCCCGCTGCTGGCGGAGGTCGACTGGACCGCCGAGGCTTTGGAAAAATGGCTGAAGGAATACTGCCAGGCCGGCTCGCTGGGAATGGGCAAGGTAGCCCAGCCGCTGCGCGTAGCGGTTACCGGCACGAGGATAAGCCCTCCGATCGGCGAAACGCTCGAACTGCTCGGGCGCGAGCGGACCCTCACGCGCATCGAGCGATGCTTGCGGCAAGGCGTTTCCGGCGTATAATGAGAATCGGAATCCGTGGTTATGGTGAATCGAGGTGCAAAGATGAAACTGATCGTAACGCTTGAGCGTGATGAAAGCGGAATGCTCGTGGCTGAATGCCCGTCCATTCCCGGCTGCGTTTCCCAGGGCAAGACGGAGGACGAAGCCCTGGCGAATATTCGCGAGGCGATCGAATTGTGCCTTGAGGCTCGTGCGGCAGAGGGGCTCCCGTTGACCGTCGAGACTCGCGAAATCGAGGTGGCGGTGTAGTGCCCGCTCTTCCGGTGCTATCTGGTGCGAAGGCGGTGAAACGGTTCGCTCGCGCCGGATGGCGGACGGTTCGACAACGGGGAAGTCACGTCGTAATGGTCAAGCACGGGATGATTGCAAGCCTCTCCATTCCACAGCATCGGGAATTATCGCCGGGAACCCTGCGATCACTTATCCGCGCCTCCGGGATGACGGTGGACAAGTTCGTCAGCCTTCGGTGAACTCACTGCGACGTTCGCGGCGAGGAGAAAGATATGGGTAAGGATTTCAATTTACTTGGCATAGGAAAGATAACGATCTCTGCGATTGAGCTTCTTCAAGTTGTCAACCTCGAACCAAACTTTGAATATGTTTGGGATATTTCCAAACAATTTAGTAGGCGATATGGACTTTGTTTGGCATCCGAATATCCTGCAGAATTAGGAGTTTGACGCAACATGAGCCTGCTGGTTACCGGAAGCATCGGAATCGACACGGTGGAATCGCCCGCCGGAAAAGCGGTGGACGCCCTCGGTGGATCGAGCATCTACTTCGCGTACGCCGCAAGTTTCTTTACGCCGGTGCGACTTGTAGGCGTCGTCGGCGATGATTGTCCGGAGGGGTTCCTCAAACCGCTGGAGGACAATCCGGAAATCGACCTGGCTGGACTTGAAATTCGCCCCGGAAGCAAAACGTTCCGATGGCACGGGAAGTATCACGACGACGTCAACGAGCGGGACACCGTCGCGGTCGAGCTGAACGTGCTCGGCGAGGCGGCCCCTTCGATCCCCGATGTCTTTCTCGACAGCGAGTACGTTTTCCTGGCCAATACTCACCCGGCGTTGCAACTGGAACTGCTCAGCCGGCTTGGAGGCGCGAAGCTCGTCGTCGCCGACACGATGGACCTGTGGATTAACGACGAGCCGGACGCGCTCAGGCGTCTGATGGCGAGTATCGACGCCCTGGTCCTGAACGACTCGGAGGCGAAACTGCTTACGGGCGGTTCCAACATCGTAGCGGCGGGTCTCGAAATCGCCCGGATGGTCAAGCGGTTCGTGATCGTGAAGAAGGGCGAACACGGAAGCCTTCTTTTCGTGGACGATCGCGTCCACGCGCTGCCCGGATATTCAACGTCCGACGTGGTGGACCCCACGGGCGCCGGTGATTCCTTTGCCGGCGCGATGATGGGCTACCTCGCCTCGCGGGACGCATCGGACGCCGCCGCGATGAAACGCGCCGTCGCATATGGAACGGTGACGGCTGCCTTCGCGCTGGAAGATTTTTCGCTCAATCGCTTCTACGAGATAACCCGCGCCGAGATCGACGCGCGACTTGACGAGTTCCGCGAGCTGACGGGGTTCTGAACAAGTGGCTACACGAACGTTTCTTGCTATCGATATCGACGGCGCCACGCGCGACGCGCTGCTGCGCGCCTGCCGGCGGATCGATTCCTCCGGCGACTCCGCACGCTGGGTCGCGCCTCAGAACATGCACGTCACGGTGAATTTCCTTGGCGAGATTTCCGATACCAGGCTTGCCGAAGTGTGCGAAACCGCCAAAGCCGCCGCCGCCGAACTGCCACCGTTCGACTTCGACGTTCGCGGCGTTCTTGCCGTGCCGCCGCAGGGGCGCCTGAGGATGCTCTGGGCGGGGGTGGAGGAACCGACGGGCCGGATGGTCGAACTGCACGTCGCGATGACCGGCGCTCTCAAGCGGATAGGTTTCCATCCGGACGGGCGCGACTTTCGTCCGCACGTTACTCTCGCGCGTCTCAAGTCGCCCCGCAAGGCCGGCGCCGTACGAACCGCCGCCCGTGCCCTTGTCGAGGAGTGCTTCGGAACCAGCCGCGCCGAGGCGATAACCCTCTACGCCGGCAAACTTACGACCGACGGTCCGATCTATACGCCGCTCGCACATCTGCCGTTGCAAAATTAGCTGCGAACGAAGTGTCCGGAGATACACGCGGAATTTTTAAAGTTTCTCCCTTGCTGCACCCGAACAAATACCTTACAGTACGCCCCGGACAGTTTCGCCTCGGCAGAAACACACCGAATGTATCGGGCAATTCGGAAAATTGCGGGATTGTCAGCACCCCTCCCGCGCCGGTAAAATCAACCCGGCCGGCAGGTCGACAGGAGATTAAGACGATGACGAATGCAGCAGGTAGGACGAAGGTGAAGACAAGTACGAAAAACACCTCGAAAAAGGCGATCACGCTGAAGGAGACCGGAGCGGTGGACAAGAAACGCGAGCAGGCACTCGACGCGGCGATGAAGCAGATCGAGAAGAACTTCGGCGTCGGAAGCATAATGCGGCTGTCGGGTGACATGATCCAGCAAGTCGCGTGCATTCCCACCGGCGCACTGAGCCTGGATATCGCCCTGGGCGGGCGCGGTATTCCCAAGGGTCGGATATGCGAGCTGTTCGGTCCGGAAGGTTCCGGAAAGACGACTTTGGCGTTGAACATAATCGCCAGCGCGCAGAGAGAAGGCGGCGTTGCGGCGTTCATCGACGCAGAGCACGCCCTGGACCCGACCTGGGCGCGCAGGCTCGGGGTGAGCGTGGAAGAGCTGCTCGTGTCCCAGCCGGACACCGGCGAGCAGGCGCTGGAAATCTGCGAAATGCTGATACGCTCAAATGCCGTGGACGTGATAGCGATCGATTCGGTCGCCGCCCTGATCCCGCGTGCGGAAATCGAAGGCGACATGGGCGATACGCACGTCGGACTTCAGGCCAGGCTGATGAGCCAGGCGATGCGAAAACTCACAGGCGCCATCGCAAAGAGCCGCACCTGCGTGATATTCATCAACCAGATACGAATGAAGATCGGCGTAATGTTCGGCAACCCCGAGACCACCCCCGGCGGAAGGGCGCTGAAGTTCTACAGCTCCGTCCGACTGGACGTGCGACGCGTCAGTATGATCAAGGAGGGCGACCAGCCCGTCGGAAACCACGTGCGGGTGCGAGTGGTCAAGAACAAGGTCGCGCCACCGTTCAAGACGGCGGAGTTCGATATCATGTTCAACAGCGGGATCAGCACGGAAGGCGACCTGGTGGACCTGGCCGTTACGCATGAAATCGTACAGAAGCAGGGCGCGTGGTTCAGCTGCGGAGATGTGCGACTGGGACAGGGACGCGAGAACGCAAAACGCTTCCTGAAAGACAATCCGGACATCGCGGAGGAAATACGCAAGGCGATACTCGCCAGGGTAATGCCCGAACCGGACGAACCGAAATCCGACGAAGCTGCGAAAGAACCCGCGGAAGAAAAAAGCGAATAGCCGCTGCGGAACAACATAAACGCCGCGAACTACGCGAACAGAAATTGTAGCCGGTAACCGGTAGTCAGTAGCCCGTGGTTGCTACTGGATACGGGCTACTGGCTACGGATTACGAAAAAAGTTCCCCTTTTGCGCGCACAAAAGGTCCGGTTGACACCCAAAACGGGACAGAAAATATAAAATTTCTTATTCCGGCCGGGCCGTGAGTTACGCAATTCACTTCTCCGAAAGTTCCCATTTCGAGCCGCACAAAAGCGGGTATTCGTCCAAGTATGGAGGCGCGTGCTACGCGCGCTGAAGTTGCTTGACAATTAAAGAACGAAAAACCGACACAGAGGAACAGAGGGAAATGAGGTTTAAAAACAAAGCAAAGCGTTTTTTAATTTCTCTGCATCTCTGTATCTCTGTGTGTAATAAGACGTTACGTATTTTCGCCCCTCGAAAAACCCTTTCCAGCCTGTCCCCGGTTGTCCCTGGATTTGCAAAGTGGTACGAAACGGTACGCTTTGGTACGGCCCCTGCCTGCTCGTTGCTGCCGGGGGGTGGCCAAACCCTTTGCCCTCGAGCAATATGCTGGTATAGTAACCCCTTGCGTGGAGAGGTGCCGGAGTGGCCGATCGGGCGGCATTGGAAATGCCGTGTGCCCGTAAGGGTACCGTGGGTTCGAATCCCTCCCTCTCCGTACCGCAAGGCTTCGGGGATACCCCGGAGCCTTGTGATATTGATAGATGGATGAGAACCCACACGGACGACCTGGGGCGTCCGTTCCGTGGGTTCGACGCCGAAGACCGCTTGCCGTGAGCCTGCCGAACGGCGAAGCAGGCGAGGCGCCGCGAAGCGAATCCCTCCCTCTCCGATGTGTAATTTCAGATTGAAAAGCAGAGGCGATTAGTCTTGTCTGTCTCTGGCGGGATGCGACCACGGCGTCGCGGAGGCAGCTCTCGCGCGGCAGGTCTTCGCACGCGTCAGGAAGATCTCACACATACGCAATCTGCCGGATTCGCGTCAATTCCGGCGTTGGCAATTCCTGCAATTATCGAAGGTTACGGCCTGGCACTCGCTATCTGTCAGCCGGCAGAAATCGGTGACAAGCGACAGGTAAGAATCAATGATCGGATCGTCGCCAAGCCTGAGGTCCCGTCGAACCGCCCCGATTGCGGATTCGTCCGGGCCCTCGATTTCCACGAAACGCCCGATAAGGGGAAGTTCGTCAAGTTCCACGAAACACTCGCCTGCCCGGTAGCTCGACCGCTTTTTTTGGATGGTCATCGCCAGGTTCATTCCGCACCCTTCGAGGATGCGGAAAATGGCCTCGATGTTATCGACGTGCGTCTGGAACTCCAGACGGGATTTCGTCTTTTCTCCAAGGTCGCGCGGGCCTTTGTACGTGACAAGCGGGCGGGTGTCGCTTTTGCGACTGCCGCTCCTGAGAACACGAACCCGCCGGATGCGCAGCCCGCAATCAGCAGAGCGAAGAGAACCGTCCGGCGTGTCGAAAAACGAATCCGTCTGGAGAATCGTCTCCATGTGCGTAGCGCCGATTCTTTTCAGGGAACGACGCACGGACGAGAAATTTTCGACACGGAACTTGGCTTCGATTTCACGAGGCATGCGAGCGATTCTACCGACCCCGGCGATGGTCGGCAAAGATTATGTATCGCCGCGGGAGTCGCGATCGTCAGGCCAACGGTTCGGCCTGTTGTTACGCCAGCCAAAGATTCGCTGGATATAGAATACGCGCGTGCGCACGTTGTTGTAGACGTTGGAACGTATGAGGCGGATCATGTCGCTGACCTTGCCGGAACCGGGGTCGGGCATGCCTATCGCCCAGAAGACCGCCAACATGCGTGCAAGAAGAGACACCGCCATAGCCGCGTGCCAATGGTTCCACAGGAATGGACCGACGACGATCGGGTCCAACCGGAGTCGGCTGAGCGATGAGGTCAGCAGGCCCCCGCAGATGCCTCCGAGTATGCCGCCAATACTGATCAGTGCGCCTGATGCAGCGACGTATTTGCTGCGACCGTGCCCGTCGGCAAACCCGAAAGCGATGCCGGTTCTGGCCATTTCGACACCGGTCCAGGACGCGCCTCCGATGCAGCAGGCCAGGATGCCTATCAGGTATGCGCCGACGGGTGCGCCCTCGGGAGCAATTAGCCAACCGGAATAGCCAAATAACGATCCGATAGTAGTGGACAACCAATTCGCCGAGTCAACAAGGAATGCCGGCGCCGGAGTGTATCGCGTCACAAAGAACCACGGCATAACGGAAAACACAACCATCGAGGTCGCCAGGACAAGCACGGGGCGCCGGCCCCATCGGTCTATCAGTCGCCCCCAACCTTTTGCCGCAACCATTCCGGCGACCGGTCCGCAAACGAGGAACATAACGTTGGTAGCCAGGTTACTGAAACCGAGATTCCTGACGGCGTTCCGCCAGAAATACCATCCCGATACCGTCAGCGCGAAGGTGATCGTCGCCCCGTGCAGAACAAAACGCCTGAACGCCCGGTCCCGGACAGGATCGATAATAAGCTGTCGCCAGACCTCGTGGACATATCTTCCGGCGTATATGAAACGCCCGGCGATACCGACTTTGTCCGGTTTTGAAATATGAATATCGATTGCCGGCTTACGCGCTTTGTCTGGAACAGTCGGAAGCACTTCGCGAATGCGATAAAAGAGCATAACGTCAATCATGCCGAGAACCGCTCCGACGACAAAAACGGCACAAGTAACCCAAAGCAGTGTCCGCTGGACCGACGCCGTCTCCGTTACGCTTCCGTCGATGTTACGGACCAGCAAAGCATCCACCATGATTCCCAGGGCGATTACCAGTGGGATGCGAACGGCGGCGCCAAGCCTGGAACGCTGCCCGAGATATCGCCCGCGAATCCGCCTTGGGATCAGGTCGCCCATCCAGATCATCCACGCCGGAATCGCCAGCGAGGCAAGTGCCGCCGAGCAACCCAGAAAGCACAACATGAGTACGATGGCGACTGACGACGGTAAATTGGGAATGAAGAAAGGAATCGCCGCAATAAACAGCCACAACGCTCGATGCCATATGGCGCACTGAATAAACTGGTGCTTCTTCAGGCCTCGCTTCTCGATCAGAATTGCCGCTGCCAGTTGAACAAACGTCGCTACGAACGGTATAGCCGAGAGGAGCCCGAACGTCAGGTCGTCGAAACCCAACATGATCAGGAAGATTCTGACGTGGCTGCCGGACGTACATGCGAAGAAGAGAGTGAAGAGCATGTACCCAGCCGTGACGATTCGCAAAGCGCTCCGGAGGTCTTTCCGTCTGACGCTCAATGCGGGTACTTCATCGAATGTCTTGCTACGCCAAGACATACTTATTGGCCTTAGAATCGCCCATGTAACCCGCCCTCGGCAGATCGCCGCTGAAACCGGTGGCGATCTCCGGCATACGGGTATCACGCCGACTGCTTAAAGTTCCAAAAACATGCGGACACGACAAATGGGCGGTATTCGCTTTATCCGCACCCTATCTTTTCTCGGGCAACCGGCAAAGGAATTCCCCTCGTTTTTTCAAAAACTTTCACCAAGTTCGAGTGAAATACCTCTTGCGACATGCCGATCCTGGCCGTATCATTGTCGGGCTTCCAATGAATCGGAATCTTTTACCACGGCTTGATGAGGTGCCAGATGCATTACCCACACAGAATATCAAAGCGGAAACGAGCCAGGAAAATCGGTTTTCGCGCTCGCATGCGCACGTCCAACGGAAGGAAACTCATCAACCGTAAACGACGTGTCGGCCGAAAAGTGCAGGTGGTCTAGCCTCTCGTCCCTCCGTGATACCAAGCGCAAAAGCTCACGGTGATCTGCCGCGGGCTTTTTTCATGCATCCGTTTCCATCCGAACCCCGTCGGATTCCGTCAGTAGGTTCCCATCTCCAGGCCCCGCTCGAGGAAGAACTTATACGTCTCATACTCGACCTGACCGGGGATACTGTGGTCGGTATGCAGGCAGTACCCGCCACCGGCCATCGCCGTGGGCAATTTCTTGTCTAACTCTGCCTGGATCGCATCGAGATCGTTGGCGACCAGGGGACGCACGTCCAACCCGCCCATGAACGAAATATGCTCTCCATAGGCGTTTTTCAACTTCACCAGGTCCATTCCCGCCTTGACTTCCATCGCCTGGAGGCAGTCCATGCCCGCCTCGATTAGACCCGGCACCAACGCCTCAACGAATCCGCAGGAGTGGACGATCACCGGGAGATCAAGCGAGTGTGCATAACCGAACGTCCGCTTGTGCGCCGGCCAGACTATGTCCTTGTACATCGTTGGCGACATGAACGGTTTTTCCTTGAACCCCATATCCTCGTAGAACCATATCCCGTCAGGCCTGCCCTCTTCGGCAAAGAGGATTTCCATCAGGTTGATATTGAGCTCGGCATAGACGTTGCACATATCCTTGACCCAGTCCGGATCGAGCGCCATGCCCATGAGCATGTACTCGTGCCCGCAGACCGGGTGCATGCACTCGAACGAGTTGACACCGCTCCAGAGGAAGAAACGCTCCTTCTTCTCGGCGTCGGCTTTCGCCTGGCGATACTCTTCGAACTTGATCCTCCGACGGTAAAGGCTTTCGTCCACCAGGTACGGGCGGACTTTCTCTTCCCATGTGGCGCGCTCTTTCACGTCGAAATCCACGTGCTCCGGCGTGCCGGCTTTGTCCTTCCACCATCGCAGCAGCGCACCGTTGCCGTTGCGAACGAGCTTCGTCTCATCGGTTTCCTCGACGATTTCCTCGCCGAACTCCAGATTCGAGACGTACTCGAACGGCCAGAACTTGCGAATGTCCAGGTCGAAGTGGTCCTGCGGATCCTCGTCCTCGCCAATGTGTCCCTCGGCTCGCCATTTTACCTGCGCTTCGGTCCAGAAAGTTTCGGAAGATGGAATACGATCCACGGGTTGACGCTTCAGAAACCGTGAGACCCGTTCCCTGCTGTTCAATTGCGACATCGTTTCGCTCCGTTATGCGTTTTTTGCTTTGTGAAATAACCAAGGCCCACGGAATACGCTTCGTGGGCCCGGAATACCAGTGTTTTTTCCACCATTCGGTCATAAACCGCATGCTTTACGAAGTTCCTTGGTTTTGCCGGTCTTTTCCCAGGTAAAGGCCGCGCCTTTTCGAC
This sequence comes from Planctomycetota bacterium, assembly GCA_024275995.1. Lineage (GTDB taxonomy): Bacteria > Planctomycetota > Phycisphaerae > SM23-33 > SM23-33 > JAJRYB01. The sequence goes on along the minus strand of JAJRYB010000012.1, from coordinate 23,739 downwards.
CGAAGTGTCCGTCATATGCAGTCTGACGGTAGATCGGGCGCAACAGATTCAGGTGCGAGATAATCTCTTTGGGCCTGAGAGGAAAGACTTTCCGGACAGCTTTTCCCAGCCGTTCTTCGTCGATAACGCCGGTTCCTTCACAATCCACCAGTACGCTAACCGGGTCCGCCACGCCAATGGCGTATGCAAGCTGCACCTCGCAGGCCGTTGCGAGTTTCGCTGCGACGATGTTCTTGGCGATGTACCGAGCCATGTAGCTGGCGGAACGGTCGACCTTTGAAGGGTCTTTCCCGCTGAACGCCCCTCCGCCGTGGCTTCCCCTTCCACCGTATGTGTCTACTATGATCTTCCTGCCGGTCACACCCGAATCGCCGTGAGGACCACCGATGACGAAACGCCCGGTCGGATTAATGTGGAGTTTGATGTGATTACTCCACATCCTGGGACATTCTTCCATGACGGCAGGTTTGATGACCTTCTCGATCAATTCCTTTTCCGCCTTAGAACTCATGTTGCCTGTTCGCGTGCTGATCACGTCCTCGGTATGCTGCGTGGACAGGACGATGGTGTCTATGCGAACGGGTTTGTCGCCTTCGTAGGCGATGGTGACCTGGCTTTTTCCGTCCGGACGAAGCCACTTGATCTTCCCGCTTTCGCGTGCTTCGCTTAGACCGGCCGTTAAACGATGCGCCAACTGGATGGGAAGCGGCATAAGGCTTCTGGTTTCGTTGCAGGCGAAGCCGAACATCAAACCCTGATCGCCGGCGCCCTGTTCCTTGCTTTTGCCTTTCCCTGCCGTAACGCCCTGGGAGATGTCAACCGACTGGCTGTGCATCGCCTTGATGATAGCGCATGCGCGATAATCGAACCCCGTCGACGGATCATCGTATCCAATGGACTTGATCACGTCGCGGGCCGTGTCTTCCGCAGCCAGAAGCGCTTCTTCCGCCTTATGATTATGCACGGTGATCTCGCCGGCCAGAACAACCAGCCCGGTCGTCACGAGCGTCTCGCAGGCCACGCGCGCATGTGGGTCTTTCGCGATCAGGCTATCGACAATGGCATCCGAAATCTGGTCGCAAACCTTGTCCGGATGCCCCTTCGTAACGGATTCACTTGTGAACAGGCTTTTCTTCATGTTTCTCCTCGATCCTTCCGCTTCACACATCGTAATCAGCACTTTCCGGAAATATCAATTGGATACCGCGCCTGGTACCGACAGGTCGTCAAGGCTCGCCTGGCCCGGACAAACAAGGAGGGAGTGTATCATCACGGATTGGGCAAATACAAGATTCCTCTTATGATCGTTGAGGAAGCGATTATAATTACGCTCAGGTTGCGCCCGTAGCTCAGTTGGATAGAGCAGCGGTCTTCTAAACCGCAGGTCGCAGGTTCGAGTCCTGCCGGGCGCGTGTCTCGAAAGGCAACCAGGAATACGAGGGCGTAAGAAAATAGCCTGCTTTTGGCCGCCGAGAAGTGGCGGGGGTATTGGCAGGACGAAAGGCAGGCGCTGCGTGTCAGATAGATTTTTTCAGGAATCGCTCTCAAACGGCATGACGCTTCTCGGGCAAAAAATGCCGAACGTGTCATCCGCAGCCATGGCCATCGCCGTACCCGCAGGGGCTGCCTATGATCCGGACGACGCCTCCGGAGCAGCATATGTAACGACGGAGTGGGCTTTCCGCGGCGCAGGAGAAAGGGATACCCGGGCGCTTAACGACGCGCTCGATGCTTTGGGGTGCCAGCGCCACGAGTCCGTTCGTAGCCGGCATGTTCTTTTTTCGTCCGTCCAGTTGGGGCGGAATCTGCATGATGTTCTCAGAATCTATGCCGACATCGTTCGCCGTCCCGGTTTGGACGATACAACGTTTGAACCGGCGAGGGCATTGGTTCTTCAGGATCTGATGTCCCTGGAAGACGAGCCCGCTCGAAAGTGCAACCTTCTGCTTTATGAGAAGTTCTATCCGTTTCCACTGGGGCGATGCATCTACGGTACGGTTGAGTCCCTCAAGTCAATGACCCCGACGACAATCAGGGAACACGCAGCCGCTTCTTTCAGCCCTGATGGAACGATCCTCGCAGTAGCGGGGAATTTCGAGTGGGAACAATTTCGAGATGTTGCCGCCGAGTTGTTCGGCGACTGGTCATCCGGCTCTCCTCATCCGGCGAACACCAGGCCAGCCCAAAACGGCGTCACACACGTAGAGAAAGAATCCGCACAGACTCACATAGCACTCGCCCACCCATCCGTGCCACCATGTGACGATCACTATTACTCAGCTCGCATGGCCGAGGCTGTACTATCGTGCGGTATGAGTGGCAGACTGTTTACGGAGGTCCGCGAGAAACGGGGTCTGGCGTATCACGTATCCTGCTGCTATCACAGTCTGAAAGACCATGCGGGGTTTTTCACCTATGCCGGAACCCGGCCGGACCTGGCGCAGAAGACGTTCGACGTTACGGTACTGGAACTCCGCCGCCTGGAAGAGGGAATCGAAGATCACGAACTCGACAGGGCGCGCACACAGCTCAAGAGTGCGCTCGTAATGCAGGGCGAATCGACGGCTGCGCGATCAGAATCCATGATAAGTGATTGGTATCATCTCAGACGCCTGCGAGGATTGAAGGAAATATCGGAGGCAATAGACGGCGTAAGTCGGACGGATGTTCTGGAATATCTGCGGGATTATCCAGCGAAGGATTTCGTCGTGTTGACACTAGGCCCGCAAGCACTGGATACGTCCATTATCAGCGAGTGAATCCGTGAAATTCGAACACATGCAATTGAATAACGGCCTGGATATCGTCGCGGAGGTTAATCCAACGGCGGCGTCGATGGCGGCTGGGTTTTTCGTGCGTACGGGCAGTCGAGACGAGACATCCGACGTTTCGGGCGTAAGTCATTTCCTCGAGCATATGGTGTTCAAGGGAACACATCGGCGCAGCGCCCTGGACGTCAATCGCACATTCGACGAGCTCGGCGCAAACTACAACGCATTCACAAACGAGGAGAACACGGTCTACTTCGCCGCCGTCCTGCCCGAGTTCCAGGCGCCTCTGGTGGATTTGCTCTGCGACATCATGAGACCCGCCCTGCGTAAAGAGGACTTCGACGTGGAGAAAGGCGTCATCCTGGATGAAATCGCCCTGTACAAGGATCAGCCGAAGTTCCGCGTTTACGATGGACTCATGAGCGCACATTTCCAAGGGCATCCTCTGGGCAACCGCATTCTCGGAAGCACGGAATCGATCGAGGCATTACGACAGGAGGGCATGCAGGCCTATTTCGACAGGCGTTACTCTCCCGATAATATTACAGTCGCCGGTGTAGGTAACCTGGATTTCGACGCTTTCGCGGCGCAGATAGCCGACTTGTGTTCGTCCTGGACGCCGTCGCGCACCGGACGGGAACATTTCGAATCGCACCCTCCCCGCGCTACGTCGGTCATTACCGATCGGAAGGTATCTCGCGAGCATATCGGGATAATGTCCAAGGCCCCCTCCTGCCAGGACGACGCCCGCTACGCAGCCCAGATACTGGCGGCAATCGTTGGAGACACGACGGGCAGCCGACTTTACTACGCCCTGGTGGACCCGGCGATCGCCGATGAGGCCTCGATGACATACAGCCCCTTTGATCGCGAAGGGGTATTCCTGACATTTATCTCATCCGATGCGGACCGGGCTGTGGAGGCCACACGGATAGCGGCATCCGAATTCCAAACCTTTGCCGAGTCCGGACCGACCGATACGGAGCTGGAGGCTGCCAAGAACAAAATCGCGACCGGCGCAACGGCCAAGGGAGAACAACCGATGGGTCGCCTGACGGCGGTCGGTTTCGAGTGGGTTTACATGAAACAATACGTCCCCCTGTCGGACGACATCGAGAGGCTGCTCCAAGTCACCGCGGAAGAAGTCGTCGAAGTTGCTCGCCGTTACGATCTGTCGGCGAGGACGGTGCTTGGGCTCGGCCCGCTTGAGAGCCTATCCTGATCGCCATGAACGCAGAACCGTCCAGTTCGATTCCCACACTCGCCGGACTCCGTGTGACCGTCGTAGGACTGGGTCGCTTCGGCGGCGGGATCGGGGTAACGAAATGGCTGTGCGAGCAGGGCGCTCGGGTGACTGTTTCCGACAAGGCGCCGGCAGAGAAGCTTGAAGACTCCCTGGCGAAGATCGCCGCCCTTGACGTGGTCCTTCATCTCGGTTCGCATGAGGAAAAAGACTTCCTTGATGCGGACCTGCTGGTTGTGAACCCAGCCATGCCCTCTGACCATCCTCTCCTGCTCGCAGCCGACGCCGTCGGAGTCCCTCGAACGAGCGAGACGAACCTGTTCCTTCAGCGATGTGCCGCACCTATCGTCGGGATAACCGGCAGTGTAGGCAAATCCACCACGACCGCCATGACAGGAGCAGCCCTTTCATGCAACTTTAACGTTCACGTCGGAGGCAACATCGGCGTGTGCCTTCTGGACAAGTTGGACAACATCGCCCCGACGGACATCGTCGTCCTGGAGCTTTCGAGCTTTCAGCTTGAGAACGTCCCCTTCGTACGAAAAAGCCCCCATGTCGCCCTCGTGACGAACCTTACCCCAAATCATCTGGACCGGCACAGAACCATGGGTGCGTATGCACTGGCCAAGAAAAATATCTTTCGCTACCAGGGTGCCGATGATTTGCTGATTCTCAACGCTCAGTGCGAAGAGACAAGAGCGTGGCAGGATGAAACACCCGGACGAACGGCATTTTTCGACCCGCTTGGCGAACCGTTCGAGTTGGCGGTGCCCGGCTGCCACAACCAGGCGAATGCACAGGCGGCATGGCGTATCGCCCGCGAGTTCGGCCTTGACCGGTCAGTCGTAGCATCGTCGCTACGGCAATTTGCGGGCCTGCCCCATCGTCTTCAACTGCTCGCAAAGCAGGACGGCATACTTTTCTATAACGATTCGAAGTGCACAACGCCGGAGGGCGCCATCGTAGCGATCGAGGCGTTCGATCCGGGCCGGGTTATCCTGATCGCCGGAGGCTACGATAAGGGGGTGGACTTCGCCCATTTGGGGGCCGTCATTGCCGAAAGGGTAAAGGCGCTGATCGTCATAGGCGCCACGGGCGAAGCAATCGCATCGGCGACGCGCAAGGCGGCAGGGAACATAGGCCCCGTCATCGAACAGGCCGACAGCCTCAGTTCCTCGGTTTCGGCAGCAAGGTCTCTGGCGGAATCCGGCGACGTCGTTCTGCTCTCGCCCGCTTGCGCCAGCTACGACATGTTCCTGAATTACGAACAGAGAGGGAATGAGTTTACGCGTCTGGTTATGGGGTAATTTCCCCGAGGCCCCACGGCAACGTCAGACGTCCAGCTCGCTTTTTTGTCCCAGCCGATCTGCGTATCGTTTGAGGACAGGTTCGACCATCTCGTCCAGGAAGGCATCGACCTGTTGTGAGGATCTCCCCGTAAACGACGCCGGATCGAGAAGCGAATCCATATCGATACCGGAAAAGCCTTCGTCGCCCTTAAGGCGTTCGATCAGGTCATTCGGACGACCATGTTCTTTGACCTGCTGCGCCGCTGCCTGGCTGTGACGCCGAATCCGCTCGTGCAAGTCCTGCCGGTCGCCCCCAGCCTTTACCGCCGCCATCAAAATATTCTCCGTCGCCATGAACGGCAACTCCGCAGCCGCATTGGCCGCGATGACGGCGGGATAAACAACCAGTCCCCGTGAAACGTTAAGCACGATTCCGAGAATGGCGTCGGCAGCCAGGAAAGCCTCCGGAATGACGATTCGCTTGTTTGCGGAATCGTCGAGCGTGCGTTCGAACCACTGCTCTGCCGCAGTATGCAGAGGACTTGACGCCACGTCCATCAGGAATCTCGCCAGTCCGGTCGCGCGCTCACAACGCATGGGGTTGCGTTTGTACGCCATGGCACTCGATCCAACCTGCGTCGATTCGAACGGTTCTTCGACCTCCTTTCGATGAGCAAGGAGGCGCACGTCATTACAAAACTTGTGAACCGTGGCGCCGATTCCCGCCAATACTTGTGCCACGCCGGCGTCGATCTTTCGACTGTACGTTTGTCCCGTAATCCGGCTGACCTTTTCGAAGCTCATTTTTCCAGCCACGATCTTATCAAGAGCTTCAACTTTCTCGTGATCGCCTTCGAACAATGCAAGGTAGCTCGCCTGGGTTCCCGTAGTTCCCTTAACGCCGCGAAACTCAAGGCCATCCAGTCGATACTCCAGATCATCAAGGTCGTACAGGAAATCCCGGCACCACAGGGCGGCACGTTTTCCTATCGTGGTCATCTGGGCCGGTTGGAAATGCGTAAACGCCAGGCATGGCAAATCCCGGTGTTCCAGCGCGAATGATGCGAGGGCATTGACTACGTTTACGAGCTTTCCGACGAGCAGGCCGATAGCTTCCCGCATCAGGATCGCATCCGTGTTATCCACGACAAATTGACTGGTCGCGCCGAGATGAATAATCGGTTTTGCGTCCGGCGCGACGTCGCCAAAGGCATGGATGTGGGCCATGACGTCATGCCGCAGTTGGCGCTCGTATTCCCCTGCCCTGGCGAAATCGACGTCATCCAGATGCTCCGCCATCTGGCATAATTGAGCGGCGGTTATATCCAGCCCCAACTCTTTCTGCGCTTCAGCCAGCGCCAGCCACAACCTTCGCCATGTGGAGAACTTTTTCTGTGGCGAGAACAGTTCCCGCATTTCGCGACTGGCATACCGCTCGACCAACGGGCTTGTGTAACTGTTTGAATTGCTCATAAGGACCGGAGTTTAGCAGGTTTGGGCCACAATGTCATTACCCTGGAAAGTTGAACGGGAACATATCTTCCGGCCATAGACAATCATAGGCGCAGTACGTGCCCATTTTGTGCGCCCAAAAAGTCCAGTCGATCCCCATAACAGGAGGAAAAAATCCAAAATTTTTTCTCCTTGTCCTGCCACAAGTTAGAAAATCCCGCTCACGAAAAGTTCCCCGTTTGGTCCACACAAACATGGGTATTCGCCCTAGGTTGAGGAGATACATAGATGGCTTTCAACCTGGCGAACTTCCAAGACCCGCAACTTTCTGACGAGTATCTGGCGTACATGATCGATCGGCAATCGTCCCAGCCGACGATGTCCCGCAAGCAACGATGGGACTACTTCCGCAACCCGCTTCTACCAATCGAAGGCCCGACCTCCAGGGTACTGAATTCCAACAGTCGACCATATTTTCAGGCGCAGGAGGTGGGTCTTCCGGCACGTATCACCGGCATCTTCAGATCCAACGCCAGCAACGGAACGACGGACTTGCGACGAAAAGAAGTCGTCATCGAGAACGACATTGCGTGGCGTATCCACACGATGGTCGACTTTCTCTTCGGAAAGCCTGTCACCATCAAGTCACTGGCGCCTGATCCTCATGTGGCAGGCGTTATTGAAACGGTGCTCGACACGATCCTGGATGCCAACGGCGGCATTGGTCTGCTTCAGGAAATCGCCCTGTTGGGTTCCATATACGGATTCATTGATATCGCACTTCGCACCCCGGCCGGCTATAAGCCAGAGCGATTCGGTTCCCTTTTCCGCCCGCAAAGCGCCCCCTCCACCGAAGCGCTTCCAGGCGACGGACCAAGCCGGCCGGGCACTTCTAAAAACGGTCCCGAAACCGCGAGCGGCGACGGCTCCGACTCGGGAAAGAAATCTTTCAAACCGGAACGGTTGCAGGACTCGGACCGCGCTGGGTCTAGAACCGCATTGCGACGGGTTCTGGCGTCGGCCCGCAAAATCCAACTTGAGACGATCGAGGCGCCCCGAGTTCTGCCCATTCTGGACGAAAACGAGTACACGCACACGCGTTACTGGATCCAGCGTTTTCACAAGTGCCCGTCCAGGCTCGCCGGGTCCAAACGAGCCTGGTTCCACCTCGGCAAAGATCGCCAGGCGCAAGCCGTCGTCGAGGTAGTGGAAATTTTCGGCCCGTCGTGGTGGCAGCGATACGAGGACCGGGTACTTGTGGCGGAAGGCCCAAATGCCCTCGGGAGGATACCGATCGTTCACGTTCAGAACCTCGCGATGCCGGGCAGTTACGAAGGCCAGAGCGACGTGGAACCGCTGATTCCGCTCCAGGACGAACTTAACACACGGCTGTCCGATCGCGCCAATCGTGTGACCTACCAGTCGTTCAAGATGTACCTTGGAAAAGGGATTGACGATTTTCTCGAACGACCGGTTGGCCCAGGGCAGATGTGGGCTACGCAGAATCTCGATGCACGCATCGAGGAATTCGGCACCGACACGGGTTCTCCCAGCGAGGATGCTCATATCGAAGAGGTGCGCCAGGCGATGGACAAGGTTTCCGGCGTCACACCGCTGGCTGCGGGACTCGTCCGGGGCAACATCGGTCACCTCACAAGTGCGACCGCGCTGAAAGTCCTGCTGAGCGGCCTGTTGATGCGGACCGCCAAGAAAAGGCTCACCTACGGCCGGGGACTCCAGGCCATCGCCAAACTATGCCTGGAGTGGCTTGCCAGGACAGGCGTCCTTCACACCGCGCCTGAAGATCGCAGAACGGAAGTGCTCTGGTCAAACCCCCTTCCGACAGACGAAAGCGAACAACTTCGCAACGCCCAGACAAAAATCCAGCTCGGAGTCCCGCAGGAGACTGTGCTCTCCGAGCTCGGATATTCCACACAAGATACCCGAAATCGGAACATCTGAACACATAAGGAAAAGTTACATGCCAGAAACAGAAGTTGAGAATCCGGAAGAAAGCCAGGATCAATCCGGCGCGCCAAGACTCGTACCTGTGGGCGAATCCATCAAGTACCGCCGACGGGCACAACAGGCTGAAACCAGGATTCAGGAAGTCGAGCAGAAGCTCGGTGAATTGCAGACGCAGCTCCACGCACAAAGCGATGAGTTGGCGGCGGCAGAAGCGCAAAGGGACGAAACGAATCACCAGTTGACCGTTACCCGGAACCGCCTGTCGGCTGAACGCATATTGAGCTGTGCCGGAGTCGTTGACCTGGATGCGGCGTCACTGCTGCTTTCCAAGAGGGTCGATCTGGGTGAAGAACTCGATCCGGACACTCTGGCTCAGAGCGTAGAGCGGCTGTTGGTAGACAAGCCGTTTCTCGCCAAAGAGGAAGACGCTTCTCTACCGCCGAGAACCGCGTCCATTCGCAACGTAACCATGGCGGCGAACCTGGCCAAGGCAGCCGAAAAAGCCTCCCAAACGGGAAACCGGCGGCATGTGGCTGAGTATCTGCGTCTGCGACGGGAAATCGCACTGTCAAATAACTGTTGAACGGAAGTAGCCGGGGTCTTTGCCGACCCGACTACGCAGCAAGGAGATCAGAATGTCATTTACAGGAAAAGCCACATACGCATCCGGGGCTGAGCTGCCCGAAATCGCAGAGGACGTCTCTGACATCGTCAGTATCGTCTCTCCATATGAGACGCCCCTGCTGGACCACCTGGGCGACGCGCCCCGCATGGCGACGAGCACATATCACGAATGGCTGGAAGACGAGCTTCTACCCAACACCGACACGATCAACGATGGCACCTGGACGGACCCGTCGGCAGACACGACTTTCGACGTTGACAATGCGGATCGTTTCCGCGTTGGCGACCAGGTCCGTCCCGACGGCAGCGGCGAACTGATGCTGGTATCCGCCGTGGATACCGGCGGGGGGAACGTTACGGTGGTTCGCGGCTACGGTGGAACGACGCCCGAGGACCTCGTGGACGGACAGGTGCTCCATATCCTGGGCAACGCCGCGCTGGAAGGCGACAGCGCCCCGTCGGCGCGTTTCTCCACCCGTAGCCGGAAAGGCAACTGGACTCAGATTTTCACCGCCGCCGTGCGCGTCAGCGGGTCCGACCTCGCCGTCCGGAAGGTCGCCGTTTCGGATGAACTGGACTACCAGAAACAGGAACGCCTGCGAGAGTTGCTCAGGGACCTGGAGAGCACCGTCGTCAACGGCGCTTCCCCCGCCACCAATCCGCAAGGTTCCGAAACCGTCCGGCGAACGATGAAGGGAGTCATCCCGACACTGACGACGAACGTGTTCCAGCCTAACGTCGACGGCTTCCCTGCCGACGGCGACCTCACCGAGGCACAACTGAACCTGGCGCTCCGCACTATCTGGGAGCAATCCTCGGCGCGCATCGACACGATCGCCGTCAACGGCTACCAGAAGCGGCGTATCAACAGCTTCATCACGTCGAGCAGATCATTCGGCCCGCAGGACGTGTCATTCCGCGACCTGGTGAGCGTCTACGAGAGCGACTTCGGTATCTGCCGTGTCATTCTCTGCCGATCCGTTCCGGCGAATTCCGTCCTTCTACTGGACAGCTCGCGAGTGGACGTGTTGGGGCTTTCGGGACGCAGCTTCCACTACAAGCCGCTCGCTTCCACCGGCGACTATGAAGCCGGTGAAGTCATCGGAGAGTACACACTGGAGCTTCGCAACGAGAACGCCCACGGCATGATCACCAGCCTGGACGTGTCTTGACCGTAACCCCGGCGCCTGGGGCGCCGGGCCCGTTCCTCCGGTCGCCACAATGCGACCATAGCCGGCTTTCGGGGAACGGGCCCGGCGACCCACAACCAAACTGGCAGACACAGAACACGAAAGTAGAGATGAACGATGAGCATACCGTGCACGGATAGAGACCTGCTGGGAATCGAACCAGGCGTGTTCCTGGACGAAGGACCGGCCAGTCAGCGACTCATCGCCGGCGACGACGGGGCAATAAGCGGCACGACATTTACCTCCGCTTCGGCCGACTTCGCCGCCGTCGAAATTGTCCCGGGCATGGTCCTCACGACGTACACGACCATCCCTTCCGAAGGTGGCGCCTGGGAAATAGTAGCCGTGGACTCAGCAACCACACTGACCATTTCCCTGCTGCGTAACGACCCGGCTGGAACAGCCCTGGCGCCGCCGACCGGTAGCGATCTGAAGTTCCACGTCCTATCGTTTGCTCCCCAGATACGACAGAAATACCAGGACCTCGCCGAGAGACTTCGCATGGTAACCGAATCGGCAGGAATAGACTCGGCCGACTTTGTGGATTCGAGCCAGCTCCGCTCTGTCATCGCGCACGGCGCGCTGGCGGCGATTTTCACTGCCCGCGCGGAAAACGCGACCGCCCGGGACGCCAACTGGATCAAGGCGGAATATTACACAAATCAATTTCGCCGGCTCCAGGTCCAGCTCCGCATGGCAGTGGATCTCGACGGCGACGGCGTCCCCGAGCAAACACGCACGCTGGGAAACGTGAGATTGAGGAGAGTCTGAGCAATGACCGCCATCGGCACAGAAATACTCCAGGACCTCGTCTCGACGGCGAGATCGACGGACGTCTTCTCGCTGGTTGTGCTCGGCGACGCCGGAAACTCCACAGCCAGCTTGCGCGCATGCATTCATCTCGAAAGCCAGGAGGCATTTCAGTGTGACGATTCACCGTCCACCACGTGGGTTCGCCTGAACGTTCGCATCCGAATTCACGCGCGGCATTCGGCGGCGGGACAGGGCGTCGCCCGCGTCATGGACGTCTGCTCGATACTGGCCGGGGCGATATTGAACGATCCGTATCGCGGGGGACGCTGCCGCGACCTTCCTCTCGGACGGGCAAGTGAGATACTCCGTTGCGAAGTGGATTCAAGCATCCGACGCCCGGAAATCGAAGCCGTGCTCCACGTCAGGTGCCACTTCGAATCTGAGGGAGGTCTCTGATGGGACGATATACAAGAATCATCTCGGCTACCTTCGGACAAACCGCCCTTCCGCTGCCGGTTTCGATCCGCCTATCGCGACACGCCGGCGCCCTGGCGACAGGGGCGGACAGCGATTCGTTCGCCACCAGCATCCAGCTTGATCGACCGATCCTGACCGCGGAAGTGCGCATTCGGGACATAGCCGCCGCAGAGGCATTGACACTGGGCGATATCGCCACACTTTCGTTCACGATTGCCTCTGCCGAGGGGCAGCAGGCCAGAATCGTTTCATTGGTCGGCTCTGTCCTCACAGATGTTCGACTGTCTTACGAACAGTCCGGAATGGCCACGGCGGAACTGAAATTTGCCGCCGAAGCACAAAGCGGCGCCATCGATCCCTTCGCCGCGGAGGTACAGGAATGACCACGCTGGATGGACAGGACGTTTTCTCAACCGGACCAAACGAACTCGTTCCCGGCGGACAAACGAGAGAAACCGTGCGCCGCAGCTTCCCCGGTATCGACGGTGAACTCGTCCTCGACTTCGGGTTGCGTCCGCAGCGGGTAACGCAGACAGGTCGGCTGCAAGCTGATTCGGCAAGCGAGCTTTACGCGCAGATAGCACAGATCGAAGAGCTTATCGACGGCGCCGCGCACAGGCTGGTGGACAACCACGGACAAACATTCCAGAAAGTCTTAATCGAAAGCTTCCGCCTGACAAGTCCCATCAGGAAGGCCCGCGGCTTCTGGTGTGAGTACGAGATCGAATATCGGCAACTACCATGACAAATGTCCTGATAACAGACAATATCGACTCTCTTCTGGCGTATCCGCTGCCGGACGTTCCGGGGCTGTGGTGCGTGACGTTCCGGTCACACAACCCAGGCATGTATCACCAGTTATACGCCAACGGCGCACTTGTCGCGTGGACCGATACGACAGATCAAAGAGCGTTCCTGGTCGAGGCAGCGGACTGCCCGACGGAATTGACGATCACGGCCGTAGACCCGGCAAAACGAACGGAAGACCTGTCCGATCATCTGCCGATTTCCCTCAGACGGCCAGGCTGGGTTTACCGCTCATGGATCCTCCGATCAGTGTCCTATCCAAGGGGTTCGCGGCTTGAAGTCTTCGACGATCACGCAACGGGTGAACTTGACGCCGAACCCATTACGTCAATGCCAGCCTGGCCCGAATCTCTGCCTCGCTTCGCCTGGGGGCAGGACGTCTTCGGAAGGGGCGCTTTGGGATACGACGGCTTCCTTGCGCCGGGACTCGGTAAAGGCGCTTTCGGAGCCGGGATGTTCGGCTTCGGGGTGGACTTGATCTCCACCTCGATTCCACTTCCGGAAGAGGGAATGCACCGAATCGTATTCCGCGTGACGACACCTGACGGCACACAGGTCGAAACGCAATTGGAGAACATACGCTCCGCCCCGCCGCCTTTACCACCTGATGCATTTTACGTAAGCAACTATGAGCCCCAGACAGGATTGCTAACCCTTCATATCGAGTGAGGTCGACCATGACAGAGCTTTACCCAACAGATACGGAACTTGACAACCTTTCCGGCACGACCGACGCCGAGCAGGAAGTCGCCTTCCTCACCGTCGGTGAATCGCCCTACTACACGAGCTTTTATAAGATGCTCCAGCGGCTGCTGAACGTCGCCCGACGGGCCGGGGACCTGCGAGTCTTCAAGGACGGCGACCTGACCTTCGGCGTGCGGGCGGGCAAGTTCCTCAACGGCGATACGCTTATCGAGTATGCCCCGTCCACAGGCAACGCCCTGACCAACAACGCTGCCAACTACATCTACCTGACCGCCTCCGGCACGCTCACCGTCAACACGACCGGCTTCCCCGTGCCGTCGGCAACGCCGCACCTGCGACTGGCGATGATCCTAGCCTCCGGCGGAACGTACGACGGGCGGATCGTCGCAAACGGCGGGGACGTGATCGACTATCGCGGGACGTGCATCTACGGCGTTACGGATGCCGAGGCAAGGGCGTTTTTCGCCGCCACCGACATCACCGGCGCAGAGGCCGAGACGCTCACCGACACATCCAACGCCGACGCCCTGCATGTCCACGCCGCTGCCGGGCTGGAAAGCGGCCTGGCGGACATGATCCCACAAATAGTTTTCGCGGGATCGGATCATGGCGGCGGCACGGGCTTGATGGACATTCAGGTCGCCGACGCCGCAGGCAACAACCTCGCCGAGCGATTCCTGATCCGCACGTGGATCGCCGATGCGGACTTCTCCGAGCCCGACCCGCAGACGGATTTCTCCGTATCCACCGGCGAACAGATGAGAGAGATCGAGGCCGACGCCGATTACGAGGTTATCTCCGACGCCACCGGGCTGGTGACCATGAACATCGACGCCGGCGGAGCCAAGACGCTCTACGTCATGGCAGAGATCGACGGGCGTATCTACTCGCAGTCACTGGCGATAACAACCTGAACCACAGAGGACACAGAGAGCACAGAGAAAAACAAATGAATGGTTCAAAAGCACAACTTCAAAACCAGAACCTCAGTGACCTCGGTGATCTCCGTGGTAAAAAGCCGTTCGCCAGGGACGAGAGGCGGCGATTCGTAGTCAGTAGCCCGGAGCCGGTAGCCGGGAAAAACAGACAGACTGCGGTCGCCGCGACGCTCGAACGCACCCGACGTTTCCCGACGCACGCAGCGCGGTTTTTTGAACTGACTACTGACTCCCGACTACCGGCTACCATCCGCGTGCAGCTTAACCACGGCGAACCAGGCGACGACGAGAAACGCCTGGCCGAGATCGCCGAAGATTTTTTGCAAAAAAATAGTTTCAACGCAGAGATCGCAGAGCACGCGGAGAAAAACCTAGACGATGTCTGAAACACAAACAAAAAACTCTGCGCTCTCCGCGTTCTCTGCGTTGAATGAGGTAAAAGCATGAGCCTCCTGCATTACATCGACAATGAGGTTCCTGCATTCGGCGAGTGGGACGCGGTCGTCCAGGCCGGAAGCTCGACGATCGTCCAGTCCACCGATGCGGCCTTCCCCGAACGCGGCGCCGTCGGCCTGCGGACAACCGTCGTCGGCACGGACAGGGCCTACGTCACGCGCAACGACGTCGCCACGCTCTCGCCGGGTGAAGGTTACCACGTCGGCTTTTGGCTTCGGGTCCCGGTGGCGCCGCCGTTGGAGATGTTCTTTATCATCAGCCGCATCGCACTGAACGATTTCTTTATCAAACTGTCCAACTACGGAAAGCTCCGGCTGCAACTGCGCGACGACGCCGGCAGCTATCATTCGACGTCATATTCGCAGGCGATCGACACGGGCCGGTGGGTCTACGTGGTCGCCAATATCGTGCGGGCGTCCTCGCCGACGGCAAACGACGGGCGGGGAGAGCTGTTCGTGGACGGCCTGTCGGCGGGGTCGGTTTCCGGGCTGGACAATTACGATACACTGGACGGCACCTCGTACATCAGAATCGGCGCGTCGTCCGGTGTCTCCGACGGCTTTACCTGCGACTTCGACGAGATCAAGATCGGCACCTCGCTTGCCGACGTGGAACCGTTCTCGCCCGAGCCGAACGGCGATTACGTCGAGGCGAGACGGACTGTCGTCCTGGTGCCGGACAGCTCCGACGGAAGGGAATTCGCCGACTACTGCATTTCCGAGCTGCAAACGCCGCGATCGCTCATCTGCTATCTGCCCAACGCCTCGAGCAGCGAGTCGCTGGCCGATTATGCGACGTTCCAGAGCCAGGTCGAAAACGATCTGACGAGTTTTTTGAATGGCCGACCGGTCATCGAGGCCCGCGCGTGCGCTTTTTTGATAGGCTATGGAACCCCAGGCTTTTTCACGAGTAGTGGGAAATTACATTCT
Source organism: Planctomycetota bacterium (assembly GCA_024275995.1). GTDB lineage: Bacteria > Planctomycetota > Phycisphaerae > SM23-33 > SM23-33 > JAJRYB01. The sequence continues at coordinate 8,137 of JAJRYB010000012.1, read as the reverse complement.
GCGACGAGCAGATTGAACCACTTCGGGACGGCGTTCTCGTCCGGTACGGCCAACCCGTTTTATCAAACGACGACGCGAAAGACCGCCTCCGAAATTCGCGCTGAAAATCTCTGGCTGGCGACGCGGATCGACGCCGACACGCTCGCAAACGCCAAGGCGCTGATAGACCGCGCAGCCACGATCGAGACCCTCAGCGCCTTGCCTGATACCGACATCCTCTACAGCGACGATGCGGATTACAGGGCGTCCGTGGACTGCCAGAAGCTGCGGATCGCTACGGCGGCAAGCGGTGATATGTTGACGCCGAACGCCGCTTTCGTCCTGGGCGTTACGGGAATAACCGACCTGGACGCCTCAGGCAGCCGTGTGACGGTCGTGGACGACGGCGAGAACGATACCGCGACGCTCCGCAGCGTGAGCGACTGGGTCACGTATGGCCTGCTGGCCGCCGGTTACGCCTCCGGCGCGGGCTTTGCCAACTCGTCGCCGACGGGTTTCGATAAGACTGCCTTCTGCGAGCTGCTACGGGTCGGCGCTACCTTCGCCGAGGCTGCCCTTGCAGCCGTCGAGAAGGTGGACCACACGTCCGTCGTCGCCGGAAGCCCGCTGATGACCGTTGCATTCCTGCTGGCCGGGTACAATTTCTATCTCGGTACTGGCGGTGTCGAAGATATCGACTGGAACAATCCTGTCGCCTACGCGAAACCAGAAGATGAAAGCATGGAGCTTCACCTGCCGCTCGAATCGGGCTTGCGAAACGTCCTTGGGCTTAGAAAGGTATCGTCAGCGGGCGTGGAAGAACGGAACACGCACGTCGTCATTCATCTGGAAACAGATACTGAGGACGCTCTGCTGCCCGCCCCCCTGGCGAGACCTTTCGACACCAGCGCCGAAATTGTTCCGGACGCCCACATTCGCGTCGGGTTCTCCTACGAGACACCGGCTGGTCATTCCCAGCCAGCGGGATTCGAAGTATTCAGCGATTCCGGCAGCGGCATACTTGACCTTCAAACACCCATTTACGTCGTATCGGACGTACCCCCAAGCGCCGACGACGTGGAAGTAACTTTCCCGATCCCCCAGACGCCCTCCAACACGATAAGGATTGCCGTCCGGGCCATAGCGAATGGACAAACGAGTTCACTGGGTAAGGTAGTTTCCGTAAAGATACCCACGTCGCCGGCGGTACCCGCCTTTCTGCAAGGAGACCAGTCGTGATCTCGCTGACAATCAATCCACCATCGGAGCAAGCCACAATCATCAAGTGCCGGCCTGCCCGTGTCTACGTCAACGGCATGCGACGTCGCGACCTTCTCGTCACGGAGTGGGAGTTTCTGCCGGCACCGATATTCGCACGTGCGAGGCTTGTCGTTAAAGGCCACATGTCGCCCGATGGTTCAACAACAGTCGAGGACAAAAACTTCCTGCCTCCCGTCGGGACGAAGGTGCTGATCCGTCCCGCACCGCGCCCCGCGGCGATCGAACTACCTGGAATCGTCAGCCGTCAGGTCATACGAGTCGGGCCCGATCAGCAATACGCGGCGGAAGTGGAACACCAACTCTGCCGGTTGCTGAATGCCAACCTGTCAGGACGATGGCACATGGAGTCCTCGTCACTGGTGCATGTCGAAAACGCCGATATTCGATTTAACGAAAGCGACTCTTTGCCGGCTAGCGACGAACAGGTGGAACTGAACGAAAGAACAACGCGCGTGTTCAGTTCGTCGCCAACAGGACGCCTGTGGTCCGCCGCAGACGCTCTGGCATACCTGCTCGCCGCGGCGATACCCCCCTACGTTCACGTTCCATCGTTGTCCGAACTCGAAACGCTCACGGAAGAAATGCCACTCGGCACGGAAAACTTGAGCGGAATGTCGATAGTCCAGGCAATCATGAAGGTCGCGAATTCGGCCGGTCTGGACCTGCGCACCTCGCGAACGAAGCTGGGACTTGTCTTTTTCAGGCCCGGCAGGGGCGGGCAGCGTCGCAGCGTTCGCCTGCAGCCAAACGGCAATCAACTGGATCTCAAGAAAACCAATCTCCATCGCGGGAAGATCACTTTTGCACGGCGTCCCTCCCGACAGGGTCTCATCGCGATGGGAAAACCCAAGCTCTACGAATCCACTTTCGATCTCTTTCCGGGCTGGGACAGCTACTCGGAAACGTCGCGATGGCGGGACTTCGTTCGCAGCGATTCCGAAGATTTTTCCGCGGTCGCGGATGTCTATCGGAAATGGATCCTGAACGAGCACGGCCGCTACAGCGAAAATCCATGGAGCGCGCCTCTTTTCAGTTTCGCCGATATCAGCCCGTCGGACTTCCTGACATCGCAGCCGCGAAAATTCCTTCCGTGTATTTCACAGGACATCTCGGGAAGAAGCCTTGGAACGGTTGTCGAGTACCGATGCGGCGAGAGCAAGCCCTGGCGCAGGTGGGAAGGGCCGGTCTGGGTTTCCAGGGACGAATGCACGGTGTATCTCGGAGGCGACGAGCTGCCCGGCGACTATTTTGAAGCAGCTGCGGCACATGAAGTTCAAGTTCGCGTGACCGCCGCCATCCAGGCCGACACGCGCCTGACGGTGGCGATCAAGGGCGACGGGGGCACTGCCCGTGAGGTAGTCAAGTTCCCCGGTGTCGGAGAATTCCGGCATGTCTGCGAGTCGAGCGTCTTCCACAACATTGGTGCCGATCCGGCGGTAGAAAAGGACGATACTGACGTGTTACATCGCCTCGCTCTGCGCCGCGCCGAGGCGTTTGCATCGGCTACGGAAGCAAAGCTGTCTCTCGGCTGGATCAACTGTTCATACCACGTGGGCGACATCGTCGAGCGAGTGGATGGACGATTGCTCGAGCTGGCGTCCAGTCTCGATAAGCGGCCTTACGTTCATTCCGTTCGACACGAATACGGCCGCATCCAAAGCACGACCCTCACGATACGAGGATAATCATGTCACGAACCGCGCAATTCCACGACGCTCTTTCTCGTCTGGTGCAGGCGGGGTCTTCTCCGGGCCTGCGCCTTGTCCGTCTGCTGGAAGTCGTCCAGGCCAACCGTTACGAAGCCAGCCCCATCGAGTTCGACTCGAGCGGACAGACTGTCTGCCCGGAGGAAGAAACGCTGACGGTAACCAATCTCGCCGAGCCGGCTGACTCGCTCGGCCAGGTTCCGGAAAATACCGATGCCGTAGCCCTGGACGTCGAAGGTCGGTGGATCGTGTTCCTCCGTCCCAGCCGGTCTACATCGTATCCCGCCCGTGTCATCTCGTCGCAGGGTAGCGGCGAGTATTCAGTCAGAGAGCAGATAGCGACGGGCGCTGGAACATTCACCGACAAAAGCGGCGCCTCCGACGTCACCGCCTACAACCTGGCGGAACTCTCGCTGGGATCGGGTGCGGCGGTGGAACTCAACTCGATCGTAATCGTGACGGTGCTTATGGATAACGGCGACCCGCCGGTGGGGCGGTACGTATTCGACCATCCCGTCTACGCGAAATACCTGGACTGAAAGCCATGACGTACGCAGCCACCTGGATCAATGCAAACGCGCAGGGCCGCCTCGAAGGCGGCGTTCACCGCGTCAAATTATCTGACGCGATGGAGATCGAAACGGCCCTGGCCCGCCGAAGTCTTCTGACGTATCGCACGCCGGAGGACTTTTCCGAAGAACTTCAAGGCGGCGCGTTTGTAAGTATCGAAACATTCGCGCCGACCGCTTCCGACCCGACGGACAACTTTCGTTACATCGTGACGGACCGGCTTGTTTCCCCCGCTACAGGCTCGATGGGCGGATCGCCCCCCACGCCCGAAGCGATGGCCTGGCTGTGGCCGGAGCAGGATAGCGACGAGGGCAAAATAATCGTCACAGGAACAGGGGGCGTCCAGGAAGGTCAAGTGGGCCTCTTTCAAAAGCTCAATGGCACCTCCGACTGGACTGACGTGGACCTTCTGGCCGGACAGGATCATATCCGCGCGGTGCATGTGAATGAGCTTCGCCAGTCCGTCGAATGGATGCGGCGAGGTCGATGGGAACTACCGATTTATTTTTCAGCCGGCATATTTTCCGTCCTGCCGGAGACGCCCTGGATTGGCGAGGCGATCGCGAACAACGGTATGAACGAGCTTCGAAGCCTGGGTTTCGCGATTCTTCGAACCGGCGAGGAGCCAGCGAAAGGGCTGACGAACGTCACGGTTCGCCCCGGAAGTTTCATCGAGCTGACAGCGGACAGCGATTGCGAAGTGGGCGTTTATCGCTGCCTGCGCCCGCTGGATTTCGATCAGGACTTGCCGACCTGGAACGAATATGCCCCGGGCGCATCGCTCACATGGAGCGTGCCAGGCGCGTCGGGCGCCGACGACGCCGAGTTCATCGGTTCAACAACCCTTACCGCAGGCACGGCGGGCACATTGTCCGGATCGTCCGTCACGAATGCATTGCAGACGATGATCGACGGCGCGGAACAGAATTTCCTGGTCCAAAGAAGCGACACGGGTACGGAGACGATCGGCATTACAGGACGGGCCATCGTCGAGTTCGATCTGGACAGCCCGCCGAATTGAAAGGTGTAGACGTGGGAACAATGGCGCTTATTGCGGATCTTGCGAGCTTCGGCGCGGCCGGGCTTATGGGGGCGATGTGGCTGTGGGAGCGCAAGCTCAGCCGGCTTCGTGAAGAACAACTGGGCGATGCGCACGGGCGGATCATGCGCGATGAAGAACGCCTCAGCAAGCTCACGCACGTTGTCGAACAGAACACGACCGCGATGACGAGATTCAACGAAATTCAACGGGAACTCTGTGACGCTGTCAAAGATTTCCGACAGGAGCTTCATCATGTCAACACTCGGTAAATATGCTTCGATAATCCTTCCGCTGTCGTTGTTTCTATCGGGTTGCACCGCCCCGGCGAGTACGTTGCAACTGATCACCGTAGCGCGCAAGGCGATCTCCGGCGCCAGGGAAGGGCAGATCGCCCAGCACGATGAGATCGTCCGCAACCTTCACGCACAAGCCAATGCGCTGGACCATGCGTTTGACAACGACGTTCGCCTGGTGGCTGCTGGACAGATCAAGGACGCCCAGGGCAAGAGCCTTACACTGACGGGCGAATGGGTAATTTCTGCGAGAAAGGGTTACACCGCCGCTCGCGGGCTAATCGCGGAGCAGGTTCGCTCCGCGGAGGCGGCCCACGCCAAGCGCCTGGACAATCTCAAGGCGGCCGACGAATCGTTGGAGATGGCCTCGGAACTTGTCATTCGCCAACTCAACGTGACAGAGCGCATCAGGCAGCACCTTCTTTCCGTCCAGCAGGCGATCGTCAAAACGGATGACCGCAAGTAGCGCATCGAAAACTTCACAAGAAACAGGAGACACAGCAATGCCCGATGAAATGGTCCAGCAGATGATCGTTCGCGCCGTTCAGCAGACCTTCGACGTATGGGCGAGAGAACATCCGTCACTCTCTACCGTGATCGACCGCATTACGCTGACCGAACGCGCCGCCACTTCCATTCGCCAGAGCGATGAGTTTCGACAGGCGGTTTCGGCATACCACGCTGGACGCAATGAACTCGATCTGCTTAACCGCCTGCTCGATTTGGCCGGTCCCGTCGTGGCGGCATTGCTGACGATGTAACAAACCCGAAATTTCAAATTTCAAATCTCGGACCCGCCTGCCGCAGGCATGTATTAAATCTCAAATATCAAATTGCAGATCTCAAAAAAAAACAGGAGAATACACATGCGTTCATTCCTTCAGCGTCTTTCGTCCCGCAAGTTTCTCACAGCCATAGCGGTGCAGATCGCCGCCGTCGTCGCCCTCTTTTATCCGGAACACGAATCCGCCTTCGTCACCGCGGCTACGCGCATGGCCGCCCTTCTCACGCTGCTCCTGGCAGCGCTGGGTTACGGCAAGATCGAAGCGGAGGTGGACAGGGACTCCTGGTCCGGCCGGAGCGAATAACAGTCCTCGACACGGACGAAGGTTTCAAGGGCATCGATCGCGCCGCACGCGTTTTTACTTTATCTCCACCTCCGCGCCGGCGTTGCTGGAAGCATAAATAGCGTCGATGAGTTTCATGACGGTCACACCCTGGGAGCCCGTGGCGGCGGGTTCTCGCTCGCCACGGCATGCGGCGATAAATTTCTGTGCCTGCACTTCATAATGGTTCGCACTCTCGTCGAACTTTGGCTCGACGTCAACCAGCCGGCCGTTCTGCTCCGTGTAGATACGGAGATCCCCGGCGAAAAGCCTCGCGCCGCCCTTATCGCCAAGGACCTCGACGAAGGATTCGGTCTCGGTATTCGCCGCCCAGGCGATCTCGAAACTCATCGTCGCCTTTTCGCCGAAGCGCACGAAACCGGTCGAGTAGTCTTCCACATCGCACGTTCCGTCAAACTTCGGCGGACCCGCCCACATGCTGACGTAGGTATAATCGGCCATCTTCGGGCCGAACTTGGCATACGTTCTGGCACTGACGCTGGTTGGGTTCCAGTGTCCGCTCAGCCACATCGACAGGTCGAACCAATGCACGCCCAGGTCGATCATCGGTCCGCCGCCGGAGAGGGCTTTCGTCGTGAACCACCCGCCCAGTCCGGGGATTCCGCGACGGCGCACCAACACCGCCCGCATATGATATATCTCGCCGAGCAGGCCTTTGGCGATGTAATCACGGAGCACCTGGGATTGCGGCTGCTGCCGTCTGCACATGGCGATCTGAAGAACGCCCGATGATTTTTCAGCCGTCGCCTGAATATCGACCGCTTCCGTGGCGTTGAGCGCCATGGGCTTTTCAAGCAGCACGTGTTTACCGGCCTCCAGCGACGCGATTGCCACCTCCCTGTGCAGTGCGTTGCCTACGCACACGCTCACGGCATCCACGTCCACTTTCAGCAGATCCCGGTAATCACTCAGCCGATGTTTCACACCCAGACGCTCGCCCTCGGATGCGAGCCGATCGGCATTCACGTCGCAAATTGCTACGAGGTCCGCCTCGCCCGTTGCCCGGTAAGCGTCGGCATGGATAGCCCCGATGGCGCCGATGCCGATGATTCCGACCTTCAGCTTGTCAGCCATAATGTTTTTTTCCTTCATTTCCTATACGAGAAGCTCTCTCAGAAATTTCACAGCCTGCCCGATGTCTTTGCGCGGACTGTCGCCCGCCTCGCGCTCGATCGTCAGGTATCCATCAAAACCGGTCTTCCGCAAGGCCGGCAAGTATGTTTCAAAGTCTACGTCGCCTTCACCCAGAGGCACTTCCCGGATGTATTCCCGCCAATCGAAACCCTCCGTCGCTTCGCCGGCGAACGCCCCGTAAAGTGCTTCGGCGTCAACGGGTTTCAGGTTCACTCCGTCCTTGGCATGTGTATGGACGATATACGGACCGAGCAGGTTAACCGCCATGGGAATATCATCCCGGCAGACCATGACGAGATTGGCAGGATCGAAGTTGACGCCGAGTCCTTCGGGAACATTGATATCGTCCAGGAATCTGCGAAGCACGGCTGCGGGCTCCGGTCCGGTTTCGATGGCGAAGGTCGCCCCGGTCGATTCACCGTAGCGTGCCAACTCGCCGCAGGCATCCAGCATTACCGCATATCGCGGGTGCGAGGAATCATCCGGAACAACGCCGATGTGCGTTGTCACGACGTTGCAGCCCAGTTCCACGGCCAGGTCTACGACTTTCCTGGAATCTTCGATGCGCTTCGGGTTGTCCTGGGCTACGGAAAACCCGTGCCCACCGAAGTCGCCGCACACGGCCGCCAGCTCCAGACCCATATCGGCGATGAGACTCTTAAGCTCTGCTCGCGCCGCGGCATCCATGTTCTCGGGATGGCTTTCGCCGCTGGTGGCGTATAACTGCACGCCATCGGCCCCGACTTCGCAGGCGGCCTGAAGCCCGCCACGCAGACCGGCCCGAAAAGATTCAACCATAACACCTATCTTCATAACCCGGCCTCCTTAACCTGGTTCAGCATTCAATCCGGCGGCGTTAATCGCGACATACAAATGCGCTTGGGAGCTTGAGAATTCAAAGGAAATGGTAAAATGTTTTAAAAAATATATTCAGAGTCCCTCACAGCATGAGGCGCGAGTGGCTGGACACCCCCCCCACGTTGTGATACAAGGCCTATTTCATGG
>JAJRYB010000002.1 GCA_024275995.1 Planctomycetota bacterium | reverse complement strand
TCTGGTTTTGTCTCGCCCCGGCGTGCGATGGAGGCAGGTGGCGTGTATTGTTCCCGCCGCTGTCGGAGCGATCGGACTGGCGCTGGTTGCGCCTATGGCGGCGCTGCTGGCTGTGATAATTACGTCGGCTACGCTGGCGGTGGCGGCGGTGGTGTTTCGCCAGCACAGGAAAACGGAGTTGCTTCTCGCCGCGGTACTGGCGATGGGTGCGGCGGCTGGGTGGTTTTGGATTCGACCTTCCCTGGGCATTCTGCGTAAAGTGCCCGTCGGAGCGCTGGGTATTGGCGAGGAAGCATTCACGAACGTTTCCGCTACCGACAGCGGGCTGGTGGTCCTGGGCGCGGTGGTGGGCTGGTTGGGACTGATGTGGCTGGTGGGCGGGCTTGTCGTGATGCTTGTCTGGCTGATGACGCACGCGCGTCGCGGGCACCGTGGCGATAAGGGCCTTGCCGTCGTCTGGACCGCGACGGCGGCTGTGATGTTTGCCTCGCTGCTGGCGCCGGGAGGGCTTTCGATACCGGCGGTTACTCTCGCCCTGGCGTTCACGCTCGGACTGATGCCCGCGATGCTGGGCAAGTCTCCGCGACGCTGGCATGGCGCGGCGCTGCTCGTGCCGCTGGCGATTATCATGCTCATGCTGGGGCTTCCGGCGAGGCTGGGGCTTGTGGATTGGAGCGCCGGCGCCCTGGGACTGAAAGATTACACCATGCACGCGGCGATCGGACTCATGCTCACCTTGGCACTCTGCCGACTGCTGGGAAAAAAAAGCGCGTGGTTCGGACTGCTCGCGATGCTCATCTCCATTGCGGTTGGCGGGATCGGCGAAATTCTTCAGCGTTACGTGTCGTCGGGACGCGCTGCGCAATGGTCGGATTTCTTCGCCGGCGCCGTCGGAAGCGCGATCGGTTTCGCTCTGTACCTGCTGGCGCGCGGAGCGCGATGGTGGGAATCGGCGCATGTTACCGCCGCGAGCAATGATCGCTATCTCTGAGCGGCGGGGAGTTTTGTTATTATCCCCGGCCTGTCGGACTCCGGAATAGCGTTTAATAAAAACAATATCCAAGCATCAAAATCCAATGATGTCTGCTTTTTTTGGTTTTTGGATTTGGAATTTGATATTTGTTTGCGATTTGAGATTTGGAACCTGGAGTTTTGTTTCAAGCAAGGAGTTTTTACGGATGATGATTAGTGAAACATACGGGCGTGTCGGTGGAAGGATTCTACTCGTTATTGCGGCGTGCGCGGTTTTGGATGCGGCGGCATGGGAAGTGCTCGCGGGCGATGGGACGCCGAACAAGGATAAATATATCGAGGAAATATCGGCGTTTTGCAGCGGCGAGGAGTTCCTGACCTGGTCGCAGCAGAAGGTTGACGGAAAGATGTGTCGCGTTTCCGCGGCGATGGAACAGCCGAAGGGTTTCGAGATCAACCACCACAGGGTAACGGTGGACTTCGTCGGGACCGGAACGGTTGAGCTGAGTGTGGCCCATTTGGCATCGAAGAATCTCAAGGCCGCCATCAGATCGCCAAACAGGCACAGCCCGCTGCGAAAAATCGTCAGCGGAAAAGAAGTAATGATCTCCTCGTCATATCGCGGAGAGCGATGCTCCTGGCTGATCCTTCGGACGCAGGGGAACGTGACGATTCGGAACATTCGTTACACCTTCTGGCGGGGACGCGGAACGCTGTACGGGCATTCGCCGAAGATCTTCGAGTTTGCAGGAGCGAAGCTTCCCTACCGGCTGATGTACCCCAGAAACTACGATCCCAAAAAAACCTACCCGCTCGTGCTTTCGGTATCGGGCTCGGGAGGAGTGGGAACCGGCAACGTAAAAAACATGGAGAAGGTCATCCTGGCGAGGAACCTGTTCACACGCTATTACTTCGACAGGGAATTCGAATGTTTCAGCCTCGTCCCGCAGATTCCTCCGTCCAGGGCGATTCCAGCCCCGTACTGGCCCAGGGGTGATAAGGGCAAGCCGACGAGGTTTCATCCGGACTGGCCGACCGTCAACGAAAATGGATGGTACACCCAGGCGAGCATTGCACTTATTCGCAGCCTGCTGGCCGACGAGAAGCTGAATATCGATCCGGACCGAGTCTACTATACCGGATTTTCCTACGGCGGAAAGGCGTGCTGGGAGTTTCTCAAGGCGGATCGCGATTTGTGGGCGGGCGCCATCTGCGGTTCGGGCTGGCCGATCGGCAGGGCGTTCCGCCCGGTTGACGAGACCGCGATGCAGCGGCTGAAACTGGAAGTCCAGCGCTACAAGCATGTGCCGGTACTGATCTTCGCCGGCGAGAAAGACCGGATGAACCTTGGCAGCAAGGCCGTCCACAAGCAAATCCTCGCGCAGGGCGGAAAGAGCACCTACCTCGAAATCCCCGGCGCCAAGCATGTGCAGTCCTCGAGGGCGTGGAATGATCGAAAAAATATTGCCTGGCTGTTCCGCCAGAACCGAAAGAACAACCCCAAACCCGGCAAAGACCCGTTCCCCGGCGGAGTGTACGTTACGGACCACCGGTAACGACAAAAAAGGGACTTGAAAACAGACTCCCCTGCGGCGCAACGTCTTTATTACCCGAAAGTTGCACATCGCCCACAATCGGCTTGCCGCCTGCCTCGCCGAGGTAGCGACCTACTTGTCCAACTCGATGATCACGGTAATTCGCCTGCTTGCGGGGAACACGCTCGTCGCCACGCGCCGCATGTCGGCGTCCGTTACGCGCTGAATTGCGGCATGCAACTGCTTACCGTCGATTTTCAATTGGTGCCGTCGGCCAATACTGTACGCCAGGCCGTAAGGGTTTTGCCTCCACATGGCGGGGGGCGCCTCAACCGTGCCCAGGAACATCGCCATTGAGTTTATCGTTCGCAGTTTATCCAGCGGTTTGAGCTTCGGCGTTAGTGCAGCCTGCAGACGCTGCTCGAGTTGTTTCAGCACAGGCTCGCTGTCCTTTCCGGCCGGAACAGCAGCCTGGAGTGCAATTGTCGAGGGATCATCCAGTATCGGGCAGTACACCGGTGGAATCTGTCCCCGCCTGAACTCGCCTTGCGCCATCGTCCACAAACGCGAGATGACCACAAGGAACGGCGCGTAATCCCTGCTTCCCGGCAGTGGCGGCGTGTAGCCGATGCTGACCACTCCGGTCGCCTTCCGTACGATGGGCTTTACCTTGATACGATGGGTAGTACCGGTTTCAGCCTTGGGCCTGGGCGGTTTTGGCGGTGGCGCCTTACCGGCGATAATCGAACCGAAGCGGCGTTGGATCAGCTTCCGGACCTCGGTAACCTCGAATTTTCCCGCCAGAACAAGGATCGCATTATTCGGCCTGTAGTAATCCTGCCAGAGCTTCCGCAGTTCATCGAGGGTGATCGCCTTGACGTGCTCGGCCTTTCCGCCATGTCGCCCGCCTTTGGAGACCGGGTGCAGGCGCATGCGGACGTGATTCAAACCGGCCAGCGAAGGAATGCCGCCATACATGTTCCTCAGTTCCTGCAGCACACGGGGCAGCTCGCGCTTGAGGTCCGCATCGGTGATCCGCAGGTCGCTCATGCGGGCGGCGGCATCTTTCAACTCCGACGCCAACTGTTCGGGCTTGACGACCACCGCCAGAACGGTAAAGCCGGACCCGGTCTGGTAGTTGAACCCTGCGCGGTAGCGCTTCTGGAGCTGCATGAAGCTGCGTGCCGGAGTGTCGCCCGCAGCGGCGGTGCAATACAGGTGCTCCAGCAAGTGTGCCCTGCCGGACCTGCCCGGAGGGTCGTGATCGCCGCCCAGATCGAACAGTACCACCATCGCCACCCGCCCAGCCTCGGATACGGGGCGCAGGATGACGGTCAGCCCGTTGTCAAGATGGTACGGCCTGGGGGGTTCCGCATGAACCGTCGCGGCTGCCAGCAGGACGCCGATTGATGAGATCAGAGCGGTTGACTTGATAATTCGTGACATGTGCGTTGCTCCCGATCGATGCGTCGGACTATTTTTCCAATCGGGCAGTTATGGTTCCATGGAAAGCATGATAACAGCAGCGGGGCGATCATCAAATTATAGCATTTTACGATAGAGATGACATATTGACGGGACACCTCGGCCCCTGCCAACAGGGGCCGAGAACTCCACGGATACGCGGTGTCTTTCTTAAGTTGCCATAATCGTCAGCAGGTCCGGAAGCACCAGTCAACCGTTTTGCGTGTCGGTGCTGCGTCCATAAGCTCGGAGAGCTCCCTTACCCTTGCTGATTTTACCGAGTTGGTCGGCCAGTTCGCGGTTTTTCTGGGCGGCGGCAAGAGACACGCGCTTGTGCAGCACGTAGATGCTTTCGAGGTGTTTGCAGGCGTCGGCATCTATCATCGCGACGTTTTCGGACACTTTGCGGAGCAGTTGGTCGGCCCGGTCGCAGAGGTGTTCCATTCCATCGAGGCTGTGACGACTTAGCAGTTGCAATTGTTCGGAAAGCACGCTTTCCAGCTTTCCCAGCGCGGAATTGACGTCCGCCTCTCCGGCTGGTTCGGTTTCGCTACTCATGCCCGCACCGCGCCCTGCGAGGTAGTTTGCGCCAGGGAGGTCTCGACGCTTTCCAGCAGTTCAATAGCCTCCGCCTTTGACGGTTACAGCGCCAGCACCGCCAGCAGCGCATCTCGCGCGAGGGTGAATAGGCCTTCCTTTACGTACAGGCTCGCCAGGCAGAACAGCACCGCCGTGTCGCCCGGATGGCGATCGAGGAACAGCCGGAGGTATCGGATAATCTGGCTGAACGTACCCATCCGGCAGGACGTCTGGAACAGTCCCAGCAGCGCCACGAGATTATCGGTATCGAGTTCGAGGCACCTGAGGTACATGTCGAAGGCTGCGTTGTAATTGTGCGTTTGTTGATAGACCATCGCCAGTCCGCCGAACGCCTCGGCGCAGGTGCGGTCTCTCTTCAGCGCGTTGTCGAAGGCGTTCACTGCGTCGTCGAATCGTTTCGCCTGCACGGCAAGCACTCCCATGCCGACGTGCGGGGCAGGATTGTCCGGCAGGAGGCGGGCGGCCTGATCGTAGGCGTTTGCAGCGCTGGCGTGGTCGTCCAGCGAGGCGTAGCAGTCGCCGAGTTCCTTCAGTATGCGGAAGTGTCGCTTCAGGTCGTCGAGGGGCCGCGTTTCAAGCGGTTCGGATCGCGTTTCGGTTATCGGCAGGAGGCTGTTGCGCCCCGGCGGGAGTCGCAGCGACATGTGCAGCGTTTCGACGGCCCTGTCGTGATCGTCCGCCTCGAGCAGCGCGCAGGTTACGCGATTGAGAAGGTCCGCCGTCAGGGCGTTCTCGTCCGACAGGTCGTTGAGCAGGTCCATCGCGTCGTCGGCTCGTCCGGCTGCGAGATACGCCTCGGCGAGATTGTGCATTACCTGCCCCCTGGGACGAGCCATAAATGCCAGCGCCGAGGAAAGGTGCCGGCCCGCTTCGTCGAACCTGCCCATCGAGTAAAGAATGGTTCCGACGTCGTTGAGGGCCTCGGCGTCCTCGGGACATATCAGCAGGTGCTCGCGGAGACATTCCAATGCCTGCTCGTAGCGTCCCGCGTCGAGGAACCGCTGCGCCCTTTCGCGGGGCGGGGATTCGTCGGAAGGGCGAATCAATGTTTGTGTCCTTTCGGATACGAATACGTTTGCCCTGATCGTCGCACGGACCGATCTGCGCCCACCAGGGGCGCTGTGGTAAACAGTGCAATCCATGTGCCGGGAGAGTCCGTGGGATCGACCTGGGAGAAGCCTTTTTTGTCGGCGTTGTAACATTCGCTCAAGCCGCGAGATACGGTCCGGGCCTGCGTTAGTAATCCACCATCGACGATGCGAAGTCTCAAAGCGCGACGGTGGCGACTTTGCGCGCGCACGATTATCTTACGCCCGGAGCGGTCGATTATCATGCAATCGACCAATCGCGGCTGGAGGTTATCGGATGTAGTCCAGAAGGCTGAGCGAGAGAATTCGCGACGCGACGGCAAGAGTCGCCTGGTAAAGCGTTTGCGTGCGGGACAGGTCGATGGCGAGCTGCGCCAGGTCGGCGTTCTCCAGGTTCGCCACTTCGGAGGATGCCCGGTCCTTCAGTGCGGTAACGGTGCTCTTAAGTCGGTCTGCCGCCTGGAGCCTGCCGCCCACGACGGTCATGCTTTGCGCGATACCGTTGCTGACCTCTTCCAGCGAGTCGATCGCCCCGGTCAGCAGGTCGGAGCGATCCTGTTCGGACATCCCGTGGGTATTCTGGAGGACGTCGCGGATGTGGATAAGCGAGCCGAACAGGTCGTACGTCCCCGGGACGCGAATCGCATCCTGCCCGACGCGCTGGAACTTCGTGCTGTCGATGTAGAGCACACGTCCGTCGGAATCCGTGAATCGCTGGTTCGTCTCGGCGAGGTCGATTGCCTGGGGCGCTGCGTCGTTCAGCGAGACCGATCCGCCGGAGGTAATCGTGAACGAACCGTCCCATCCGGGCGTGTATCCGGAAACGTCCACGTAAGCGGTGTCGCCGTTTTCGTCGAGGAGTTTCAGGTCGCTCTCGCCGGCGAAGGCGACTGCCGGGCCTGCATTCAGCCTGATCGTACCGGCGGCGGAGTCGATCGCTATGGTGTGATCGCCCAGGATGCTGTCGGACCCGCCGGAAGACGTACCTGCGACGATACCGCTTGCGGCGCCCGCGGAATAGTCCGTCGCGTCGTGCGTTACGTTCATCCACGTCGTACCGCGGATGCTCGCCGTACCAATGCCGATTTCCGCGCCGGTCCCGCCGTAGATAACAGGTTCTTCCCGACGATCCCATCGGAACACGTTATCGCCGACGAACGTGCCGGACTGCGTAACGCCCGGGGCTACGGGCGTCTGGAGTTCGCGTCGGCTTCCCTGGTAGGTAACGCCGACGATCTTTCCGTTTTCGCGGACGGCGAGGTAGGGGATATTGTCCGGGGCTTCGCCGCCGAATACGTGCCGGCCGAGGCTCTTGTAATTCGCCAGGGAAAACGATTGTTCGAGCAGCGAGTCGATTTCTTCGGCGAGCGATTTGCGGATGTCGTCGCCGTAGGTTCCGGTAGCAGCCTGCGTGGTGACTTCCTTGACGCGTATGAGAGCGGAGGAAACTTCCTGGAGCGCCGTGCTTGCCGATTCGAGATTCAGCGTGACGGTGTCGATGTTCCTGGAGTAGAGGTCCCAATCGTTTTTCGACGATCGCAGGTGCATTATGCGCTGCGCGTCGGCGGGATCGTCCGAAGCGTTGATAATCCGCGATCCGGAAGCGGTCATCAGTTGCAGCCTCGCCATGGTCTCCATCTGCCGGTGTATGGAGAAGCTCGTGTTATCGTAAATTCGAAGCCAGCTGGACATAATTTTTCCCGTGTTTTCCGCTCGTTTACAACAGGTCCATCAACGTGCTGATCGCCTCGTTCTGGACGCGTATCACCGTGGCGACGGCCTGGTACATCCGCTCGAATACCAGCAGCTTCGCCGCCTCCTCGTTCACGTCCACGCCGCTGAGATCGTCCCGATGGCTCGATAATTGCTGGAGAACGTTCTCCAGACTTTCCTGCCTGGCCTTGCGGATCATCACGTCCCGGCCGACGGAGGTTACGAACTGCTGGTGGTATCCGATGGGCGTCAGGTTGCCCAGGGCGGGCAGGTTCTCGTCCGCGACGCCGGACATTTTCAATATCGCCTCGTTGTCGCTCAGCTCGCTGCCGCGCGAGGTCGCCAGCAGTGTCGCATCGGCTTTCAGGGCGTCCGAAACGCGGATATCGCGTGCGGTGCTTCCGTCGAAGAACGTGTTTATCCCTGCCGCCGAGAGCAGCCCGGCCGGGTCCGAAACCGCGACCGTCTGGATCGTGATGGTCTCGGCGTCGTTCATCGTTCCGGCCCCGAGGGCTATCTGGATTCCGTTACCGACGTTCAGAAAGTCCCCGGCTGCGTATCCCAGCCCGACCTCCAGCGTCCGAACGACCTGCCCGGACGAGTTTTTGACCTCCAGCGTCAGGTTTTCGGTGACGCCCACCTCGCCGCCGCCCTGGACGGTTATCGTGAAGGTCTCGTCGTTCGAACCGTCGAAAAGTCCGTCTACCGTCACGGCTGGGATATCACCGCCGGTAAGTCCGGACGTGTCGGAAATGATCGGAGGGAGGAAGTCGAACCTGTATCCGTTTCGCCCTTCCAGTCGCAGCGCCCCTCCCACGATTCCCGCGTCGAACTTCGCGTCCGTCGGGTCGATCGCGTCGAATTTTGCGGCGATGTCCGCCAGCGTGTCCGTGGAGGCGATGGCGACGCTGTGCCAGCTCACCGTTCCGTCCTCGGCGAGAAGTCGCATGCGCACGTTTTCGTCGGCCGTCACGTTCTCCCACTCGGAGACGGTGGTATCGGGCATGGACCATCCGGTAAGCATCGTGAAGGATCCCTGCGTGCCAAGCCCGCTTACGTGGTGCCGGTTGATCTGCGATATGATCTCCCCGGCCAGCGTGTCCAACTGTTCGGTGACCTGCGTGAAGAAATCGTTTCGCAGCGTCATCAGTCCACCGAGGCGTCCGTCAAATCCGGTTGTGCGGTACAACCCCGCGTCGCGGAGGCCAAGGCCGATACGCCCGTCCTCCACCAGGGATACCTCCAGCTCCAGGTTGTTGTTGCCCTGGACGACGGGGATCCCGCCGATCGAGAGGGTTATCCGCCCGTCCTGGCTGCGCCTGCCTTCCTGGCGCACGTCCGCCAGTTCGGAAAGTTCGGCGATCGCCTGGTCACGCTGATCGTCGAGAATGTTGGTGTTCCGATCGGCGAGTCGAAGCGACACGATCTCGTCGTTCAACTTGGCGATTCTTCCCGTCAGGGAGTTTATCTGATCGACGACCGTTTGCGCCTGAAGAAAGACGTTGTCCCGCAGGTCGGATACGAATTTGGACATGCTGTTCAGCTCGGTCGCCAGGGCGTCGGCGGTCCAGATCACCTGCCGGCGGTGCGCCTCGCTTCGAGGCTGGGCCGATAACTCGCGCATGGCGCTGAAGAACGATTGAAGCGTTCCGGAGAGCCCGCCTTCCTGCGGTTCGACCAGCAGGCTCTCGATCGCCTCCATTCCAATCAGCTCCTGCGAAGTCCGGCTGAGCAGTGTCGTCTGGCCGGTGATCTCGCGCTCCAGCAGCAAATCCTGCACCCGCTGCACGTTGGCGATCCGAGTACCGGCCAGGGGAAGCCCGTCCCGCCCGAACATCTGCACGGTGCGGATATCAGGCTCCTGGCGATGGTATCCTTCCGTCCCGGCGTTTGCGATGTTGGTGCCGATCAGTTCAATCGCACGCTGGGCGACTCGAAGACCCGTCAGACCAATCGAGAGATCCATGGCTTAGTATTCCGTATCTACCAGCCCCGTGTCGGGTCGCCAGGAATCCGACCCGTCGGCGCTGTAAGTTGTGACCGATTCACTTTTGGGGAACAGACTTTCAAGGAGCATCTGGTTTACGCGTGCGCTCTCGGAGAGCAGCATTACCGCACGGAGATGCTGCTTGCGGAGAGCTTCGGCGAGCAGGACGATCTGATTCCTGCGATAGTCCAGCGCCGAGGCCCGACTGTCGGGCAGATGCGCGATCAAAAGACTCAGCGTAAGCTCCCCGGCTTTTACGCGCAGCGCCTCGGCCAGCGACCTGCGCGTCGCCTGGAGCTTGAGGTCCGTGTCCGACTGGGTGTGCTGGGCCTGCTCCATTTCGTGAAGGAGCCTCTCCAGACCCTTATCGTCGCGGCTTATCAATACCTCGTTGAGCGTATCGAACTGTCTCTGCCGCTGCTGGAGCAGGTCTATCTCGATGTCGAGCAGCGAGATCAGCCGCTCCAGAGGCTCGGTGGCGCCGTCGGGTAAAAGGATCACGGTTTGACCTCCCGCGCACGGGCGATGGACGCCTTATCGCGGTACTGCGTCTGGGCCTCGAGCGATCGCTGAATGTCTTTCCAAAGCCCGAACCCACCTTTGCTGGCTATGTCCTGTGCGAGGTAATAATAGAAAAGCCCCTGGACCTGCTTTCCGATCGGGCTGTTGAACAGGCCACCATCCCCGACGGTTTCCTTCATTCCGTCCAGCAGCTTATTCAGCAGGACCGACTCGAAATCCTTCGCAGCCTGCTCCATGGAAACGTGGCGTTCCCTTTCCAGGCGCGGCGCAGGCAGCGATTTGAGCCCGCCGGAAAACGGGGCGTCGATCACCGGATTGAATGGAAGTCCGAGGTCGCTCATGATTCGTCCTACATTGTCTTCAGTTCAGCCTGGAGGGCGCCCGCCTGGCGAAGCGCCTCGAAAATCGATATCAGGTCTCGCGGCGTAAGCCCCATCGCGTTCAGCGCGCGGGCTAGCTCGGATACCGACACCTGCCTGGGAACCACGTGCAACGAGCGTTTTTCCTCGGTTATCTTGTGCCGTGTCCGGTGCGTCTTTTCCGTGGTGCCGGTATTGCTGAATGGCAGGGGTTGGGAGACGCTGTCCTCTTCCTGCGTGATGACGGTCAGGTTTCCATGGGATATCGCCACGGTGGATATCTTCACGTTCTGTCCCACGATGATCGTTCCGGTTCTCTCGTTGATCATCACCAGTGCGGGAGCGTCGACGGTAACCTCCAGCTTTCCGATGCTGTCGATGAAGGAGATCAGCTTGTTCTTCTTGACGCTCCCGGGCACGCCGATACGCACCGTTCCACCGTCTCTCGCCGAGGCGCTGTCGGGATAGAGCTTGTTGATCGCTTCCACGATGTTTTTTGCCGTCGAGAAATCCGGGTTCTTGAGCTGAAGGCGGATTTCGCCTTTCTCCACGAAGGTAGCCAGCTCCTCTTTTTCGATTATCGCGCCGCCCGGCACCCTTCCAACGGTTGGGTGGTTCTTGGTCACGGACGACGACTCGCCCGATGCGCTGAAGCCTCCGACGGTGAGCTGTCCCTGCGCGACTGCGTAAACCTGCCCGTCCGCTCCGACCAGCGGCGTCATGAGCAGCGTTCCGCCCTGGAGGCTCTTGGCGTTTCCGATTGTCGAGACCGTGACGTCGATTTTCGAGCCGCGCCGGCCGAAGGGCGGCAACTTGCACGTTACCAGCACGCTGGCGATGTTTTTGCTGCTCAGGTCTTTCGGGTCGAGAATAATCCCGCTGCGTCGAAGGATGTTCGTCAGCGACCGCCGGCTGGCGACGGCGTCGTCGCCGCTGCCGTTGAGTCCGATCACCAGTCCGTAACCCCAAAGCGGGTTTCCGCGAACGCCCTGGATGTCAACGATGTCCTTGATCCGCTCCGAACGGGCGACACCCGCAAGGAGGGTCGAAATCGCCAATGAAATTAAAATCCGACGTCGCATCGT
>JAJRYB010000001.1 GCA_024275995.1 Planctomycetota bacterium | reverse complement strand
TGCCGCTTCCATGCGTTCCGCAAGGAAATCCCGCACCTGGGTTACTACGTCGTCGTACCGGGGGTTGTTCTGCATGTTATTGGGCTTGCCGAGCATGTGCATGAGAACGATCGGCGATCCGTACCGGGCGCACAGGGAGAGAATCTCCGGATCGTCACGCCCGGCGGACACGTCGTTTACGATCGACGCGCCTCCGTCCAGGGCGAATGCGGCGACGGATGAGCTTGTCGTGTCGACGCTGACGACGGCGCCGCAGGCTGTCACCGCCGGCACAATATCACGCAATCGCTCGATCTGCTCTTTCGCCGTTACGCGCTGCGAGCCGGGTCGCGTTGATTCGGCGCCGATGTCGATGATATCGGCGCCCCGTGAAATCATCCGTTCTGCCCGCGCGACGGCGTCGGATGGGCGCAGAAACTCCCCACCGTCGGAGAAACTGTCCGGCGTCACGTTCAGGATGCCCATAACGACCGGGCTGCCGGTCCTGTGCGAGTTCAGTATTTCATCCACGGTCATGGTCATGTCTCTGATTCTATTGAACCTTATTCCCTCAGCACATTCCACCACTGGCGCACGAGTGCGACGGCGCCGAAGAATTGCACCTTGTCAGCGGCGCACGGAGGGTTATGATGGTATGTGGATAAAGTCGGCGGCCGCACGCCGGGTAGGCGTGGGAAGGCTGCGCCGTTCGTTCGGCGCAAGCTGTGCGTATCGGGCAGGTCGACAAGGCTCTTTTGGAGCAACTTTCTATTGTGGACGCTACACTCTGGGTCGTGGTGATCGCCTCGGCCTTGTCCTGTTTCTTCTCGCTGGCGAGCTATTCCCTTCGCGCCTACAGCCGCGTGCAACTTGGGGAAACATTCAACGGAACCATGGGGCGTGAGCGCCTCGATACGCTGGAGCGCAACCTTGCGGCGCTTCAACTGTCGGTATCCCTCTGGCGGGCGATGGCGAACCTCGCCGTTATCGTCGGCATGATGTTCCTGATGGACGCCTTTACCGCCAACCTGCCGCGAATCATCGGAGCCTCGGCGGCGGCGACCGGTATCATCGCTGTTTTCGGCGTCGCGATCCCGCACGCATGGGCATCCTGCGCCGGACGGAAGGTTCTGCGCTCGACGCTGGGCGTCCTGATGTTCCTCCGCTACGTGCTGTACCCGGTAACGGCGATCATGCTGGCCTTCGATTTGCCGATCCGCAGACTCAGCGGAACGCAGGAGAGCGCCGAGGACGTCAACGAAAGTGCCCGCCAGGAAATTCTCCAAGCCGCCGAGGAAGGTCAGGCCGAGGGCGCCGTCGATCGCGAGGAAGTCGAGATGATCGAATCGGTCATCGAGTTTTCCGACCGGTGCGCCGACGAGATAATGACTCCGCGGACGGACATTTTCGCGCTACCGGTGGAAACGTCACTGGTGCAGGCGAGAAAACGCATCATACAGGCGGGGCACACGCGCGGTCCGGTCTACGAAAACGACCTGGACCACATCGTGGGGGTTCTCTACGCCAAGGACATGCTCCATGCGATGGACGCCTCCGACGCCGGCGACCTGCGGTCGGTTATGCGGAAACCGTTCTTCGTCCCGGAGTCCAAGCGTCTGGACGACCTACTGCGCGAGTTCAAGCATCGCCGGTATCACATGGCCGTCGTCCTGGACGAGTACGGTGGAACGGCGGGGCTGGTTACCATTGAAGACGTGCTGGAAGAAATCGTTGGCGACATTTCTGACGAGTACGACCGGAGAGAACCGGAACTGGTGACGCGTATCAGCGATCGTGCGGTGGAAGTTGACGGACGCACGTACATCCACGACCTCAACGACGAAATGGGCATCAAGATACCCGAAGACGAGGACTACGATACCGTCGCCGGACTGGTTTTCTCCGAGCTTGGTTACATACCCGTTGTGGGAGACACGCTGAAAGCGTACGGGGCGACGTTCAAGGTGCTCGACGCGGACCAGCGGAAGATCAATCGCCTTCGGATCGAGCTTCTGGACGCCGACGCCGACGAAAAGGACGCCTGACGAATACGGGACATGCGCATGAGGCATCGCGAAGAGGCAATCTGTTTGCGCACGACGGACTACAGCGAAACGTCGCAGATCGTGCATTTTCTGACGCGGGGCTGCGGGGTGGTCCGCCTGATCGCAAAGGGCGCCAAGCGTCCCAGGAGCACATCCGGGGGCGCGCTCGATCTGCTCAGCGAGGGCGACCTGGTTTTCACCGAAAGCCGCTCCGGCTCCCTTGGCGTGCTGATCGAGTTTTCCGAGTCCACGTCGCGCTCGACGCTGCGAAAAGACGCCGCTCGCCTCGGTGCGGCGTTGTACGCCATCGAGCTTGTCGCCGAGATGCTCGCCGAGGCGGACCCGCTGCCCAAGGCGTTCGACCTGCTGCATAACGCGCTGTTGCGCATGGGACAGGCCGACGCTCCTGTCCAGGCGGTGCTGGCGTATTTCCAGTGGCGGCTTCTGCGGCACGTGGGCTTACTGGGCGAGCTGCGGCGATGCGCCTCCTGCGGCGGGGAAGTGAACAGGGAGAGAGATACGTATTTTTCCTCCGCGTCCGGCGGGTTGCTTTGCGATCGCTGCCAGGCCGGCGCGACGGAGAAAGTCCCAGTCGAGAGATCCGTGCTGGCGGGCATGGTGGCGCTGGCGGCGGCGGAGAGCGGCAGGAGGGCGTCGCTGCCGGATGCCCTGGCCAAGGGTGTCAACCGCCTGCTTGCGTATCACGCGTCGTATCAGATCGGTAAACCCCTGAAAATGTCCAGGCACGCAATCCAACCAATGCGGAGAAAGAATAGGCGCAATAACGGCGGGTCGTGATATGGGTTCGTGCGAGGGTCGGTGAAGGTTGCACGACCTTTCGGAATGGGTATAATGTCCCTTCATCCCTCGCGGAGAAACGCGGGTGGCAGACTTCAAAGAGATCGGGATGCGTATAATGTTTGCTCCTGGCAGATGGATTCTTGTTTTGCTGGTGCTGCTGGGCACGGCGACGGCGGCGACCGCGCAAGGCAAGTACGAATGGAAAGACGGCAAGTGGGTGAAGTCTGCGCCGCCCAGGGCAGGCACGGAGAAGGGTGATTTATCTCTTGTGCGCGACCTGGTGGAACGCAAGCAGGGCAAAAAAGCGGTCAAGGCGGCTGATAAATTCCTCGCCGCCTATCCCAACTCGAAGGCGCGCGAGGAGGTAATGTGCCTCGCCGGTCAGGCCGAGTTGGACCGCGGGCGCCTGTTCCAGGCATATGAATGGTTCGAGATGCAGGTGGCGGCTTTTCCGAACGGTCGGTATTTTGATCGCGCGCTTGAGCGGAACCGCGAGATCGCCGAGCGTTTCCTGAAAGGTGAGAAGCGCATAGTGATGAAGGTTCTCCGCATGCCCGCGCAGGACGACGGCCTGGAGATACTATCGCGGATAGCCGAACACGTGCCGGGAACGGAAATGGCGAGGAAGGCCCTGATCCGGATCGGGGACTACTACTTCAACAAGGCCGAGTACTCCGATGCCGCCGAGGCGTACGACCACTTCCTCTCGTTGTACGGCAAGAGCCGGCAGGCTCCCTACGCGATGCTCCAGGCGGCGAGGTCCGCGTTCCGAACGTTTCGCGGCGTGCAGTACGACGCGACGTCGCTGCTGGATGCCCAGCAGAGATATCGCACCTTTACCGGTCGGTTTCCCCTCTATGCGAAAAAGGTCGGCGTCGATGTCAAGCTAAAACGGATTGAATCGCTGCTGGCGGAGAAGCTTTACGAAGATGCAAAATTTTACGAGCGGGTGCATCGTAAGCGGGCGGCCGTTTTTTATTATCAGCGCATCCGCCGCCTGTATCCGAAGACCACTTACGCCGCTCGTGCTCGCGAGGCGTTGAGGGCCCACGGCGTATTACGGCCGCAGACGCCGGCCGACCTGACGAACACAATAAAAAGGCCGGCTTTCCGTCCGCTGTCGCCTCGCGGGAAGAACAGGACAGAGAAATGAAAACGCCCAAGAATCTTTTCCTGCTGCTTGCGATGGTGTCGGCGTCGATGTCGGCGGGGTGCTATTCTACGCAAACCCTGTACCGTCCGAACATCAAGACCGTCGCCGTGCAGATATTCGCGCGTGGCGAGAACGTATACCGCCGGGACCTGGAAATAGCCTTGACCGAGGCTGTGATCAAGCGGATGCAACTGGATACGCCTTATCGCCAGAGTTCCAAGGAACGTGCCGATACTCTCCTGACCGGTTCGCTGGACCTGATCAGCCAGCGCGTGCTGAGCTTCAATCCGGACACGTCCGTGCCTCGTGAGCTGGAGATGACCTTCAGCGTGTCGATAACCTGGACGGACCTGCGCACCGGCGAGCAGATCGTCAAGAAGTCCAACATAAGAGCGTCCGGAACGTATATTCCCCACGCGCCGATCGGGGAGGATTTCTTCCAGGGAAGCCAGGACGTGATCGACCGCGCAGCGAAATTCATCGTAGAAAAGATGGAAGCGGACTGGTAGCGCGCAAGCAGGCGGAGCGCAGCCGTAGAAAGCAGTCGAACCTATGCCCCCTATGCCAGAAAAGCCCAATCGTCAGCAGCAAGGACCGCCACAGGCGCCCAATCGCCTCAGCCGATCGATGTTCGGCTGGATAATCATCATCGGCCTGGGTCTGCTGCTGTTCGTGTTCATCAATCGCGGTCTGGACAGTCGCCGGGAGATCACCGCCGACCAGTTTTGGACCTATGTGGAAAACGGCGACCTTGTCGGCGAGCTGGTTATCAAGGAGGACAAGATCGAGGGCACGCTTGGCGCCAACATTCAGCTTCGCAAGGGCGAATCGCACAAGTTTTACGTTTCCTACAACTACACCGCGGAGGAGAACTTCGACCAGCGCCTGCGCGAGAAGCTCGCCAAGCATCCCGGGGTGACGCACAGGTACCAGCAGCGAGCGTGGTGGGAGGCCTTGTTCCCGAACCTGCTCGTTACGGTTGTCATATTCTTCCTGATCTGGTTCTTTTTGTTCCGTCGGATAGGTTCCGCGGCGGGCGGTGGCGGGTTCCTGGGCGGCTTCGGGCGCAGCCGGCATCGCCTGCTGAACAAGGAGACGACGAGTGTCACCTTCGACGACGTCGCCGGGATTAACGAGGCGAAGGAGGAAGTCGGCGAGGTCATCGAGTTCCTGAAGAATCCTCGGAAGTTCCAGCGACTCGGCGGGCGGGTTCCGCGCGGCGTGCTGCTGATAGGCGAACCGGGTTGCGGGAAGACGCTTCTTGCCAAGGCGATCGCCGGCGAGGCGGACGTTCCGTTCTTCAGCATATCCGGTAGCGACTTCGTGGAGATGTTCGTTGGCGTGGGCGCGTCGCGCGTGCGCGACCTGTTCAAGCAGGCGAAGGACAGCTCGCCGTGCATCATTTTCCTGGACGAGATCGACGCCGTCGGAAGGCGTCGCGGAGTGGGTTTCGGCGGTGGTGGACACGACGAACGTGAGCAGACACTCAACGCGATACTCGTAGAGATGGACGGGTTCGGTTCGTCCGATCAGGTCATAGTAATCGCCGCGACCAACCGCATGGACGTACTGGACCCGGCGCTGACCCGCCCGGGCAGGTTCGACAGGCAGATCAGCGTCCCCCTTCCGGACCTCCAGGGTCGATACGATATCCTGAAAATCTATGCCGCGAAGGTAAAGTGCGGTCCGGATGTGGACCTGCACCGCGTGGCGCGTGGTACGCCCATGTTCAGCGGGGCGGACCTTGCGGCGCTGGTGAACGAGGCCGCCATCGCCGCTACGATGCAGAACAAGGAATACGTGGAGCAGGAGGACATGGAAGAGGCGCGCGACAAGGTTCGCTGGGGACGCGCGAGAAAGAGCCGGGTCGTCGATGAGACGGAAAAAAGCATTACCGCCTATCACGAAGCCGGTCACGCCCTTGTGCAGATGCTCACCGAAGATGCCGATCCGCTGCACAAGGTTTCGATTATTCCGCGCGGACCGATGGGGGGCGCAACGTTCTCGCTTCCCGAGAAGGACCGTTACATCTACACGCGACGATACTGCGAGGCTCAGCTTCGCGTTGCGCTCGGCGGTCGACTGGCGGAAGAACTCTTCTGCGACGATATATCCAGCGGCGCTGCTGCTGATATCGCAGCCGCTACCGATCTCGCCAGGAAAATGGTCCTCGACTGGGGCATGAGCGACAGGCTGGGCTTCGTGCGATACTCCGGCCAGCAGCAGAACGTCATGCTGCCGGACCTGGGCAACAAGGAATATTCCTATAAGACGGCCGAGACCATCGATACCGAAATCAAGGCGGTTATCGACCGGGCTTACGAGAATACGCGCAAATTGCTGGAAGAGAACCGGACGCAGATGGGGAACCTTGCACAGGCACTGCTGAAATACGAAACGCTCGACGCACAGGAAGCGAAACAGATTATCGAGGGCAAGGCTATCGATAAGCCCACGATGACCGATCTGCTCGATCGGGAGCACGCCAAGAGCTTCCCCGGCGAGTTGAAGGCGCAGGCCGGGGTGCCGGATACCCCGAAGGCGGATTTGCCTCCGCTACCTGAACCGGGATAACGCGAAAAATTGCTGGTTGCCGGTCCGGAGCGCATCTTTTCGCGCAAAAGACTTTGACACCGCGACCGGGCGTTCCTACACTGTGCGTCCGTTTCAGCCTGACCTGTCGGCTGGACGGAATCATCCCCCCAGGCCGATTTCTCTTTCCCGGATAGCTACCGGGAAGAACCCTCGGTCGAGAGGGGCCGGACCAACGAAACCGTATTAATGCGCAACGGAGAAAAGTTCCATGGCTACGAAAAAGACGAAGTACGTTTACTTCTTCGGCGGAAGCAAGAGTGAAGGCAAGGCCGAGATGAAACAACTGCTGGGCGGTAAGGGCGCCAACCTCGCGGAGATGTCCAGTCTTGGCCTGCCGGTGCCTCCCGGATTCACGATCACCACGGAGACCTGCGAAGCGTTCTATAAACTTGGCAGGAAATACCCCAAGGCCCTGGCCGGGCAGATCGACGAGAACATCGCCAAGCTCGAGAAGATGACGGGCAAGACGTTCGGCGGCGGAAAAAATCCGCTGCTGGTCTCCGTGCGATCCGGAGCGGCGGTCTCCATGCCGGGAATGATGGACACCGTTCTGAATCTCGGGCTTAACGACGAGACGCTCCAGACCATGATAGAACTTACAGGCAACGAGCGGTTCGTGTGGGATTCTTACCGGCGATTCATGCAGATGTTCGGCGACGTGGTGCTCGGGATGGAGCATCACGATTTCGAGCACGCGCTGGAGAAGGTGAAAAAAGCGAGAAGGGCGAAGCAGGACACCGACCTGGACGTCGATGGGCTCAGGGCGGTCGTCGCGGAGTACCAGAAGGTCTACAAAAAGGCACGCAAGAGCTTTCCGCAAGACGCGCGCAAGCAGCTCCAGGCGGCGGTGGACGCGGTGTTCGGTTCGTGGAACAATCCCCGCGCGATCAGGTACCGCCAGATCAACGATATTCGCGGACTGCGGGGTACGGCGGTGAACGTCCAGGCGATGGTATTCGGAAACATGGGCGACGATTGCGGAACGGGCGTCGCATTCACGCGAGACCCGGCGACGGGAACAAACAAGTTCTACGGCGAATTCCTCATGAACGCACAGGGTGAGGATGTCGTAGCCGGCATCCGCACGCCACACCCCATCGCCGAGCTCGCCAAGGTGGACGGTAAGAGTTATCGGCAACTGATGAAAATTCGAAGCCAGCTGGAAAAACACTACCGCGACATCCAGGACATCGAGTTCACCATCGAACACGGAAAGTTGTACATGCTCCAGACCCGTTCCGGCAAACGCACCGCTGCCGCTGCCGTCAAGACCGCCGTCGACATGGTGAAAGAAGGCCTGATCACTGAAAAGGAGGCCGTCCTTCGCGTCGATCCCAAACAGCTTGATCAGTTGCTGCATCCGACGTTCAATCCAAAGAGCGAAGCCGCCGCCGCCCGGATCGCCAAGGGCCTGCCCGCAAGTCCGGGCGCCGCGACCGGCCAGATCGTCTTCTCCGCGCACGATGCGGAAGAATGGGACGAGATGGGCAAGGCGGTGATTCTCGTTCGCATCGAGACCAGCCCGGAGGATATCGGCGGGATGCACGTCGCCAAAGGCATCCTTACCAGCCGGGGTGGAATGACTTCCCACGCCGCCGTCGTCGCCAGGGGCATGGGCATCTGCTGCGTCGCAGGATCCAGCGATTGCGTGATCGATTACAGGAAGAAGACCCTCACCGCGGGTGGAAAGACGCTTAAAGAAGGCGACTGGATCAGCCTGAACGGTTCGCTCGGCGCTGTCTACGTGGGCAAGGTGGACACCATAGACCCCGCCCTTACCGGTCCGTTCGGTGCGATCATGAAGCTTTCCGACAAGTACCGCACGCTTGGCGTCCGGACGAATGCCGACACGCCGCATGACACGTTGGTGGCCGTCAGGTTCGGGGCCGAGGGCATCGGGCTGTGTCGCACCGAGCATATGTTCTTCGAGGGCGATCGAATTACCGCCATGCGTAAGATGATCCTTGCCGACGACGAAGCCGGCAGGAAGAAAGCTCTCAAGTCTCTGCTTCCGCTCCAGCGGAAGGACTTTATCGGCATCTTCAAGGCGCTGAAGGGTCGTCCCGCGACGATCCGCTTCCTCGATCCGCCGCTGCACGAGTTCGTTCCGCACGAAGCAAAGGGTCAGGCCGAGACGGCCAAAGCCATGGGCGTATCCGTCCGGAAGATCAAGGAGAAGGTCGCCTCCCTGCACGAGTTCAATCCGATGCTTGGCCATCGCGGGTGCAGGTTGGGCATCGCGTATCCCGAGATTACCGAGATGCAGACGCGTGCGGTCGTCGAGGCAGCCTACGCCGTCCGCGGCGCCAAGGCGGAGATTATGATCCCGCTGGTCGGGGACGTAAAGGAGCTGGCGCACCAGAAACGGATCGTCCTGGACGTGATCGAGCAGGTGAAGAAGCAAAAGAAGGGCATCAAGGCGCCGGACATCAAGATAGGAACGATGATCGAAGTTCCGCGCGGGGCGGTGACGGCCGACAAGATCGCCGCCGAGGCGGAGTTCTTCAGCTTCGGTACGAACGACCTGACGCAGATGGGTTGCGGTTTCAGCCGGGACGACGCCGGAACGTTCCTCCAGCAGTATGTCGATGAGGGCATTTACGATCACGACCCGTTCCAGGTACTCGATCGCGACGGTATTGGCGAGTTGATGCGCATCGCCGTGGAGAAGGGACGCAAGGCCCGGCCGAATCTCAAGCTGGGCATCTGCGGCGAGCACGGGGGCGACCCGAGCAGCGTCGAGTTCTGCCACATCGTGGGGCTCGACTACGTGAGCTGCTCGCCCTACCGCGTGCCGATCGCCCGCCTCGCAGCAGCACAGGCGGCGATAAACTTCCCGAAGAAGGCAAAAAAGGCGAAGAAGGGAAAGAAAAAATAGTCCTTCGCATTATTCGCGAACGTTTTCGAGGCCCGGCCGCTTCTGCGATCGGGCCTCGTAGAACAGCCGTTGATATATGTCGAGCAAGGTTTCAGATTAGTGATTGACAGAATAGCTTCATGGTTGGAGTATACGTCCTAACCGTGAACAGGGGTGTAAAATGACAATATCGGCTTGCTATCTTTCGCCCGAGGGCGTCGTTTTGGGGGCGGACAGTACTTCCACAATGTTTGTGTCCGGCCGTGGGCATCAAGTTGGTTCAGAGCACTATTACAACTTTGCCCAAAAAATATTCGAGATGGGGCAACCCGGTTCAGCAATTGGCGCCACATTTTGGGGCCTCGGTTCCTTGGGCGAAACCAGCCAGCGGACGTTAGTTGCTGAGACATCTCAAATGTACTTGACGGAGGGTCTGGACGATATTAAAGGCGTTGCGACCATGATGGCGTGCTTGTTTTGGGAGCACTATAAGGAAGCGTTTGGCGATCAACTCAGCTTGGTGAAGGAACTGCAAAAAAATAAAGAGCGGTCTGAGAGCGAGCAGCAAGACCTCGTATTTTGGCAGCATATCCTCTCTGGCGGGTTCTGCGTAGCTGGCCGATATGGTAAATCACTGGAGCCCAGAGCGTTCGAGATAACCTATGGGCCTGAACTGACTGAACCGCCTGAAGTCGCCGAACTTAGTATGGGGGTACCGAAATTCTGGGGCTGTCCGAACCTTATAGAACGCCTTACTATCGGCATGGATTTTGCCCTCTTTAGTCGAATCGTTGGAAGCGACAAATGGACGGGGACGGCAGACGACTTGTTTGCTCTTGTAGAGGAAGGAGCTCTTGGGCAGCCATTGAACCTCCCGTTAAGAGAGGCGATAGATTGGATTTATGCCAGCGTATATACTACAATTAAAGCGATGAAGTTTTCGCACCTTGCCCCAGTATGTGGTGGGCCTGTTGAAATTGCGGTGATAACATCTGATCGACCTTTCCGATGGGTTAAACATAAGCAATTAGGCGAGGCAATATCAGTTTATGATATGCAGGAGCCGAGGAAATGAACCATAAAACATTACAAGAACGACTATCCAACACGCCCGAATCGGACTGGATTCGCGATATGAAGCGATACTACGCAATCCATGGGCATTTCCGTGTCGAGGATATCGAAAAACTCTTGGGCGATCCCAGGAAAGGGATAGAGGTCGCTTCGCGTGCATGCCTAGAGAAACATTTTGTCGGTGGGTAAATCAACGATTCACGACGTGTGAATCAGTGCAGCTGCCACCTTCGGCGGAGGATCCATTCGCCGGTGAGCAGTGCGACGAACAGCAGGAACAGCGCGGCAAGGTTGAACAGGGGGTATCTCTCGGGTTTGGGCGGCGGCCCGGCGGCACCCTTGAGACGCTCGACGACGTAATCCAGCAGCTCGGGAAGCGCAGCGATGTCCGCGTATCGCCCGCCCGACCTGTCGGCGACCATTCGCAGGAGCGTCTCGTCGGGCACGATGTTCGCCTTTTCCGGCGAATAGGGCGCCACGTACAAAGGCAGTTCGTCGGTTCCGAGCTTGGCGCCGTCGCTGTCGGCGGCGCTTACTTCCACGCGGTACCGCCCGGCGGTAGTGGCGTGGAACTGCGCCTCGAACGTGCCTCGTTGCAGTGAGGGCGACATCGGAAGTGTTTCCACCTTGCCCTTTCCGTCGAGGGGGACGATCCTGCAGACGACCTCGGCCGTTTCATCACCCTGTCCGCGGGCATTCTGCACGCGCGCGATCAGCTTCATCTTCTCGCCGACCTGCATGCAAGATCGCTGCGTTCGCAGCATGACCGACGAGCCCGCGGAGCGCGCCTTGGTCCGGACGTTCGCCAGCCAGCGAACGAGTTGCCCCCAGAACCGCTGGTAGGGGCTTTCCGCGCCGCGCCCCCGCATCGACATATACCACTGCCAGGTGGTGTCCGCGGTGAAGGCGGCGCTTCGTCCGGCGCCGAACTGCTGCACCGCCAGCACGATCAGCGGTCCGTTGGCGTTCTTGCGTGTTGGATGCACGGCTAGTATCTCCGCGCCGATCTTGGCCTTTTCCACCGTGACGCATCCGCGCAGGGGTGGAAGGGGCGTTTTGGCTCTGCGCCCGGATGGACCGGAAAAGAAATCCGTTATCCCAGCGAAAATCGGATGCGCTTCTCCGACGGCAGAAAGCTGCGGAACGAACTGTGTCGTCTCCTGCGCCTGGGCGAGGGAGCCGGTAACTACCGGAAGCGCCGCCTCGACGTCCGTGCCGCTGTACCCGCCCGGGCCGAAATTGTTCCGCCCGCCGATCATCAACAGTCCCCCGCCGTCGCGGACGAACTTCCGGATTCGCCCAAGCCGGTCGGTCCCGCGCTCTTGAAGGAACGTGCGGTTCAGGTCGCCGAGTATCAGCACGTCGAACAGTTTGAAATCCTCGTCTGTTGTGGGCAGTTGTCTCAGCCGGCGACCTTCGATGCTCCCGTACGACCAGAACCTGCTGCCGCTGATGCGAACGAGGCTGATGAACCTCACGTTCGGATCGGAGTCCAGCAGGCGTCGCAGGTACTTGTACTCCGGGCGGATAGACCCCTCGACGTACAGTACGCGAATCCGCGGCTGGGTCATCTGGACGTGGAGTTCCGCCTGGTTGTCCTCCCGCATGGTCTCTGCGGGGTTCGGCTGGATCTCGATACGCAGTTTTCGAATGCGTCCTGCGTCTTTTTCGTTTTCCCCGGCGTCCCTCGGTGTCCACGAAAGCGTCGCCGTTTTCGTCTCGACGTTTTTATCGGTGCGGAGACGCGCGGTCGCGACCGGTTCGCTACCGTCCTCTTCCAGCAGGCGGACCTCGATTTCCGTGTTCGCCAGGCCGGATATTTCCACGCCGACGGCGATTTTCGCGACGTTGTTGACCACCACGTCCAGCGGCGCGCTGATAGAAGATATCCGGATGTTCTTCTGTGCGGCTGCGTTCCGTTTGCCCGTACCCAGCGAAACGGTGTATATCGGGACGCCGATCTTTGCAGCGGCGTCCAGCACAGTATCGCGTGTGTTGTGAATACCGTCCGACAGGAGGAATATCCCCGGCAGGTCCTTCGGGTCGAAGTCCCCGCGGACGCCGTTCAGCGCGGCGGCGATGTTCGTTTCGCCGGCGTCGGCGCCGCTGGGCTTGAGATCGCCAAGCTCGTCCAGCGAGCCGGCCAGTTCAACGGACCTGGCGAAGTGGTAGTACATGGGCCGAAAGTGTTTCTCGAACCGACGGCGCTGCTGGTTGAGCCATTGAACCACCTGCACGTAGCGCGTCGGCAGGTACGCCTCGTCCGCCGTCGCCATCGATTCGGACCGATCGACCAGAATCGGCAGGTAAGGCCGGTTCTGTGACTCGCCCGCAAGAACGCTCAGGACCGGCTGGAACAGAATCCCCAGCAGCGCGAGGATCGCAAGGCATCGCAGGATCATCAGCGTCGTAATGCGTCGCCGGCCCAGGTACGAATAGACTGCCGCGTAGAAGAAACCCACCGCCAGGGTGACCTGGAGCCCTATCAGAAGCGTCCAGAACCACGCGCCGGTGAAACCGGAATACGACAGGTACACCCATGCGGCGATGATTGGCGGCGCCAGCGCAGCCAGGATGCACGACAGCCCGTATCGCCACTGCTTCAGCAACACGTGCCACAGGCCGAACGCCAGCAGTGCGACAGCTACTGCCGAAAGCAGCATCACGCAGAGTTGGTCATCTCGCGTACCCTCGAATTGGAGCTGGATTCCGTCCATCTGGAAATTGAATGTAGATACCGCCGACCGGTTCCGCAAGAACCCCGTTGCTCAGTTCGTGTAGCCGGGAATATTCGTGTCCGCCCAGGGGTGGTCCTGGACGATCAATCCCTCGTCCGGGTCTTCGGGCAGTTGGTAGGTCGGGAAGGTCTTCCAGTCGTCGCCGTCCAGACCGCTGGTTTCGCCTCCGGCTCGAAGGTGCTCGATAAGGGCCTGCTTCATCCGGCTGCGTTCAGTGGACGCCTCGCCTGCCAGATTGCGCGTCTCCAGCGGGTCGCCGGCACGATCGAAAAGGAACTCGCGGTTATCCGGCGCGCTGTAGAAGTACTTCCAGCGGCGATTGACCGCCATGTAGCTCGCCTTCTCGCCGCTGAAGTGTTGGCCGAAGACCATCTCGCGAACGCAGCGTCCCTCCGCCACGTCGGCAAGGTCCACGCCGTCCAATTGTTCTGTCGGCATTTCGGCGCCGGTCGCGCCCAGGATCGTCGGGGCGAGGTCAATCAGGCTCACCGGCTCGTCGCACGTTCTACCGCCCTCGAAGCGCCCCGACAGGTGGGCGAGCAGCGGCACCCGCGCGGCGCTATCGTGGAAACTTCGCTTTCCGAAACAATACCTGTCGCCCAGATGCTCTCCATGATCGCTGGCAAAGAGGATCAGCGTACTGTCAAGCTGCCCAACCTTTTCCAGCGCGTCCAGAATGCGTCCAACCTGGAAGTCGACGAACGAGATGGATGCGTAATAGTACGCCTTCATGCACCGCAGCAGGTTCAGGTCGATTCCTCTATCGCGGTACTTGTAGCGGTTCTGGAAGCGATTGATCCACGTCCAGAGCGATTCGTAATCGTCAGGCACGTTCGGCAGCGGCATCTGCGGCGCGCGATACAACTTGTGCCACGGGTTCGGAGGGGCGAACGGGGGGTGAGGGTGGATAAAGCTCGCAAAACACATCCAGGGCGTTTCGCCACCGGCGTGCTCCTCAATAAAATTTACGGTCCGATTACCCACCCAGTGCGACGGGTGGTATTCTGCCGGCATCTGTGCGACCTGCGGAATGTAGTACATCTCGCCGCGGACGGCGTGGGGGTCGCAAACGTGGGCATAACCCTTGGCGTGCAGCCAGGGCAGGTAATCGTCCATCTCCGGCGAATCGACGATTTCCTCCTGGCGATCGCGCGTCTGGAAGCCGCGAAGGGCCTGCAAATCCAGCGAAAAATGACATTTGCCGATACCGTGCGTCCGATAGCCCGCCTGTGTAAGCGCCGCCATGATCGAAGGCCTGTCGTCTTGAGGCATGATAGTGTTTTCGTAGCATCCGGTGTGCAGCGGATACTGGCCGTAGATCATCGAGCATCGCGCGGAAATGCAGACCGGCGACGGGGTGTAGGCGCTGGTGAACGCGACGCCCTCACGGGCCAGCCGGTCGAAATTCGGTGTTCGGATGACAGGATTGCCCAGTGCAGCGATTGTGTCGAACCGCTGCTGATCGGTAAAGAACCACAATACGTTGGGTCGTTTTTCTACCATGGACATCTCTCCGGCGCGAAACCTTTCGGGGAAAGCTGGAGGATATCACAGAATTTTGGAAATGTCACGGCGGACAACGGTCTTCGGCTAGCGGCTGGATACGCCGGACAAGAGTGTTATATTTTCTCACGAACGGTTCTATAATGCGGCCGGGTGGACGGGGAGAACCATGACTTGTCAGGATCGAGCGATGACGGATACGACGTGCCGGGACCTGTTGAACAAGTGCCTCTCCGGCGAGGCGCTTTCTCGCGAGGAAACCCGATGGGCGTTCGGGCAGATAATGGATGGTCGATGGAGCGAGGCACAGATCGCCGCTTTGCTGGTAGCTTTGGCGGTTCGTGGCGAGACGCCCGATGAAATTGCCGGCGCCGCCGAGGCGATGCGCGAGCACGTTGTGCGTGTGGACAGCGATGGAATGGATGTGGTCGACACGTGTGGAACGGGCGGAACGGGCCTGAGCACGTTTAATATTTCGACTGCCGCGGCGCTGGTCGCCGCCGGCGCCGGGGCAAAAGTAGCCAAGCATGGAAACCGCACTTCCACGCGCGCCAGCGGTTCGGCGAACGTGCTGGACGTGCTGGGCGTGAACCTTGACGCATCGCCGGATGTCGTCGCGAGCTGTCTCGCAGAGGCGGGCGTGTGCTTCTGTTTTGCCGTGAAGCATCACCCCGCGATGAAATTTGCCGCAGCCGTACGCAAGCAGATCGGCGTCAGGACGATTTTCAACGTGCTTGGACCGCTCACAAATCCCGCCGGCGCGCGCCGGCAGGTCATGGGCGTCTATGATGCCGATCTTACGGAGACCATAGCCGAGACCCTCGGAAGGCTTGGCGCCGTTCGCGCGATCGTGGTACACGCCGACGACGGCCTGGACGAGATATCCACCACGAGCGAGACGAAAATTTCCGAACTGAAGGACGGGTCGGTGCGGACGCGCCGCGTAAGGCCGGAGGATTTCGGCCTTCAGCGCGCGAAGATGGACGAGATGCTGATAGATTCCGCCGAGGCCTCCGCCGAGGCTATCAAGGCGGTGCTCGCCGGAGAAAAGGGCCCGAGGCGGGAGATTGTAATCGTAAACGCTGCCGCGGCGCTCGTCGCGGCGGGAAAGGCCCGCGATATTCCAGCCGGTATGAAAATGGCGGAAACGTCCATCGATTCCGGAGCCGCCGGCGAGGCGCTCAAAAAGCTCGTGGAAGTGTCCAACGCCTGAACCGCGTCAGTATGTGCTGCGGATCACCAGTTTCGGATCTAGAATCACCTTCTGGTCTTTCAGCCGCTGCTGGAGCGCCGCAACGTCCAGCCTGGAAATCGGTCGTCCGTTCGCCGCCGCCATTGCCGCGGCGGTTCCAGCCGCCTGACCGGTCATTACGCACGCTGGTATTGCGCGGGTAACATCCCAGGCATTTCCGGCGACGGAAATGCATCGCCCCGCCGCGAGAAGATTATCCACTTTGCTTCCGATCAGCGAGCGAAGAGGAATGGCGTATACCGGGCCATTTTCCAGCCAGGAACCGGTCAGCCCGATCGTGTCGGGGAACCATTTGTGCACCTGTCGCTCCTGCAATTCGACCAGCCCTCGCAATCGTCGGGTCATGCGAAACAGAGGAATGCCGGGCAACTTCACAGCCTCCACGTCCTTGCCCGGGTTCTCCCGCCGCAGTTTGCGAATAATCCCGCGTGCGGTCTTGCGTGTCTCGATGCTCACTTTTGTGACGTCGTCTGGCACATCGCCTCGATACGTGCGCCGACCGGCAGCCGCACCAATCGGCCAGTCCTGATCAACTCTGCGAAGAACCTTCTCTCCGACCGCATAGAACGCCCAGCAGGCAAGGCTGTTATCGTTGCGGGATCGCGTTGCCTCCCCGGCAAGGAAGCACACGTCGGCGTCGCCGGATGCGTCGATGACCGTCTCGCACGCAATGGCGGATCGTCCGCCCTTATTTTCCACGATTATCGCCGATATTCGCCGCCTACTCTGCACGACATTGCATACTCGCGTGTCGAAATGGAGCGTCACGCCGGCGGTGAGGCAAAGTTCGTCGAGTGCGATGGTGCACGAATCAGGGCTGAAGGGGGTTGCGTACCGCGTTTTGAGTCTGTCGGTTTTTTTGCCTCCGCGTTTCCAGCATGCGGGAACCTGTCCACCGCCGTATTTTACGGACGCCTTGAGAAATTCTTCCCCCATGCCTCCGATTACCTGTCGGCCGTATCCGTCGCATATAGGGAGATAAAACCACACGTTGCCCAGCGTTGCCAGCCCGCCCAGGGTGTATTGTTTCTCGATCAGGCAGGTTTTTGCGCCGTTGCGTGCGGCGGAGACTGCTGCTGCGGTTCCCGCGAAACCTCCCCCGATCACCACGACGTCATACTTTCCAATTACGGGCAGACGCCTCGCCGATTCCAGAATCGTCTTTTTCGCCATTTCGGGTGCTTTCCTGTGTTGGATCTGTGCATCGAAGAGACTTTATCCCAGATTTACGCGGGCAAGTCTACGCTGTACTATGGCGTCTCGATTTGCGAAGCTTGTCGGACAAATGTCGGATACGCGGCGTTTTCTCGTCCGCACCGCCCGATATGAGAAAGGACTCAGAGAATTGACATCTCAAGCGGACGACAGCATATCTTCCGATAGCGTTTCGCTTCCGCACGAAGCGGCGTCTCAGGTGCGAATCGCCGTACCGACGTACCTCGGGGTTCGCCCGCTGGTGGAGGGGCTCCGAAAGAACCCTTCCGTCCAGCTCTCCGAGGCGCCTCCCTCGAGGCTGCATGACATGCTCGCCCACGATCTTGCGGATGTGGCGCTGCTGAGCACGATTGACCTGCAACACGCCTCCCCGCCGCTGTGCGTTCTACCGGCAGGATGTATCGCCGCTTCTGGCGGCACGTTCTCCACCCGCATCTTTACGCGCGTGCTTCCGGAAGATATCCACGTTCTCTGGGTGGACGAAGAGGCTCGCACGGCCACTGCGCTGGCGAAGATGCTGTGGAAGTATAATTACGCTCGCGACCTTCGGATCATTCCGTTCAACGCCCGGTTCGACACGCTTCCCGCGGACGCCGAGTCCGCACTGCTCGTCGGCGACAAGGTCGTATCCCAGCCCCCCGTCGCGTACGATCGCCAGGTGGACATCTCGACTATGTGGTTCGAAATGACGGGCCTGCCGTTCGTGTTCGCCGTCTGGACGATGGTGCGTACGTGCGCCCTGTGCGACCG
Source organism: Planctomycetota bacterium (assembly GCA_024275995.1). Taxonomy (GTDB): domain Bacteria; phylum Planctomycetota; class Phycisphaerae; order SM23-33; family SM23-33; genus JAJRYB01. Next base: position 8,931 of record JAJRYB010000001.1, on the reverse strand, counting down.
GTTATACGCGCTGCTTCGCGACGCTCGCGAATTTGGACAGGGACGGCTGGAGGAAATCGCCCATCGCTGCGCGCCCGGCGCGGGCTGGCCTGACGATCTTGCCGTCCGATACCTGACGAAGAACCTGCAATTCGATTTCACCGAAGCCCACGCCGACGGCGTGGAAGAGTTCCTCTCCAGGGCGGCGGAATGCGGACTGATCGACGAGCTGCGCCCCTTGAATTTCTACCCGACCGACTGATCGCCCCGCCCCTTATTTTCCCGCGAGCAGAACCTTCGTGGCGTTTTCTCCACCGTTGATCAGGTGCAGCAGCGGCTGGGGACGATCCACGCCGGCGACCGTCGCAGGTCGCTGGGACCACGGCGCGACCGATAGCACGTTGGTCATGTCCATCCAGTGTTGCAGGCGCGCGGGGGCAAGGTTCCATGTCATGTGGAAGTGGTTCGCCGGCGCGTACTGCTTGTATTCCGCCATCGTTGCGTACTTTGGAACCACGAACGTGTGAGGCCAGGTCGGCGTGGACGTTTCCGCTACCGCCTTGGCGAGCTTGTCCGGCATTTCGGTGGTGACGGCCTGGTCCCATACCATGGAGAACATGCCGCTCAGGGCGCTGTAGGCGAGACGTCCTGCCAGCCCGTCGATTCCACCCGGCGTCATGAAGGAAACGCTGTTCCCCCCGCCGGGGAAGTAGAACTCATCCGCCAGTGCCATCGACACGCCTTTCAGGCAGGCAGTCGCCGAGGCACCTGGCCTTGCCGCCCAGTTGAAGCTCGCCGATCCGGAATTGTCTCCGTCCACGAAGCCACGTTCCGCCCAGAGTTCCTTTCCCGTGAACTTGACCTTGAGTTTTTTCGCCAGCGCCTGGATTTCCCACGGCTCCCAGACCTTGCGAAAGTCCATGAACAGCGGAGGAGCGCCTCCCGACAGCCAGGTCGTGAACAGCATCGTCAGCATTCCCTGCACGTCCGCCTCGGTGGCGAAGGGGATCGCAGGCTTGGCGCCGTTGTGATCGAACGTCGAGTTGAACAGGCTTTCCATGCAGTCGGCGACCGGCAGAGGCAGGCCGCGATTATCGGAGCCCCATTCGAGCTGGCTCATGAATCCGCCCGCCACCGCGTTGAGGTTGCTCATTACGTCGCGGACGATCAGGTACATCGCCAGCGACTTGTCGAATCGTTCGCTGTCGGCCTGGTCGCGCAGTTCCAGTCGCTTTCCGACGTGCCGATCGATCCATTTTCGCAGGTCAGAAAGTTCCTTTACGTCGTAGGCGCCCTTGGTGAGCATGTCGGCCAGCAGCTTCATGTCCAGGCGCGTTATCTCCATCCCGAACGTCCGGCGAGTCGGAATCACGTGCGCCAGCGCCGTTTCCATACCCATCGAATCGTGGCCGAAGACCACCGCGCGCTTGCCCTTTAATCCCGTGAAAGTCATCGCCGCATAGCACCAGTCGATCAGCGCCGCTGCCGTGACGTCGGTCATCTTCGGGCTTTGTCCCCGGTCCGGCCAGGTGCCCACGTTCAGCGCTACCAGGCGTCCGGATTGTGCCAACGCCCCGTTTACGGCGTGCGCATACACGACGCCGGGCTTGGGTCCGCTGTTCCCGCAGGTGATGTTGACCGGCAGGTCGTTAGGGAACTGGGCGAGCAGGCTGATAAGCGTGAGCTGTGGGAACGCCCACGTGTCCGGCGCGAGAATTATCGCGTCCACGCCCGCCTTGCGGAACTGCCCGGCGACGATGTCGGCCTGCTTCTCGCCGTCAATCAGCACTGGCGAGAAGACCACGTTGACCGGCGTGCCGCACGGCATCTTCACGTTCTTCGCTACAATCTCTGCGACCATCTCGACGATGTTCCCGCACCGCTCGCGCGACGAAGCGTCAATCCGCGGATCGCTACTCGTGCAGATGCCGAACGTTACGAGTTTGGCCTGGGTGGTTTTTGTAGCCGGAAGCCTCTTCAGATTGCTCGTCGATTTTCCCATTGCGAATCTCCTGTTTGATACCACGCAAGATACGTTCTGACAGTAAAATGCTCAAGTCCAACTTCCCATACGATGAGCAAACTAGTCGCCCTTGACTTGGCGGATGATCGCGTATACCGTCGCCCGCTCCATGGAGATATCACTACTCAAAGAGAAATTTACCGGCGTCTTCGGCCATCCACCCGCCGGTGCGGCTGGCGCGCCGGGACGGGTAAACCTCATCGGCGAACACACGGATTACAACGACGGCTTCGTTCTGCCCATCGCCATCGACCGTCAGACGGTAGCGCTTTGGGCGCCGCGCAGCGACGGCAAAATCGTCTTCCAATCGCTCCAGCAGAGCGAGGCCGGCTTGATCGATGTGAATTCCGCGATAGAACCGTCCCCGCCCCAATGGGCGAATTACTGCAAGGGCGTCGCCTGCGGCCTGGTGGATTCCGGCGTCAAACTCGCCGGCTGCGATATCCTTTTCGACAGCGACGTTCCGATAGGCGGCGGGCTTTCGTCGTCGGCTTCCCTGGAAGTAGCTGCTGCCTTGGCGCTGCTTGGCGCAGCCGGGGCGGCGGGGTCTCTGCCGGATCGCCAGCTCGCGCTTCTCTGCCAGAAGGCGGAAAACGAATTCGCCTGCGCTCCGTGCGGGATCATGGACCAGTCCATAGTTGTAATGGCCCGCGCCGGACGCGCCATGCTGCTGGACTGTCGCAGCGGCGATACTCGACAGGTCCCCTTCGACGATCCGTCCGTCGTGCTGCTGGTCGCCGATACGCAGGTCTCTCACGACATCGGTGGGGCCGGTTACCCGCTGCGACGCGCTCAGTGCGAATCGGCTGCGAGAAAACTCTCCGTCGCGGCGCTGCGGGACGTGTCACCGGTCGATCTCGCCTCGGCGGGCGACAAACTCGACGAAGCGGAGATGATGCGCGCCCGTCACGTCGTAAGCGAGATCGACCGAACGCTCCGGGCGGTCGAGGCGCTGGAAGCGGGCGATTACCACACATTCGGCCGGCTCATGTACGACTCGCACGACTCGCTGCGGGATGATTTTCAGGTGAGCTGCGAAGAACTTGACGCCATCGTCGCCGCGGCGCGCAACTGTGACGGCGTCCACGGAGCGCGGATGACGGGCGGCGGGTTCGGCGGCTGCGCTATCGTGCTTGCCGACGCTGCGCAAGCAAACGCCGTCGCCGAGGACATAGCGAACCGGTTCGAGCGGCGTTTCGCAAGACGCTGCCCGATCTTCGCCACGCGCCCCTGCGACGGCGCAAGCGTTATCGCGTTAAAAAACTAATCCACGTTCAGCTTGCGCAGGTAGTCCTCAAGTTCCTTGCGTTTCCGCTCTACCTGCACGCGAAGCTCGGAAATCTGCGCATCCAGCTTTTCGATCTCGTCTTCCTGCTTGCTGAGTTTGCCCAGGTACCGCCGACCCAGCGTCGATGTCTTTCCGACCGTGTTGAGGTTGCGTCGCAGCCGGTCCTGGCCTCGCTCGATCACATTCTTGCGGTTAACCAATTCGCCCAACTTCCGCTGCAGCGTTACGAGTTCATTCTTCAACAATACAGCCTTTGCGAGCGCCTCGCGGACCTTCTTGGAAATCTCGCCGCTCCTGCTGTAATACAAAAGCGAGCTTGCAGACGTGTTGAGAATCCCGACTGTTGAGTGATGGACCTGTTCTTCCTTCACCTCGAGCGTTTCGGTTTTACCAGCCGCCACCGCTACGCGGAATCGGTACAACGCCGGCGTTTTCTCTTCGTATTTTTCCGGCGATACGAGCTTGCGCGCGGAGTTGTACGGATGCTCCACGATAACCGCGCGTTTTTCCTCTGCCTTGTTCTTGAGGACGTACTTCTGCACGTAAGAACTAAGCCGCCGCAGGTAAAGCGTTCCGTTGACTATTTTTCCGCTTACCAGCCGCGTCGTGGAACTGTTGGACGGATCGACCGTCATGTTCAGATCGATCGCGTAACTCAGCAGGCGCTTGTCCCCGGCAGCGAGGTTTCCGATCTGCGCATCGCCGGCGTACATCCCGCCGTCGAAAACTGTGATCGGTCCGCCCAGCAGCTTCATGTCCGTGTCGTTAATCAATTGCACGCCGTTAAGCGGGTGCTTGGCAAGGACACGCCGGTTGTAGATGCTGACCTTCTCCGCCTTGACGGGCGAGTTGACGATAGGCAGCATCGCAGATCGCCGACGAGCGAGGTTGACCGGGTCGCGCACGGCGAAGTGGAACAGCTCGCCGACCTTCCCAGCCGAGGCTATCGATTGAACGCCCTTGGCGAGGTCGAGCTTGCGATTCGCCCTTCCGTCTGCGTATGCCGCACCCGGCGCACGTGGAAGCGCCATCGCTCTATCCGCCGATTCGGCCTCAAATCGCTGGGATTTCGATTTCTTCCGCTCCAGCAGTTCGGGCCGGTCCCTCACTTCTTTGTCTTTACCGGCGATTCCCTCGTCGTATCGCCTGGGCTTCAGCGAGGCGTAAAGCTCCGGCCTGACGATGGGACGCGGCAGGTACAGCGGCGTGTAGAGGTCCTGGATAAACGATATGGGCCTGCCGCTCACCAGCGAGAGGCCGACCTTCGACCAGTCCACGTCCGAGGTGTTCTCGACGATAGCCCATCCCTGGAGCGTGTTCTTCTTTTCGTCCAGCACCAGCCGGTACGAGGTCTTCCATACCGGCGTCTCGGCGATATATCCGATCCTCACGCGACGCTTGCCCTTTCCGGTAAAGCGGATGTCCACGCCCTTGCGCTGCGTGTCGTGCGATTCTATCACCAGCGCCAGGGCCTTGTTCAGCTCGCCGGCGAGTTTCTCATCCGTCAGCGTGAGATTCGCTACGGCATTCATTCCTATCGACTTGATACCGCCCGGCGTTACCAGGTTAAGAACGGCCTCGGTGATGATCGTGGTAGTCCCACCGACGATTAGCTCCTTCTTGCGAAACTCTACGCCGAGTATCTTGCCGGTGATCTTTTCCGGCGCTTCGATAATTACCTGGGCGCCGCGAAGCTGCTTGAGCAGTTGCGCCAGGTCCGGATCGCCGCTGATATCCACGGCGAAGCTCTTGAGCGCGCGGGTCAGCGGGTCGCGCGATGCGTAGTTCACCGAGCGGACCGTCCCGCCGTCCTCGTCGATAAGCACCATCGACTTGAGCACGTCGTTGATCTGGTCCGTCTTGAACATCAGCGTCGCCGTCGCGTCGCCCTCGACGGAGCCGTAATGCTCGAAGTAGCCCACACCGCTGGAAAACAGGACCACCTTGGTTACCGGCAGTGAGACCTTCGCCTTCTCAGCCGCAAGGGTTGTCCCGGCCGAGACCGCAACCACCAACATCGTCAACATCAGCTTTTTCATTTCGGTGTTCTCCTTCACGTAGAGGTTATGTTCCGTTTATCCACTGCACCGTTTGTTATTGGACGGACAGGCTGCACAATAGTTCCCCAAGTTCAGATTTTTCACCATGCCCATGGGTTGCAACCCGTGGGCATCCGGTCGAGGGGGTGATCAATTTTTCATTGAACAATGCAAGCGCCGGTGTTCATCCGGCGGGTTTGTCTCGTTTGCGCTGCGAGAGCAGGATTATGTCCCGCAGGTGTTCGGGGCGTGGCGCTGCGAGCCAGCGAGGGACAAATTCGTGTTCCTCGACGATGTGCGCTATCGCCATAAGCGCGCGCAGGTGGTAGTTCCGCTCGTCGGCAGAGCCCACCAGCGCGAAGATCACGTGCACCGGCTCGTCATGTCCGGGGAACTTAACGCCGCCTCGGCAACGCACCAGGGCGATATCGAAAAGATGCTTGCCGGGGATGACGACGTGCGGAATCGCCAGTCCTGGCTGGACCACCGTACTGGAAAGGTTTTCTCTCCGGCGGAAGTTTTCCATCAGGGCATCCGGGTCCATGTTCAATTGCGCCGCCATGGCGACGGAAAGATGCCGGAACATTTCGTCGGCGGACATGGCCGAGGGAAGGTCCAGTATTTCGCAGCGGTTGATGAGCTTGTCGAAGCGGTCGTGGACGATTTCGTCCCGTTCGAGTGCGATCTGCTTGAGTTCCTCCTCCAGGTCGCTGCGGTAAATTTCCTTCGAGACGACATTTTTCACCATGTAGACGAATGCGCTTTCCCGGCTGATGCGCCTGCGGACGTAGAAGGCGTACCACAGGACGCCCAGGAGTGCGAACCCACCCGTCATGAGCAGGGGCGCCGTGCCCATCTCGACGATCAGGAAAAGGTAGCAGGCTATCCCCGCAAGTTGCAGCCAGGGGTATCCAGGGGCGCGATACAACGGGCGGTAGTTCTGGATTCGGCTGCGGCGCATGATCAGAACGGCAAGGTTCACCAGCGTGAACAGCATGAGCATCATGGTGCTGGCTGCCTTTGCGAGCGTTTCGACGTCGGTAAACGCGATCACCAACGCGATAAACGTGCCGGTTACGATGATGCTGACGTACGGCGTATGGAATTTCTGCGAGACGCGCTGAAACACGCCCGGCAGCAGGCCGTCGTGGCTCATCGCCATCGGGCTGCGAGATGCGGACAATATCCCGCTGTTTCCGGTAGTGATGAACGCCAGTATTCCTCCGGCGGCGAGCAGAATCGCTCCTCCGCTACCGAGGAATTTCTCTGCCGCCAGGCTCAGGGGGGTAAGGCTTCCGGAAAGCTCGTCGCCGCTGGTTACGAAGACGGCTACGAACACGACCGCCACGTACAGCAGCGAGACTACCGCCATCGCCAGGAACATTCCCCGCGGAAGATTTTTCCCCGGATGCCGGACCTCCCCGGCGATACTGGCGATCGCGGTAAGCCCGCCGAACGATACGAACACCAGCCCCGCCATCGCCAGAACCTGCCCGAAACCTTTGTCGAGAAAGTCGGCTGAATGGTCCGGGCGGATCGAGGGTATCCCGCCGATAAGGAATATCCCCAGTATTCCGAAAAGCACGATGACGCAAAGCACCTGCACGCGCCCCGTCACTTTGACGCTCAAAAGATTCAGCACGGCGAAGATAGCGCAGAAGCCGATCGCAACCGCCTTGATGACCCATTCGGGCAAGGCGGGTAAGAGTAGTCCGGTGAACGCCCCGATACCCACCAGTGCGAAGGCGGCCTTGAGCGCGATAGACAGCCAGTTCGCCAGTCCCGCCAGCGTTCCGGGAAGGGCGCCCATGGACCGCTCGATGAAGAAGTAGCTCCCACCGCTGCGTGGCATTGCCGTGGCGAGTTCCGCTTGTGATATCATCGCCGGGATCACCATGACGGACGCCATCGCGTAGGCGAGCACTATTGCCGGACCCGCCTGGGCGTACGCCAGTCCCGGCAGCACGAACAGGCCAGAGCTTATCATCGCGCCGGAGGCGATGCAGAATACGTCCCAGAAGCCGAGTTTCCGTTTCAATTTCATGATCGTCAGGAGCGTGCGACGGGTCGCCGTGAAGCGGCACGATAGACGATAACACGCCACCTGTTGTGGAGCAAGTCGCCCCTGACGCGGTGGCGAATTGCGACAGGCGTGTTATAATGAACGTATTGGAAATCGAGGAGAGCAACGCAGTCGCATGGCTGAAATGAAACGAGAGAAACCGGGGGTACAGTGCGAGCGGGCGCTGCTGATGGGGGTGATCCTCCCCAGGAGCAACGTCGATCCGTCGGACCCGCTTGGCGAGTTGCGCAGCCTTACCAAAACGGCGGGCGCCCTGGTCGTCGACGAGATGACCGCAAAGCGCAGGGCGGCGCATCCTGGACTGTACGTGGGTTCGGGAAAGGCGCGCCAGATTGCGGACAGGTGCGATCAGAACGAGATCGACACGGTTATCTTCGATAATGACCTCTCTCCCGCGCAGATACGCGACCTGGAGGAAATCGTCGGCGTGAAGGTGCTGGACCGAAGCGAATTGATCCTGGACATCTTCGCCGCGCACGCGCGCACCAGCGAAAGCCGTCTCCAGGTGGAGCTGGCCCAGCTCGAATACACCTATCCGCGTCTGCGTCACATGTGGACGCACCTCGAGCGCATCGCCGGGGGCGCCACGACGGCGGCTGCGGCAGTCGGAGGGATTGGAACGCGAGGTCCAGGCGAAAAGCAGATCGAAATCGACCGTCGGATCGTCAATAAGCGGGTTTCCTGGTTGAAGCGCAAAATCGCCGAAATCGATCGGCGGAAGGTGCGCCAGGTGCGCAGCCGGCGCAATGTCTTCTGCGTTTGCCTGGTGGGATACACCAACGCCGGAAAGAGCACGCTCATGAACCTGCTGACCGGCTCGGACGTCTACGTCGCCGACGAGCTGTTCGCGACTCTCGCGACGAAGACCCGCCGGTGGAACCTTTGCGACGGCGACGATGCGCTCCTCAGCGACACCGTGGGTTTCGTGCGCGACCTGCCGCACCACCTGGTCGCCTCTTTTCGCGCCACGCTGGAGGAGGCGATCCACGCCGATATGCTGATCCACGTAGCCGACGCCTCGCACCCGATGGTCGAGAAGCAGATCACCGCGGTCGATAAGGTACTGGCTGAGATCAACTGCCACGCCGAGCGGCGACTACTGGTGCTCAACAAGATCGACCGGATTGTCGACCCGACCGTCCGGACGGTACTCGCCAGCAAACACCCCCAGGCGCAGTTCATATCCGCGACGACGGCGGAGGGCGTCGAGTCGCTGACGCAAGTCGTCGCCGAGCGCGCCGGTGGCAAAGCAATGAACGTTACCCTGCGCGCCAACTGCCGGAACGGGCGCCTTATGCAGTACATCGCCCAGCATGCGGAAATCAGCCGGCAGACGTATTCGGACGCCACCGCCCAGATCGAGGCGCGCATGCCGGCAGGAAAAATCGAGATACTCCGAAGGTTCGGCAGCGACGTAGAGGTTGTCACGGCTGTACCTTGACGGGCGGCGCGCCAATCAGCATATTTCACAATGCAGGGCCCGTTCCGTGAACATTCATCCGGGAGACATTCGATGGAT
>JAJRYB010000011.1 GCA_024275995.1 Planctomycetota bacterium | reverse complement strand
TGAAATTGAAATGAAATCAAAACCCCGATATTCAAAACATCTTCCGCTTTATCCCATGAATCTCCTGCATCCCTGCTGAGTTTTCACGTCATATGCGGATAGGTATGGAAAGTCCCCTTTTGTGCGCTCAAAAAGTCCAGCAGACTCCCGAATTTACCCCGGAAAATATTTTTTTATATTCCACGCCTGAATAAAGACTTACGCATATCACTTTTCCAAAAGTTCCCTGTTCGGGTAGCACAATCGTGGGTATTCGTCCAAGTATGGAGGCGCGTGCTACGCGCGCTGAAGTTGCTTGACAATTAAAGAACGAAAAACCGACACAGAGGAACAGAGGGAAATGAGGTTTAAAAACAAAGCAAAGCGTTTTTTAATTTATCTGCATCTCTGTATCTCTGTGTGTAATAAGACGTTACGTATTTTCGCCCCTCAAAAAACCCTTTCCAGCCTGTTCCTGGTTGTCCCAGGTTGTCCCCGGATTTGCGGAGTTGTGCGAACTTGTACGAAACGGTACGCTTTGGTACGGACTTGTACGCTTTGGTACGCCTGCTGGCGGACGGGCTCAAGGCCTCAGGCCTCAGGAAAAACTTAAAAACAACCACCATCTGTCGTACCTGGAGTCTTGGGTCTGAAGCCTGAAGTCCGAGGCCTGCCTATCCGCCCATGGTGACGCGCTTGATGGTCTTGCGCATGCGGCGGCGCCGCCGCTCGGACGGCTTCTCGTAATAGCTGTTCTTCTTGATGTCCTTGGTCAAGCCTTCCTTCTCGCACATCTTCTTGAAGCGCTTGATCATCTGCTGAATGGACTCGTTACCTCTTGCCTTGACTTTGATCATAGAAAACCACGTTCCGTTCTGTTATCCAGTGCACGCACAGACAATTACCGCGAACCGCGGATTATAATGCCTTCGTCAAACGGAGAAAAGCCCTTTTCCGCAAAGGATGGAGATTTTTCCGCACGAATTTTTCTTCGCGAAATGAGGCTTTGATCGTAACCCCTTGGCGCATAGAATCAGGGCGAGTCAGACAATTCATCATCCGAGAAGGGAGATAACATGAACGCATGGCGAATACCTGCCGTGCTCGCAGGCGTGCTCGCTTTTACCCTTGCGGGCGACGTTTACGCCCAGAATATCCGCAACAGGGCGCAGGACAGGTGGATCACGGCGACCGACGCGGCGCCCGGCGTGACGCTCAAGTCCAGGGACCAGGCTACGAACCTCGCGCTGCGCAAAGCGGTGGAGCAGGCGGTCGGGGTGTTCCTGACCGGCCAGACTCGCACAGGCAACTACCAGACGATCTACGACAAGGTCTTCGCCGACGCCGTCGGGTACGTCAAGGAGTACAAGGTCATCAAGAGCTGGCTGCAGGACGGCAGCACATACGTGAAGGTTCGGGCACTGGTCTCCACGCAGAAATTCGAGAAGAACTGGGCGGTAATCGCCCACACGTACCGCCAGGAGAACAGCCCCCGCGTGATGATGATCATCTCCGAGGCGACGTACGGGATGCTCAAGACCCGCCAGAGCACTGACAGGACTTCCGAGATAAAAACGGTGAAAATCAAGGGCAAGCGTTACGAGATCGAGCGTGGCGCATCCGTGGTGGACACGCGGAGCGGCGCGATTGTCGTCGACGATCGCGGCCGATGGTGGCGTCGTCCCCGCGTGGTAACCGCAGCGGGAAGAAGCACCACTCTCGGCGCCGGCGTTCGAGATCTCGCGGCGACGGTCGAGGTAAGCGGAAGGACCGGTTCGGATCGAAAAGACACTCGCAGCGAAGAGGAATACCGCGTTTTCACACTCAGCGAGTGCGGCGCGGTCCAGACGACGCTGGAGGGCTTCTTCCTGTCCAAGGGCATCAAGCTGGTCGATCGCGGTTCGGTGCTGCAAACGGCCCAGCGTGACCTTCGACTGGCGGTAAACTCCAACGACGTCGCCAAGATCGCCGCCATAGGCGCGCGGTTCAAGGCGGACATCGTAATTCTGGGCTCGGCGGCGGCGAAGTACGCCAAGAGCATCGAAGTCGCCCAGACCCCCATCCACCAGTTCAACGCCAAGCTCGTCGTCCGCGCCATTCGGTGCGATACCGGGCAGTTAATCGTGGCGGAGACTTACGGACCTACGGTTTCCAACTCTCTCCAAAAGGCGGGCGGCGAGGACAAGGCGTTGGCGAAGCTCGCCAAGGTCGCCGCGCCGAAGCTGCTTTCCGCCACCGTCGAGGCATGGCGCAAGCAGGTCCAGGTGGCCAGGGACCTTCGCCTGACGATTACCGGCATGGACTACGAGGCCTATAAGCTCATGCAGGAGGAGCTGCGTGAACTTCGTCCCGTCCAGGCTATGCGCCTGCGCGAGATCACCGAGTCCGTCGCGACGATCGACCTTGAACACAGCATCAGCAACGAGGGCATCGCCGATCTCCTGATCAAGCTCAAGAAGGTCAAGCTGAAGGTCACCGGACTGACTTCCAACGCGCTGAAACTTCAGGTCATCAAGTAGCTTCGGGCGCGCACGGACATGAGTACGGCATTGCAGAAAACTATCGATATCGAAATTCGCGTCCGCTACGCGGAGGTGGACGCGATGGGCGTCCTCCATCACAGTCGCTACTGGACGTACTTCGAGATGGGTCGCACCGAGTTGCTTCGATCGCAGGGGTTCGCATATCGCGACCTGGAATCCGAGGGGACTTTCTTCGTTGTGGCGCGGTGCTCGGCGAAGTTTCGCGCCCCGGCTGGATACGACGACGTGCTCGTGCTGAAAACGCAGGTAACGAAGATGAGGCAGGTGAAAATCGATCACGCCTACGAGTTGCGGCGTAAAAGCGACGGCGTACTGATCGCAACGGGCGAAACGACGCTCGCATGCGTAGATCGCCAAGGGCGCGTGATTCCAATTCCCGCCCGCATGCGTCTCGAAGATTGAGAACCTACAGCGGCGCGATGGCCCCGACGAATCGTCCCGCCTGCCCGCCTTCGCGCCGGTAGCTCGGGAATAATTCCTCGCCGCAGACCGTGCAGAGACGCGCATAGTGGATATTTTCTTCTTCCAGGCCCACGCGAAGCAATTCTTCGGCGTTTGCCGCCCACAAGTCGAAGTACGTCTTATTGTCGCGTTCCTGGAAAAACGCCCTGGCATGTCGCCCGATACCTCCGATCACCGCGTCGATGACCTCCGAGCCGACCTCGTAGCAGCACGGACCGGCCGAGGGGCAGATACAGGCGACGACGTCTTTCGGGTTGACGCTGTAGCGGCCTGACATTGCTACGATCATCTCCGAGGCGATCCTGCCCACCGTTCCCCGCCACGATGCGTGCGCCATTCCAACCGCACTGCTGACCGGATCGGCAACCAGAATAATCGGGCAATCCGCGCACAGACCCGACAAGGCAATTAAGGGCATGTTCGTCACGAGGGCGTCCGCCTTTCCCGCGCACCCTTCGCCGGTCGCAGGAAGCACTCCCCTGCCATGGATCTGTTCGCACCAGGCCGCCCCGTCAACGCCCATCGCCTCGGCGACAAGCTTCGTCGCGGTGGAAGGATCGTCACGACAGAGTACGGTGTCCGGACCTTCGCGCGTGGTCACCATGTGCGTCACGCAGTCCAACTCGTCCAGGGCGCGAAACTTTCCGACCTTCCAGCCGTTGTCCAACACGGTCAGGTAAAACTCCGTTGATTCATTTTTGCACATGGATAAGGACCTTGATGTTTCGAGGGTCTTGAGCCGCCTTCAGGGCCTGCAGACCCTCTCGAAGTGAAAAACGTCTGCTGATCAGCGCCGATATATCCACCTCGCCTTTCGACAAGGCCCGGATCGCCTCCGGAAAAGGTCCGCAGCGCGAACCGACGACCGTCACCTCGTCTACTACCAGCGGGGCGAGGTTGCATCCGCTCTCAGTGGCGAAGGTGCTCTTGAGAACAATGGTTCCACGAGGACGAACCGTGCGCGTCGCCAATTCGAAACCACTGGACGAACCGGTAGCCTCTACGACGACCGCCGCCCGCTTGCATGGAACGAAGTCCGTCGCGACGCACGTCTGGATTCCCTGTTTCTCGGCGGCGATGAGCTTGTCCGCGTGCTTGCCGACGAGCAGCAGGTCATTAACGTGCCCCTTCAGCACACGGGCGACGAGTTGCCCCAGCCGTCCGTCGCCGAGCACGATGATCTCGTCACGCCGGGAAAACTTCACCTGCCGGACGACCTGGAACGCCGCCGCCAGCGGTTCGATGAATACCGCCTGCTCGTCGTCCACGTTGTCCGGCACCTTGTGAAGATTGCGCACGGGCAGGGAGATGAACTCGGCCAGCGCCCCGTCGCGCCCGTCTATGCCGATGACGGTTCGTTCACGGCAATGATTGCTCAGGCCCGACTTGCACATATCGCAATGCCCGCAGATGCAATTGATCTCGCCGACGACGCGCTTATCCACCCACGCCTTTGGCCCGTCGACGACCCGCCCGACGAACTCATGCCCCATCACTCCGGAGAAATTCATGTATCCCCTGGAAATCTCCAGGTCGGTCCTGCAGACACCCGCCACGCTGACGGCTACGAGAGCCTCTCCCCGCTTCGCACGCGGGGCGGGGTAATCGGAAACGAGCTTCACACCGCCATTGAAGATAAGCGCAAGCATCATCGTCCCCCGCTTTTGCGCCCGCCGATATTCTTTTTACCCGGCGCGGATGTCGGCTGTTTCGTTTGCGGGCCGCCGGAGTTGCTTACGCCCGCCCAGTCCCACCATGGGCGCTCTCGCGCCGATTCCCGACGCGGCGCAAGTGTCGTTATCCCCCGCCAATCGGCAGGATCGTATCCCCTGTCCGTCCCGGTCAGAATCACCAGCGACTGATGCGCTTCATAGCGAACGCTGAAATCGCTGTCGGCGAGACAGTCTCTCAGCGAGATGAGGACGTCCTGCCTGGGGTACCGACGAAGCGCACGCGCACATGCAATACGCACGTCCTTGAATGTGTCGTTCGTAGCGTGCCTGCGGAGCGGCGCGACGGCCTGCGGACCGGTTACCGTGCCGAGCGCGACGGCGGCATCCCAGCGGACCTCGTCCGATTCGTCCTCGAGCGCGTTGAGGATGTCCGGAAGGTATTTCGGATCGCCCGCCTTCCCGAGCGCCCTTACCGCCGCGGAACGTACGCGCGCGTCGCTGTCCGTGCGAGCCAGCGTCGCGTAACCCTTCAGGTACGGTTCGCGCAGACCGTAGCTCTTGCGGGACAATAGCGTGACACCTTCGCGCCGGCGATCGGCGTCGTCCGGATCGAAGGCCATCTGCACTGCCTCCTTCGCGGTGGGTCCCAGCAGGTCTTTCAGGAACGGCGGGGTATTTTTTCCACTGCATCCTGAAAGGACCGCCGCCGCCACCAACACAAGAAAGATATACGGTTTCGGAGATTTCATCGGGTCTCGTTCGTCAGTTGCGGCTGCGACTCCAGTTCGTCGGTGCCTACGTATTCTACATGATCGGCGGCGCGTCCGCCAAAGCGTTCAGCCAGGCGGGCGAACCGCTGCGGGTTGTCCGTGGTATAGCAGTGAAGGTATCCGCCGGAGGGTCGCGGATTGGAGATTCCTTCATCGGCGAGTTTTTGCCCGATGAGCTTCGCCGCCGCCTGTCCGGAGTTCACCAGCGGGATGTCCGGACCCATGAGCTTTCCGATGGCGCCGGCGAGCAGCGGATAATGCGTGCAACCCAGGATCAACGCGCCGCAGCGCCGCCGCTGCAACCGGCTCAGATAGTCCGTCAACACATGCAGGACAATCGGGTCGGACGGTTCCCTGCCTTCCTCGACAATCGGGACCAGCAGCGGACACGCCTGCGAATACACTTCGCGCTGCGGATCGATCTCGCGGATTGCTCGCCGGTATGCGCCGCTGGCGATCGTAGCCTCGGTCCCGATCACCCCGATAGCCCCATCCGTGAGTTCCACCGCCGCCAGAGCACCGGGACGTATCACGTCCACGACCTTTACGCCGCATCTCCGACGTAAAGGCTCCACGCCCGCCGAGGACGCCGTGTTGCACGCCACCACGATGAGCTTGGGCGAGAACCGCAGAAGGAACGCCGCATCCTCCATGGCGAAACGCCGGACCGTATCGAGCGACTTTATTCCGTAGGGAACCCGCGCGCTGTCGCCGAGATAGACTATGTCCTCGCCGGGAACCAGGGACGCCAATTCGCCCACGACGGTCAGCCCGCCCAGGCCCGAATCGAACACGCCGATGGGTCGATCTCTCAGGTTGTCGCTGTCGAGTGTGCCCACCGCAAGAGCCTAGCGTGGCGGGCCATCGGAAGCAAGACGAGTGTCCCGCAGGTTCAGGATGTCCGCAAGCAGATCCGGTTCCAGGCGCCAGCGCGAGGGGCGACCTTGGTAGAAACCGTGTTCGCCGATCAGGTGAACGCTCAGCGGGGTGAAAAGAACGCTCTGCCCCCTGCGCTCGTCGGAAAGTTCCACTTCGCCCTTGGGCAAGAGTTCCCCATCGCCGAACGGGCAGGGGATGCGTCCCATCGCTTCGCGGTAGACGGCCAGGAGATCGCCGCCGACTTTCACAGGCGTACCGTAGCAAGCCATCGCCTTATCGAGAATGGGTCGCATCGCGGCTGCGATCTGTCCGTGTGAACATCCCATGGCGGCGACGAGAGAATCGTCCGCGTCGATAATCTCCGGCAGGGCGCGCGTGTCCAGGCCGAGGAATCCGTCGCGGCACAACACGCCCGGCGACATGCGTTCGACGACACGTTGAATTTGAGGGCTTGGTTTCATTTCGGTGCGCCTTTCGGCAATATTCCGCACTCGTCAGGCGAACTTGTCGTAGTAGATTCGCTCGTCGGTTACGCCCTTGGCCCTGAGAACTTTACACGCCGCGTCGATCATTCCGGGCGATCCACACAGGTACGCCTCGGCTTCGGGGCCGTCTCCCACGCGCCTCTCCATCACTTCGGTAATCAGGCCCCGCTCGCCGGGCCAGTCGCCGGGCCAGTCCGGAGAAGTTTCGCCTGACAGCGCCGGCACGTAGGTGAACCAGGGCAGGAGTTTTTCCAACTCCGCCATTTTCCTCTCGAAGAACATGTCCCGCCTTGATACCGCACCGAAGAAGTACATGGTCGGCCGCTCGATACCATTGTCCTTCATGTGTCGAACGAGCGACCAGAACGGCGCCATCCCCGATCCGCCGGCGACCCAGTACATCGGTCGGTCCGAATCGCTCAGGCGGAACTCGCCGAACGGCCCGGCGAACTTCACCTCGTCGCCCTCTCGAAGATGCTCGAATACCCACGTCGTGCAGATTCCACCGGGCACCAGGCGAACGATCAACTCGACGTGCCTGTTATCGCCGGGCGCAGAGGCGATACTGTAAGCCCTGAAGACCGGGTCAGGATTGTTTCCGTAGGCGGGCGCCTCCAGCTGCACGTACTGGCCGGGCACGAACTCGATTCTCTCCGGGGCGATCAGGCGGAAGCGAAGATATTTAATATCGTGGGTCAGATCGTCGATTCGCTCGACGAGGCCGCGAAACGTACCGACCGAAAGAAGCTCGGACGGTATGCGAATTTTCATGTCGCCCGTAACCATCACCTGGCAGGCGAGCCTGACGTTCGCGGCGATTTCGTCTTCGCTAAGGCGTTTCGTCTCCGCCTCGGTGAGTGGGCCTGCCCCTTCGAGCACCTCGCACCGGCAGTATCCGCACAACCCCCGCCCTCCACATGCCGAGGGCAAAAATATCCCGTTCTCGTGAAGCGCCGCGAATAACGATTCGCCGCACGGCACCTCGAGTCTCTGCCGGTCTGCATTGATATCAATCCAGCCGGTGTGCGAAGCGGCGGCAGAAACGTTGCCGTCGGCGGCAAAGATCGCAATCATCGCGACTGCGAGGAAACCCGTAATCACCAGTATCTCCATCACGTCAGTGCGTTCCTTATCGACGAGACGCCCACAGCGGTCGGCGGCAGTGAAAGGGCGAACGGGAAACACGCCGCCCAACAACGCGACAAGACTACCATACACAAGGCGCCGGATTCGACACAAGACTCGACTGCATCCATCCCGGCTTTCGAAATGCACGAAAGCTCATGGTTGCATCCGGCGCGGAAGTCGTGATAGCCTCTCGCAACGGCGCGGGCGGATACGCAGGTCCGCGCACAAAAACCTCTCTGACCCTATTCGGCACGGAGGCTGAACATGAACGAACTGAACGGAGCGACTTCACCGGCGAAATCCAAGCCCCGGCGGCCGGGCAAGCTGAACTACCTGCCGTTGCTGGCGGGTCCGCTATCGGTGGTCCTGGTGAAGCTGGCGCAATTCACCTACCCGCGTTTCAATACGTACTTCTCCGCGGACCTGGAGGTAATCGCGCCGTACCTGATCGGCGCGGTCGTGGCGATTTACGTCATCCGCTCCATCGTCACGCTGAATCCGTTGTACATCATAACGGTATTCCTGGCGTTTTCCCTGCTCCTCCGCGAAATACACTACGACTTCATGGGCAAGGGTATCTTCGTATGCTTCGCCATAATCGTCGCCTGGTCTGTCCTGTGGCGCAAGCAGCTGGTGAAACCAATCCAGAACGATTGGAGGCACACATCATGGCTGGTGGCGACGATCGCGATATACTTCCTCAGCCAGGTTGTCGCAAAGCGCGTGTTCCGCTTCATCCCCGGCGAGCAGTCGCTTCACACGCAATTCGAAGAAGGCATAGAGACGATGGCGCACCTGATGTTCATCGTCACCGCCCTGCTCGGCAGCTGGCGACGATACCGAATCTGGACGCAACTGCGCTGAGGCTGGATCGGCAATCCGCTCTTGCCTGTTTCGGCGTGTCAGGATAGGCTTGTCGCACCATGAAAATCGGATTCGGATATGACTCGCACCGTTTTCAGCCGGGCCGGCCGCTGATTCTGGGCGGCGTGCGCATCGAGCACGATCGCGGATTGGCCGGTCACAGCGACGCCGACGCCCTGCTGCACGCGATTACCGACGCGATTCTCGGCGGCGTTGGCGCGGGCGATCTCGGCGAACTTTTCCCGGACAGCGATCCCAGGTGGAAAGATGCCGATAGCGCGACATTTGTCGCCGAGGCGATGAAAAGGGCTGCGGAAAAAGGATACGCCGTCGCCAACTGCGACGTGACGATACTCACCGAGCAGCCGAAGCTCTTGCCGTACAAACCCGCCATCCGCGCAAACGTAGCGGCCTTGCTGGGCGTCGACGCCGGCGCCGTGTCGATAAAAGCGAAGACCAACGAGGGCATGGGCTTCGTCGGTCGTGGCGAAGGTCTTGCCGTGATGGCGGTAGTGCTGCTGGTCGAGGCATGATAATCGATCGTCGGCAAGCCGGCGGGCGAAGAACGGATTGGAAAAGCGGACAATGCCCCCGCACCTGAAACTTTACAACACGATGACTCGAAGCGTGGATGAATTTCATCCCATAGAGCCGCCCACGGTTCGCCTCTATACCTGCGGGCCTACGGTCTACAACTTCGCGCACATCGGCAACCTGCGAACGTACGTTTTCGAGGACGTTCTCAAGCGCGTGCTTCTCGAGAGCGGCTACGACCTCAGGCACGTCATGAACGTTACCGACGTCGGGCACCTTACCGACGACGCCGATTCCGGCGAGGACAAGATGGAAAAAGGCGCCGCCCGCGAGGGTAAAAGCGTCTGGGAGATCGCCCAGTTCTACTGGGACGCCTTCCGGAAGGACATGAAGCGCCTGAATCTTATCGCCCCGGACGTCTGGTGCCGCGCGACCGACCACATCGCCGAGCAGATCGAAACCGTCCGGACGCTCGAAGAAAAAGGATACACCTACCTCATCGACGACGGCGTATATTTCGACACGTCGAAGCTGGACGATTACGGTAAGCTCGCTCGCCTCGACGTGTCGGGACTCCAGGCGGGAAAGCGGATCGAAGTCGCAGCCGGGAAGAAAAACCCAACCGACTTCGCGCTGTGGAAGCTCTCGCCGAAGGATAAAAAACGTCTGATGGAGTGGGAAAGCCCCTGGGGCGTGGGCTTTCCGGGTTGGCATCTCGAGTGTTCGACGATGGCAGTCAAATACCTCGGCGAGCGTCTGGACATTCACTGCGGCGGCGTGGATCACGTCAGCGTGCATCACACCAACGAAATTGCCCAGGCGGAATCCGTCCTCGGGCACAAGTGGTGCAACGTCTGGCTGCACGGCGAATTTCTTACCATGCCCAGGGGCGAGGACGGGCAGGCCGACAGGATGAGCAAGTCCAGCGGCGAGTTTCTCACGCTCGATACGCTGATCGGGAGGGGCTACGACCCGCTGGCGTATCGCTACTTCCTCCTGAATGCGCATTATCGCCAGCAGCTCGCGTTTACGTGGGAAGGCCTGGATGCCGCGTCGGCTGCGATGAAGAACCTCAAGCGCGCCGTGCTCGAGCTGCGTGGGCATTACACCGGCGACGAAAAACCATTCGCCGCCCACCTCGATGCGTTCCTTGCCGCCGCCCGCAACGACCTGAACATGCCCCAGGCGCTGGCCGCCATGTGGCGTGCCGTCAAGGATACCGGCGCACCGAAGGGCGAGATATACGCCACGCTGCTGGAGATGGACAAGCTGTTGGGGCTGGGTATCGCCGAGATGCGTTCGGAGCGGCTAGCCGTTTCCGACGATGAGATTCGCCGGCTTCTCGATGAACGCACTGCCGCACGCGCGCAAAAAAACTTCGCCCGCGCCGACGAGATACGCGACAGCCTTGCCGGAATGGGTATCGAGATAATGGACTCCCCCGAAGGCACGACGTGGCGGAAAAGATGAAAACTGATTCAACGCAGAGGACGCAGAGACAACAAAATTGTCGGGATTAAAAGCTGAATGCTAACTCATATCGCGTGATTGGAATCGACCCGGGACTAAACATCACCGGTTACGGTGTCGTGGATTTCGGCGCGTCCGAACCTCGGCTCATCGAAGCCGGCGCCATCCGCACCGGCGCAAAAAGCGACCTGCCGCGACGGATCGGGCATATCCACGCGGAGGTGCGGAAATTGCTGAAGGAGTTCAGGCCGGACCTGGTCGCCATCGAGCAGATCTACGCTCACTACAAGCACCCCCGGACGGCGATAATCATGTCCCACGCTCGCGGGGTGATCCTTCTGGCGAGTGAACAGGCGGGTATCGCCATTCGAAACCTGCCGGCCACGACGATCAAAAAAAACCTTACCGGAAACGGCCATGCCTCCAAACACCAGATGCAGCGAGCCATACAGGATGTTTTCAAACTCGATGAAGTGCCCGAACCGCCGGACGTCGCCGACGCCCTCGCCATCGCCCTATGCGCCGGAAGGCGATAACCTTATAATCCTCGGACCATGATCGCCCGCATATCAGGTCGGCTTGAGGAATTCGCCAACGGCGCGGCGCTTCTGGACGGAGGCGCCGGTCTTTGGTACGAGGTGCTGATTCCCGCTTTCGACGCCGAGCGGCTTTCGCGCCGCCTTGGTCAGGACGTGGTGCTGCACACGATCCACTACTTCGAGGGCGATCCCTCGCACGGCCAGCAGACGCCGAGACTGATCGGCTTCCTTATCGAATCCGATCGCGCGTTCTTCAAAATTTTCACGACGGTCAAGGGCGTCGGCATCCGCAGGGCGCTGCGCGCGTTGATTCGTCCACCGGCGGAGGTCGCAGCCGCCATTCAGGCGAAAGACGCCGACCTTCTCAAGACGCTTCCGGAGATAGGACCCCGCACGGCAGAGCGGATCATCGCCGATCTGCACGGAAAGCTCGACCGGTTCGCCGGCGAAACCGTTCCTGCCGTAGAGCAGATACCCGAGGCCGGTGGCGAAGCGATCGCGGTTCTGGTCCAACTCGGCGAGCGACGCGCCGATGCCGCGGCGCTGGTCGAGCGCGTGATAGCCGTGGCGCCCCAACTCGATTCGCCCGAGGAAATCATACAGCAAGCCTACCGGCTGAAGGCGGGCGGAGCATAACTATTCCGGGGTACTTACGCCCCCGGCTAACCATTCAAGCCCCGTTGGGGCATACAAAATCGGGCAGTTCGAGTAATAAATAAAAAATGCCACGAGACAAGATCATATCCGGCGACAGCGGAGGAGTAGAGGACGAGTCCTATAACATGTCGCTGCGCCCCCGAACGCTGGACGAATGTATCGGCATGGGCGACCTGCTGGAGAAGTTGCGGATTTCGATCACCGCCGCCTGCCAGCGCGACGAGCCGATGGAGCACGTCCTGCTGCACGGACCACCGGGACTGGGCAAGACGACCGTCGCCTACGTGATCGCCAACGAGATGGGAAGTACGATCAAGACGACCTCCGGGCCTGCGCTTACGCGGCCAAGCGACCTGATCGGCATACTCACCAATCTGGAACATCGCGACGTGCTGTTCATCGACGAAATACATCGCCTTCCTCCCGCGGTCGAGGAGTACATTTACCCGGCGATGGAGGACTACAAGGTCGATTTCATCGTGGACTCCGGAATGCACAGCCGGACCATTAACCTCCAGCTTAAACCGTTCACGCTGATAGGCGCCACCACCCGCGCCGGACTGCTCAGTCCGCCGCTGCGGACACGGTTCGGAATAACGCACAACGTGGGCTTCTGGGACGAATCGGAGCTTCTCGCACGCTGCCGAATGACGGTGGGGATGCTGAAGGTGGATTTCGACGAAGACGCGCTCAAACTGCTTGCCGATCGCGCCCGGGGAACGCCGCGAATCGCCAACCGGCTCGTTCGCCGCTGCCGCGATTTCACCCAGGTCAGGTCCGACGGGCGATTGACGATCGATGCGGTGGAAAACGCCCTGGCGCTGGAAGGTATCGATCCGCTCGGCCTGGACGAGCTGGACCGGCGATTCCTGCGAACGATTATCGACATCTACAAGGGCGGACCGGTCGGAATCGAGGCCGTCGCCGCAACGCTCGGCGAGGAGACCGACACGCTCGTGGACGTCGTCGAACCGTATCTGCTCCAGGTAGGTATGCTCGCCAGAACACGTCGAGGCAGGCTTGCGACGGGCAAGGCTTTCGAGCATCTCGGTTTTGCCGCGCCGCGGCGGGACGAGTCGCTATTCGACGACAATTCCGCCGATTGAGATAGCGGAGGTCACGGGAGACGGTATTGGGACGGCTTTTCGAAAATTACGCCCTGCTGGCAATGGTCGCGCTGCCCGTAATCGGGGCCGGCGCCGTAATCGCGCTTCGTGCGGCAGGGTTGCATCGTGACAAAAAGCCCAACGGTTCGTTTCGCGCCATCGCCGCAATCGCAGCCGGGATCGCACTGGCGATCGCGACGGCGGCGGTAATCGCAGCAGAGGCGGGAGCAAGCCTGTTCCAGTCGGACGATTGGGTGCGCCTGGGACTTGGCATGGACCTGTCGGCGTCCCTGGACGGTATCGCGCGTCGCGTAGCCGTTATCGTAGTGGCGCTGTCGGCCGCGATGGCGGCATGCCGCAAATCGTCGCCACGGGCGAAAATGGGAGCGACTCACTACGCGCTTGTGCTCGGCCTGGAGGCAGCGCTGCTCGGTGCGATAATTTCGCAAGACCTGCTGGCGATCCTGATGTTCGCCGAATCAGCCTCCATCGCGGCACTGCTTCTGTTCAGCCGGGGAAGCGGACCCCGTCGGCGTGCGTCGGCGACCTGGATGAGAGCGCTGGGCGTACCCGCCGGCGCCGTCATGCTCGCGGCGACGGTCACGCTGGGATGCCTGCATTACGCCAGGCAGGGATTCCTGAGTTTCGCCCTTTCCGACCTGCTTTCAATTCGCCAAACAGACTGGGAGGCTGAACGCCTGCTGCTGATAATCCGCGCCGCACTGGCAGTCCGGATGATCGCCATGCTCATACCGTGCACGCTGAAAAGCGGTCTTTCGGCGTCTCGTCCGCGGGCGGCTGGGTTCGTGACGATAGGCGCCATCGCCTTGACCGTCGTCGCCATGGTTTCGCTCTCGCCGCAGTTCGAGCACTCCCAAGACGCCGTCGGGGATATCACGGCGGTCGCGACACCCGCGACGGCGAGATACCAGACGGGACTCGCCAGGCAAATCGGCGCGTGGGTAATGCTGGTTACGCTGGGTTTCTGCGGGGCGGCTGTGATCCGTTGCAAGCGGACGCGAGATCTTCTGGCGGCGGTGGGCGTGTGTATCCTGGCGATGCTGGCGGTGACCCAGTGCCTGTGGCGATGGACAGGACACCCTCAGCGGGGAGATTATTTCGCAAGCCCACATGCAGGCGCATGGTTTCTTACGACGGCGTGGTGTATCGCCCTGGCGGGCATGTTCCTCTCGCTGATCTACGTCCGTCGCACCGGCCGGGCTATCGGCAGGATAGCGGACCTCGCCGGTCTGTACCACACGCACCCCGGACCGGCGGCGGCCTTAACTCTTTGCCTGCTTTCCCTGGCGTCGGCGCCGTTTCTCGGGGGATTCTTCGGAAGGGTGACACTCCTCGGCGCCGCGATAGCGTCCGGTCGTCCTGTCGAAGCCTCGGCAATGCTGATGGTAACGATGCTGCTGACAGCCGGCTGCATGCGGGTTCTTGTAACGATCTTCTCCGATCCGCCGGAAGGCGACGGCGGTCCCGCCGAACCGCTTGAAGGCGCAAGCGGACAACTGTGGCGCGTGGCGATTACGGTGCTCGCGACGGCGACGGTGATACTGGGAATACTGCCGCAATTGCTGATGGGGCCGCTCTCGCTATTGATGAAGTAGAGCGAATCACTCGACAACCAGCTGGTGCTCGGTTCTCCTGGCAACCTGGTGGCGCGCCCAGACGGGTTCGGTTTTCGGGAAATCTTCCCGGTAGTGCACGCCGCGCGTCTCGACACGCCGCAGCGCCATCTCCGTAATGATGTACGCCGAGGTCAGCATGTTCTGAATCTCCCATCCGGCGGGATCGTAAAACTCCTTGTCGAGCGCATACCTTCCCCAGAAGCAGATGATTTCCTTCGTCTCGGCCAGTCTCTCGCCGCGGCGCACTATTCCGACGTTCCTCCACATCAGCGATCGCAGCGAGTTGCGGATATCGACGAGGTCGAGTTCCGTCCGCTCGGAGGCGGGGTTCTTCCATTCCAGGCGTCGCGGGAACGAGTGTTCTTCGGCGGTGGCGAGTTCCCGCCCGGCAATTTCGCCGCAGCTTTCGCCGAACACGAGCGCCTCGGTAAGGCTGTTCGACGCCAGGCGGTTCGCGCCGTGCAGACCGGTGCAGGACGCCTCCCCGCAGGCGAGCAGTCCGCTCATCGACGTTCGTCCGTCGATATCGACCTTGGCGCCTCCTATCATGTAATGCGCCGCGGGGTGGACGGGGATCAGGCCTTTTTCCGGATCGATCCCGAATGATTTGCACTTACCGTCGATCTGCGGGAACCGTGCGGCGAACGCTCCCTTGACGAAGTGCCGCACGTCGAGGAACACGTGCGTTGCGTTCGTCGCGGTCATGCGGTCGAGGATGGCCCGGCTGACAACGTCCCGCGGGGCAAGCTCAGCCATTTCGTGGTAGTCGTCCATGAACGCCCGACCGTCGCGATCGACGAGTTTTCCACCCTCTCCACGGACCACTTCGGAGATCAGGTATCTGCTTGCGCCGGCGACGTACAGCGTCGTGGGGTGGAACTGCATCATCTCGGCGTCGGCGATGTCGACCCCTGCGCGGAACGTCATCGCTATCGCGTCTGCGGTGGCGTGGTGAGGATTGGAAGTTTCCCGCCACAACATACCCACACCGCCGGCTGCGAGGATCGTGACCGCCGCGCCGATCATCTGCCAGCCGAAACGCTCGTGGTACGTGATGGCGCCTATGCACCTGGCGTCGGCGCCACCTTCCAGCGGATCCGTCACCAGGTCTATCGCGAAACAGTGATCGAATATCTTCAAGTCGTCGACCGACCTGGCCTTCCCGACGAGCACGTCGGATATCGTCCTTCCCGTAGCATCGCCCTGCGCGTGCACAATGCGATTGGCTCCGTGTCCGCCTTCGCGTCCCAGGCTGAGGCTCCCATCGCAGGTGTCGAACTTTCCGCCCCAGTCCTGCAACTGGCGGATGTGCTGCGGCGCCGCGGATATCACGTGGCGAATCACGTCCTCATTTCCCAGACCGTTCGCAGCCGACAGGGTGTCGGCGATGTGGGCCTCGATGGAGTCTGCGCTGTCCATGACGGCAGCGAGACCGCCCTGGGCGTGGTAGGTGTTCGACTCGCCGACATCGCCCTTGGTGAGCAGGATTACCTGCCCGTATTGCGACGCCTGGATTGCCGCACGCAAACCGGCGGCGCCTCCTCCGATGACCAGCACGTCGGTGAAAATGTGCGGCAGGCGCCGGCTTTCGAAGCTCACAAGGTATCGTCTCTGCAGGTAAGGAGCATCCATCGCGGATCCCTATCGGTCATCCCTGCGCTTGGCGTCTTTCGCGTTCGGCGCATTTCGCGCCTGGCGGATTTTCCGTCGCAGGTAATTTCTCTCGGTTGGAAGGTTCTCGGCGTCCCACGCGGAGATGATGTCTGCCGCTATCGCGGCGTTATTCTTTTTGAGGTCTTCGAGCATCGGCCGATCCGCGGAACCTTCCGGCGCCTTGAGAAACGCGTCGTGCGAATCGACGCAGAACATGAACGTCCGATCGTGTGGTGGACGCGAAAGTCGAAGTTTCATGTGCGGATAGGCGAAGTTGCCCAGGCGCAGCACGAACGAGCGCACGGAATCGAGCGCCGCGCCGCGAGGCTCTCTCTCCATCGTGTCGGACATCAGCCACGTCGCCGGATCGAACTGCTCCGGTGGAAGCAGCGGCTTGATCCTTTCGGGCGCGCCATCGTCGTAGGCACGGTCGATGTATATGCGAACCGCGCGGAGGATTTCCTCCGCCGATGGCAACTTCACCGAACATTTCACGTCAGGATTCATTTCCATTACTAAATTTAGCGTTTGCCTTTTCGAAACCCGTGCATGAATATCCTATACTGTACTGTAGCCGGAAACGGATTTCGACGGTTATCGGTAAAGACCCGAACTGAGGATGTGCATCAGATGACAGATCGTCCGGTCGTTCTCGTCGTTGAAGACGACGTCGAGATGAATGAATTGCAGCGTGAATTGCTCTGCGTTCACGGAATGGATTCCCTGGCCGCTTACGACGGTTGCGAGGCGCTGGATATTCTCGAGCGAAAACAGCCGGACGCGGTCCTGCTCGACCTGATGCTTCCCCGCATGGACGGTATCGAAACATGCACGCTTCTGCGGGAGAGCAAAGGCGCCCGCCTTCCGGTGGTTATGATTACCGCCCTGGACAGCGAGGACATGCGCAGACGCGGATACGAGGCCGGCGCGGATGCCTATTTCGCCAAACCGTTCGACCCGGACGAGGTCATCGGCGCCATTCAAATGCTCATCGAGCAGGCGTCCGGCGACGAGAACGAGCGGCGCTGATCGACTGCAACCCGCCCTACCCGTCTTCAGGCCCGGCATGTTCCGCCTCGTGCGGACCGGGCGCAGCTTCGTGCCGCCCCTGATGCTCCTGTTGCGGCTGTGGGGAAAGGGGCAGTGTCACCGTGAAGGTGCTGCCGTCCGGTCCGGACGATAAGCGCACGGTGCCCCCGTGAAGCTGTGCGAAGTACCTCACGATAGTCAGTCCAAGCCCCGCCCCCCGTTTGAGATATCCCACACGTCCCGTCGAGTGCTTCATGACGTCCCCCCCGCCGTAGAAGGGTTCAAAGATGCGCGCCTGATCTTCGGGGGGTATGCCCGGTCCCTGGTCACGTACGGAAACGGCGACGTACTCGCCAAGTTCTCGGCTGATGCCGATATCGATCCTTCCTCCGTCCGGCGTAAACTTTATCGCGTTCATCATGAGATTCTCGATAATATCAGCAAGCTTGGCGCGGTCGCCCCGCATCATGATACGTTCTTCGCCGGAGTCGATAATCAGACGCTGTCCGCGCTCGTCCACGAACGGTTTGCAGTCCGTGTACACTTCTTCGAGCAATTCCGTCATGTCCACGTCCTCGTACTGAAGGCTCTCGGCGCTGCCGCGTTCGGGCATGAGCTTGAACATCGCCTGGATAATTTCGTTGAGACGCTCAGCCTTTTCGCCCATCGCCCGGACCGCCTTTGCCAGGCGCCCGGGGTCGCAGTTTTCCTTAAGCAGGCGCGCGGTGGCGAGGATGAAGCTCACGGGCGTTCGGAGTTCGTGTCCGGCGATTCGAATAAAGGTGGTCCGCAGTGCGTTGGCGTCCTGAAGCTCCAGGTGCGAATGCTGCACCTGCTCGACCATTCTGTTGAAGTCGCTCGCGAGATCGTCGATTTCATCCTCGCCGAGGAGGCGCTTACCCGCCCAGCCGACGTCGATGCGATGGGAGAGATCTCCGTGTGCAACGTTGTGCGTTGCGATTTCCATCAGTCGAATGCGCCGGATGATGCTGCGTTCGACCAGCACCAGCCCCACCAGGAAGATCAGCCCGATAAGGCACAGCCCGACCAGAAGCACCCACATGCTCAGCTTGTACACTCCCGCCATCGCCTTCGATTCGGGTATCTCGACGATCAGCTTCCAGAATGGCGTGTGGATTTCAAGCCCGCCTATGGTAGGCGGCAGGACCACCGGAACGAAGGCCTGGATTCGTCCATCCGACGTGACGCGCCACCCCTTGCCGGACGGGTTCACGATCCGCCCTTCGAACTGCGATATCTTCCTTTCCATGGGTTTGACGTCCGGGCCGTATATTATCTTACCGTCCCCCCGGATCAGCATCACCGACGCGTCGAGGTCTCTCACCGTGCGGGTCCCCTCGCCTATCCATCTGGAAACGTCCAGCACCGCCTTGACGACGCCTACGAACTTACCGTCTTTCCTGATGGGAATGCTGACATACACGCTCCAGACACCCGCGCTTTCGTCGAAGCTCACTGGTGCGACAAGCCCGCGGAGACGCCCCTTGGCGTGCGTCGAGAACCACCATTTTTCGTCGGCCTGATAAAAATCGCTGGTCTTTCCGGTAGCGGCTACAAGATATCCGAACCGGTCCGCGACAAGGAGTTCCGCCAGCCGGAGGTTTTCGACCCGGATCACTTGCAGAAGGTCGGCAATCGGATTCTTCAGGACCGCCTGCACGCGCGGGTCCGATTCGTCAAGCCCCGGCCAGGACGAGTCGATCAACTCGACCTGCTCGAACGGCATCGGTTTGTCCCGCGCGGAAAGCATGTCAAGGACCGATGGCGACTGCATGGCGATATCGATTTTCTCGATGTCCATGCCAAGCGAGACCCGAAGGACGCTACCCTCCGAAAGCGCCACGGCGAGCATGCCCTGGGCGAACGTGTCGCGGCGAAGCGAACGTCCTCCCACAACGATAACCAGCAGGCACGCTACGAGCGGAAGCAACGCCACCAGCGTCAGGAGCGCAATGAGCTTCGTTCGTATGCCGATGGTCATGCTTCATTCCCTAAATGCGGGATACGGATGCCCCGCCGGGCGCGGAAGCTTCGATACGCGCACGGCCCACCGGCGGGTCCGACCCATTATCCTGATCGACCATTGCATGGCAAGTCTGTAGCTTCAGTTGCGACCCTTGTGTAACGAGGAGGGATTCGGTACCCTCTCGGCTCTTGGACAGGTAATATCGAATGGAAGGAATGATGATGCGCAAGGAATCACTCGAACTGCTGAAAAGCCTGCTGACCACCGCCTCGCCAAGTGGATTCGAATCAGCCAACCAGAAAATATGGTGCGATTACGCCCGCAGGTACGCCGACGAGATCCGCACCGATTCCTACGGAAACGCGATCGCCGTGTTGAACCCCTCCGGCAGCCCGAAAGTCATGCTCGATGGGCACGTCGACGAGATCGGGCTGATCGTCAAACACATCGACGGAGACGGGTTCGTCTACTTCCAGCGGATCGGCGGAGTGGACCCAGCCATGCTTCGGGGAAAACGCGTGGATATCCATACCGAAAAAGGGATAGTCCGCGGCGTTATCGGTGCCACGGCGATCCACCTTTCGGAACGGGGCAAAGAACCGAAGGCGCCGAAAATGCACGAGATATTCGTGGACATCGGCGCATCGAGCGACAAGGAGGCTCGCAAAAAGGTCGCCGTCGGCGATCCGATGACTTTCGTGGACAGCTTCGAAATGCTCGACGGAAACGTCGCCGTCTCGCGCGCGTTCGACAACAAGGCCGGCATCTGGGCGGTGATCGAGGCGCTGCGAATCGCCAAGACCTCGAATCCGAAATGCGCGATCTACGCGTGCAGTTCCACCCAGGAAGAAACCGGGCTGAACGGCGCGGCGATGCAGGTGTTCAACGTCAAGCCGGACGTCGGGATAGCTGTGGACGTCACCCACGCCACCGATACGCCGGGGATCGACGCAAAGCAGCACGGCGAAGTGAAGATGGGAAAAGGCCCGACGGTGAGCATAGGAAGAGAAAATCATCCGCTCCTCGTCGGCCGCCTGCGTAAAATCGCGCGACGGAAAAAAATCAAACTCCAGATCGAAACGTTCAGCCTGACCGGTGGAACCGACGCCTACGCGATGTGGACGAAGAACGGCGGAACTCCCTCAGCCATCGTCAGCATACCCAACCGTTACATGCACTCGACGGTGGAAATGCTCGACCTGCGAGACCTCCAGGCGACCGCCAATCTGCTGGCTGCGTTCTGCGCGGACCTCAAGAAGGGCGAAAAATTCAAGGTGAAAATCTGACGCAGCCTACGCGAAGCCTGTAACGATAACGCAAGTCGATCATGACTTCTTCCAGAAGGCGCTGCCGCTGCGTTCCTGCCAGGCGCCCCCGGCCGATGAAAAGCATAACCGCCCGTCGCGGAAGATCATCTCCCACGCCCCACTTTCCAATGCCCGGTGGTATATTTTCTCGCCGGATGCCAGTTGTTCCCGTGAGTAATCTTTCAGACTGCGGAAACACTCGAACCGCTCGCCTCCGGGTTGGTTTTTCCCTTCGCGCCGGGCGAATTCCCACTTCACGGCGGACAGTCCCCGCGCGATCGACTGGCGTACCATCTCCGCGACGGCAGGGGCGAGCTGCGGCCCGGTCGCCTGGAACGTCCAATTGACGAAGTGGGTGATGATCGTGCCGGCCAGTGAGCCGAGCACCCCGCCGATCTGATGCCGATGGGCCCCTCCGCCCGTCGAGACCGTAAAGGGAGCCAGTCCTTCGTCCGGGCCGATTTCGCCGAGGACGAAGCATCCGAACCCCAGGTACGCGCCGCGCTCGATGACGGCGTTTGAACCGATGAAACAACATTCCATTTCGACGGGCGAGCTGTCCGTCCCGCGGATGATCGCGCCGGCGCCGATCATCGGTATCGCCGGGACCTGCACGATTCGCCCGTCCATATCCACCGGCGTCGGGACCGTCGAGAGGTGCGAGCACTCCCCGGCCAGGTGCATCGACATAAGAAACGTCTCGATCTTCGTCTTGCGGACCGCACCGCCGAGGATCGTCCCGAAACCCGCCTCGACGTCTTCCACACGTCCGAAGGGGCTTATCGTAGCCGCCTCGGCCAATCGCGAGTCCACAACGTCGGCAGATTCCACCGTGGACCGTTCGCCTATCGTGGAGTTCGACACCCGCGACGATCGCACGATTGTCCCGTCGCCGATTCGCGCGTCGGTGAGGACGCTCCTATCGACGACGGCGCCGCTGCTGACCTGCCCGCCGGATACGACGGCTTTCCACAACCTCGCCTTCGGGCCGATGACAGCCCCGCGATCTATCCTGCAGCCCGGACCGATGAAAGCGTCGTCGGCTACGACGGCGGATTTGTCGATACGAGCCGGGCCGGCCGTCCCTTCGACGCTTCCCGTCGGCACGGCTACACGCGCCGGGGCGATGGGATCGTTCACGGCGAGAATCTCTTCCTCGCCGACCTGCGCATCCATCGCGTCCGGAGCGATTTCCAGGATCGCACCGATTCGCGGATGCGTCCACCGCCCGTTTTCGCGTCGCCATTCGGCAGGCTCGCCGTCGCGGAAGGTCCACAACTGCGATTCGAGGTGCGCCCGGAGCAGTCGATACGTCTCCGACAGCCAGCGAGGCCAGCCAGGCCTCTGCTCGTCCGCCGGGGCGTTGAGGTCCACGCCGCGACGTGCCGCCAGGGCGCGCGTCATTTCGACGGCGACCCGGATCGCCTCCGTGACGATCGTATCGGCTGCGTCCCTGCGATCCTGCGGCAGCGCATCGCGCAGGCGGCGCACCATCGCGATAACCGCGCCGGGGGCGTATGTGAACGTCCACGCGCCGCGGCGCTGCTTCGGGCCAATACCGTTCGACAGCTCGCCCGGCATGACGAGGCCGCGGGTAAGCTCGCCGCCGAAGCCCGCCACGGCGAACGGCATGACGTAGGTCATCATCTCGTCGTTTACGAGTTCGTCGTCCGTCGCGTGTGGCTGGGGCGATTGGCCTATCACCTTCGTCCAGGGCGCGACCCAGCAGCACGGGCCAAGTTCGACCTGCTCGTGGCTGAGAAGTTCATCGTGCCACAGGCCCACGTGCGGGCCGAGGTCTTTCAGGACGCCGCCGGGCTGGGCGAGCAGCTTGCCGGAATTCGTCGAGCAGATCGTGTTGACGCCGTAGACGCTGACGTGCGGCAGAGCGACGACGCCGGTCACTTCGAGATCGCCCGTCGATTCATTGAAGCGGACCTTGCGAAATGCGTTGGAGAAAATGCCCTCGAAATAGCCCCTCCGGTCGATGACGGCGTGGGCGCCGAGGTACGCCTCGGAGACTTCCGTGGGCCCTGCTACCGTAACGTCCGGGCCGGTGTTCACCAGGTCGATCTTGGCGTCAGAGACGGCGCATCGCGGGCCGAGATGGCTGTCACGCGCCCACGTGTCGGATACCGTTGCCCCGGCTGCGACGGACGTGTTGATCAACGTGCTGCCGGCGATACGCACACCGGAGGCGATTGAAGGCCTGTCGGTCCCGCCGACGATTGTCCTGCCGGCGGAGTCGCACTTGTGCGTGCGCGGATCTCCGTCGGCTATGAATATCGAATCGATCAGAGTCGCGCCGCCAAGCACGCTGCCGTTATGGACCCTGCTGCCGCGGACGACCGCGCCCGGACCGACGGACGTATGCCGCCCGGTGAGATAACTCGCGCCGCAGATCACGGCGGCCGGCGAAATCTTCAAACGATCAATATCTGGGCCAAGGCATTTTTCGTCGATCATTTCCGTCTTTCGTCTTTATGCTCGTTCCACAACGGCTGGGCAGAATAGCGAAACAGCACCTGAAAAAGCAAGTTTCCCGTGATGAGTGGATGACAAAAAACCCCGCAATTCGAATCGCGGGGTTTTTTATTCACAACCACGCTGATACGGCCTGATGCTACTGCGCGTCTTCGAATCGGAAATTCTTTTTGACAGCCTGCTCGCGGATCGCCCTGCGCAGGTTCGCGTCAAAGGAATCTTTCTCGCTGAGTCCAAGGCGAGCTATTTCTTTTTTGACGTGCTCCGCCCGCTTGGCGTTCAGTTCCTTGATCTGTTTTTGTATCTCCACACGTTTTCCTGCCTGCCCGGCGATATACTCCTTCCGCTGGGCGACAGTCATCTTCCGCATTTTTTCGGGCAGTTCCTCTGACTTCAACTTGTCCAGATCAACCTTGTTCTCCCTGAGGGCGTCGACGAGATCCCATCCGGCGTTGCGGTACAGCCCGGTCGACTTCGCCGCGGCGCGATCGGCCGCGGCGGGAGCGCCGAGTTTCGCTGCGTTTGTGTCCTGCAGGCGCTGCGCTTCGGCGTGTCTGCCGCCACCTTTACCGTAAGCGACGTAAGTGCTGTTCAGCTTTGCGCCAAGCTCAGAGAGCTTCTTGTCGTAAGGCGTTTTCACGACCACCGTTCCGCCGTCCTGGTCGATTGCGGCGTATTGCCCGTCCGCCCAGCGGGCCGCGTCGGCCCAGCCGGTATTGCGCCCGGCCGACTCCGATCCGCAGAAAATCGTGTTGATGATAATCCCCTTATTCGCCGTATCGCCGCAGACGTCCTTGAGCTTGTACTTGCGGTCCTGCGTGGCAGGCTCGTTGCCCGCGACCACGATAATCCGCAGCGCGTTTTTCTCCGTGGACCACTTGAGCTGCTCCGTAGCGGCTCTGACCACGCGCGCGACATATTCCGTTCCACCGTTGGTCCGAAGCTCGAACAACTTTCCATAGACTGCGTCCAGGTCGTCGGTCAGATCGCTGACCTTCTGCACCCACCCGTTGGATTTGTCCAGCCCGTCGTTTCCATATTGGTAGATCGCCACGCGAAGGACAGGCCGGGGGCGGGCGAGCGCCAGTTCATTCACGATCGCCCAGAGTTTCTTCTTGGCTGAATCGATCAGTCCATCCATCGAATTGGACGTGTCCAGACAGATCGCCAGGTCCACATAGCGGGTGGGTCGCGGCGCTGCGATCGGCCTGGCTGATGCGTCCCGCCCTTCGGCAGACGCCGTCAAAACCGGAAGCAACACACCAAAAACAACCAAAATCGCCAGCGACATGTTCATATGTTTCATGGATCGTCTCCTTGATTGCTGCGTCCGGAGAGTTGGACGCGCATCAGGCAGGGAAGTTCCACCGAATCGGCACTTCCGCTCAGACACGTTTTCGCAGCAGTGCCAGGAACTTGCTCTCGGCGGGGCTTGGCATCTTTCCGCGCCTCCGGAGAATCCCAAGTTTCCGCGTCCATGGCCTGGAGTCTCGGAACCGCGCGAAGCACAGGTCACCGTACTCCACCTCGCGCTCGACGTTGCCGGGCGGCAGTATCGCCAAGGAGCCGCCGACCTCGACGGCACGCTTGAGCAGCTCGACATTGTCGAACTCCATTGCGATTCTGACCTCCACGCGATTGCGTTTGAGAACCTTCTCGATGTGCCGGCGCGTGGGAGTGTTCGCATCGAAGCCGATCATCGTTTCGCCGTTCAGTTCCTGAACGTCCACCGTCTTTCGGCGGGCAAACCTGTGGTCCGGCGAGCAGATCAGGACGAGTTCCTCGGCGCCTATCGGAATGATCTCGATTGAGCGCTGCTTTTCCGGGCAGGCGACGACGCCGAGGTCCATCTCGCCGCCGATAACGGCTGCGTAAATGTGGGTCCATTGCGTGTATTCAACGTGCAGATCGACCTCCGGATGCGCCTGGAGAAACTCGCGCACGTAGGGATTGAACATGTAAAACCCGACGGAATAGATCGTGCCGATACGAAGCACGCCGCGAATGGCGTCCGAGGCGCTTCGCACTTCTCCCAGCAGGCCTTCGTAACGACGGATGATCTCGTGAGCGCCACGGTAGAAAGCCTTGCCCGCCTCGGTGGGCGTGACCATCCCCCCGCCACGCGTGATGAGCTGCGTGCCAAGATCGCGTTCGAGCTTGGCTAGCTGCTGCGAGACCGCCGATTGGGAAATGAAGTTCGCCTCGGCCGCCCTCGTGAAACTACCGGTGTCCACCAGGTCGCAGAACGTTCGCATGACGTCAAGATTCATCAACCTGCTCCTAGCGCACAAGCAAAGTGAAAATCCACACCATTCATATTAGACCGGCTAATGACGATTGTCGAGACATGCGCGATTTTCCCCTTCTGCGCGAAACAAAAACCGGACGCCATGCCCGGTTTCCGTCCATCGAATGCGGCCGAGAGGAGTCGAACCTCCACGTCCCTAAGGACACAGGCACCTGAAGCCTGCGCGTCTGCCAATTCCGCCACGGCCGCATCCTTACCACCATCAGAGGGATACTCTACCAATACGCCGGAAAATGTCAACGCCCGGGCGCGCGAAATCCCGGGTGACTTTTGCTTAGAGTCCCTGACAGAATGACCCGTGGCCGCGACGCGAGGGGTTTTGTTCGCAGGCAAGGAGCGAGGAGGATACGATGCCTTTCGCATCATTGACTTTCGAGCGACGCAGGATGCGGACAAATGACCCGCGTCCCTTTGGGTTGCGACAAAAATCGGCGTCTGCGTCGTCAGGACTCCTCGCAATACCGTAACGAGGTATGGCGTCGTCACCCTTCCTCGCACACATCCGATTTTTGTCACAACGCGGCTCATGCGGCATTCTGTCAGGGACTCTTACTACCCACCTCGCACCTTTTTCGATACACTAGCGGGATGATTGTCACGATCGACGGGCCTGCCGGGTCCGGAAAAAGCACGATCGCGCGTGAACTTGCCGCCGCGCTGGGCATTGCCTGGCTGGATACCGGCGCCACTTATCGCGCGATGACCTTCAAGGCGCTGCGCGACGGGGTGGACATGAACAATCATCTCGCGCTGACGAAGATGGCGCGAGAGGTTGACATTCGCCTGGTAACGGACGACGCCGGCCGGCTGAGCGTGATGCTGGACGGTGAAGATGTCACGCGCGAGATCCGCACGAAGGAGGTCACGGACAACGCCCACTTTATCGCCCGTGCGCAGGGGGTGAGGGATGTGCTCGTGGACCTTCAGAGGCGGATCGGCGCGGAAATGGGCGACTTCGTTACGGAAGGCCGTGACCAGGGCTCCGTTGTATTCCCTGACGCGGACGTGAAGTTTTTTCTCGACGCCCGCCCTTCCATTCGCGCCCGGAGGCGATACGAGCAGATGACAGCCGCCGGAGAAACCGTGGATTACGAAAGCATATTGAGCGATGTCCTGAAGCGTGATCATCTCGACCGCAACCGTCCTAACGCGCCTCTGGTAAAACCTGCCGGCGCCGTCGTAATCGACACGTCGGACAAGACGATCGCCCAGGTGACCAGCGAGCTGCTCGAATACGTGGAGGACCGGCGTTGAACGCACCGGGAAGTTATCCCAACCCGCTCCTGCGGGGGTTCCGCCTGCCCGAGGGTACTATTCTGTCGGGCTTGTGGTATCGCCTTGCCCGGCGGTTTTTCCAGGTATCCATGTCCCCGTTCTGGAAGGTGCGCGTATTCAATCGCCACTACGAACCGTCCTGCGGAAGCGCCGTGTATATCAGCAATCATCAGAGTTTCCTCGACCCGATACTGATGAGCTTCGCGCTGCGCCGACCGATGAGCTACATGGCCCGCGACAGCCTATTCCACTCATGGGGATTCGGGCAGTTAATAAAATCGCTCAACGCATTCCCGGTGAAACGCGGCACTGCCGACACCGGCGCGATAAAGGAAGCCATGCGCCGATTGAAGAAGGGCGGGCAGGTCGTTCTCTTTCCCGAAGGGACGCGAACGCGCGACGGCAGGATCGGGCAATTGCTTCCGGGAGTTGCCATGCTCAGCCAACGCAGCGCACAATGGACGGTCCCGGTGGTAATCGACGGCGCGTTCGAAGCCTGGCCGAGAACCCGCGCGCTGCCCGGACCCGGAAGTATCGTAGTGCAGTACGGACAACCGATTCCGCGTGAAGAGGTGCGCGGGAAAGACCCGGCGGAATTCGTCGCCGAAATGCGGGACATACTTATTGGGATTCAGTCCGACATTCGAAGACGTATCGGAAGGCCGGCACTGGAATACGATTGAGCCGAAGACCAAAGGAACAGGATGAACGACTACGAAGGCCTGCGAAAAGGCAACCGATCGAATCCGCAGGGGCTGATCGATAACATACTGCGCAAGGGTACTCCGGACCGCGTGTATCACTGGGAAATTTTCCACGATAGAGAAATCCGCGACGCCATCGCCGGGCGATTCGACCTGATGAAGGGCGTCCCGCCGAACGATCCGAACTTCGAGCGGAAAAAGCTCATCGCGGTCAACCGCTTCTGCGGATGGGACTACGTTACGTCGTGCGTGAGCGTCGGGTTCGAGCACCACGGGGCAGAGGTAAACGGGCGAGGCTTCCAGGACGAGCATACGGGTCCGATCATGAGCTGGGAGGATTTCGAAAAGTTCGATTGGCCGGACCCGGACGCGCCGCAGCTCACAGCCGAGCTGGAATGGTTCCAGGAGAACCTGCCGGACGACATGTGCATCGTCGGGGGGCTTACCGGACACTTCGCCGAGGAACTTTCGTTCCTGATGGGATACGAAACGCTCTGCTACGCCCTGTTCGACCAGCGCGACCTCATCCGGGCGATCAGCGATAAACTCCTCGAAATCTATCGCACCTGCGTCCAGCGCACGCTCGCATACGATCGCGTGCGGATTATCTACCCGACGGACGACATGGGGTTCAAGACCGGCCTGCTGATCTCGCCGGACGATACGCGACAGTTCGTTCTCAAAAACCACAAGGCGTTGTCCGAGATGACCCACGCCGCGGGCAGATTGTACGTGCTGCACTCGTGCGGGAAGCTCGCGGACATCATCGACGACCTGATCGACGACGTGAAGATCGACGCCAAGCACAGCTTCGAGGACGCCATAGAAGACGTTTGCGAAGTCAAGCAGACCTATGGCCGGCGGATCGCCCTGCTCGGCGGGATCGACATGGACTTCCTCTGCCGCTCGAGCGATCCCGACATCCGCAAGCGCGTGCGCGACACTCTGGACGCCTGCCAGCCCGGCGGCGGATACTGCCTCGGCACGGGTAATTCCGTAGCCAACTACATCCCGCTGGACAACTATCTCGCGATGGTCGACGAGGGAATGCTTTACGACGGCGCCTGACAGACAATTGCGTGAAGCGGCGCACCCCTCCCGGTTTCCGCTGCACTCGGACCGCACCAGGCGTACCGGCCGTGCAGGAAAACGTACCAAAGCGTACCGTTTCGTACCACTTCGTACCGGTTTGCAAATCCCGGGACAACCAGGGACAACCAGGAACAGGCTGGAAAGGGTTTTTCGAGGGGCGAAAATACGTAACGTCTTATTACACACAGAGATACAGAGATGCAGAGAAATTAAAAAACGCTTTGCTTTGTTTTTAAACCTCATTTCCCTCTGTTCCTCTGTGTCGGTTTT
>JAJRYB010000134.1 GCA_024275995.1 Planctomycetota bacterium | reverse complement strand
TTTAAACCTCATTTCCCTCTGTTCCTCTGTGTCGGTTTTTCGTTCTTTAATTGTCAAGCAACTTCAGCGCGCGTAGCACGCGCCTCCATACTTGGGCCAATACCCACGTTTTAGCTACCCGAACAGGTAATTTTTTGAAAAGTGATGGGTGCAAGTTCTTATTCAGGCGTGGAATATAAAAAAATATTTTTGGAGGTAAATTCGGGAGTCTGTTGGACATTTTGAGCGCGCAAAACGGGAACTGTTTAAAATCTGACATTTCAGATTTGAGATTTCAGACCTGCGGGCGGGAAGGTTCCAGATTCCAGAGCTGACTGCCTATCGTTTTTTTTCACGAACAGCAGCGGGAAGATAATATCGCTGGTGCAGCACGGCAGCCAGACCGCCAGGAACAGGAACGCCGTCAGTGCCGCCATCGTTCCAGGGCCTACCTGCCCGCCCAGCGCCATCGTCATGTGGAACAGCGACGCGGAGGTGCTCAGCAGCACGTGTCCGGCGTGCGGGATTTCCGTCCTCGGCCAGACGAACGCCAGAAGCGCCCCCGCCAGTGCGGCAGGGAGCACGATAAACCACTGCTCGATGAATCCGGCATGCACGTGCGCGTGGGGCAGGGACAGCAATTTCTCCCCGACGAATGGGATAATGCTGTCGCTGAGCGTGGCGATTCCGATTGCCCCGACGATGCCCACGATTATCGTGGTCCACCACTTGCCGCGTCCGTGCACGCGGAACATCGCAGCCGTCGTCAGGGCGCTCAGCAAAACGTGGGCGGGGTGGAACACGGCAAAGAGCGTGTGCGAAACTTCGTGCGACGCCCGCGAAAAAACCATCACAAGCATTACGACCACGCCGACGAGAGTACCGGCCAGCGTGAACGGCGCGTGATGCTTCAATTCATGAAGGATCCGTCTCAGCATCCGATACGCCCCTTAATAGAGTAAGGCAGTATTAAAACCATGTTTCTACTTAAAATTCGAAGCACGAAATCAGAAATCCGAAACAATTTCGAATGTTCAAAATCTCAATTTTCAAAACAAAAAAAACCCACATCTCGTAGGCCGTTGTTTCCGATTTTGCTTATTTGAATTTCGTATTTGTTTCGAGTTTCGGATTTCGACATTCGAATTTGAAAGGACTTCTGTGTCTCTGGTTCAATTATGCGGCGTTGTAGTAGTAATAATCAACCGTCTCAATCGCGCAGTTCGACGTTCCAGTAGGCGGCGTTGAGGAACTGCTTCCACGAGGCGTATTTCTCGCTGGTGAGTTGCAGCGTGATTACCGGCGATCGCTTTGGTTTCACCGGTTCGGCGATCAGTTTGAGCTGCGCCTCTCGCGGGGTGCGCCCGCCCTTCTTTACGTTGCACTTCACGCAGCAGCAGACGATGTTCGTCCAGTCGGTATGCCCGCCGCGGCTGCGGGGTACAATGTGGTCCAGGCTCAGTTCGCTCGTCTGGTATTTCTTTCCGCAGTACTGGCAGCGGTTGCGGTCGCGGGCGTAAATGTTCCGGCGGTTGAATTTCACGGGGCGCCTTGGAAGGCGATCGTAAACCAGCAGGCGGATAATTCGCGGGACCGCCAGCTCGAACCGGACGCACCGGACCCAGTCGTGATGCTCATGCTCGTAGCGGGCGCGCAGTTCGCTGAGGCCGCGCCAGGATTCGAAGTCGTATGACTGCCACTGCTTGTCCTCGACGGAGATGATCTCGGCGATCTGCTTGAACAGCAGGCACAATGCCCTGCGGACGCTGACGACACGGAGAGCGGCATAGTGCTTGTTGAGGACAAGCACATGCGTGTCCAACGCGCTATATCCGGCAGAAATCACGCTCTGCGACCTCCATCTGCGACCGTCGAAGTATACCAGACGCCCCCGGAGATGCAACTTTTCGTTCAAGCGTTCAAAAAGCCGTCGCGATCATTTTTCGGTGACGGAAAGAAGCTTCAGGCCATGTTTTCGCGCGGCGAAGCGGATCGTCCTGCCGCACGCGGCGACCTGCACGCCGTCCTTTACGAGTTCCAGTGAAACTCCCCCACCAATCGGTCGGCGGGAGTTTTTACGCGAAAAGACGCTCAGGACCATCGCCGGTCCGACCAGGCCGCCCGAGAGTCTCACGACGTTGTCGCTCCCGTTCCCACCCGCCTGGTGCGATTCGTCCCACGCCAGGATTTTCATGGTGGACGCGAACGCCATTTCGACGTTCGCCTTTTGCCCGGTAATCTCCCCGCGGAGATTCTCCGCGTCCAGCTCGACCTCGCCCCGCGTATGCCAGAACCAGTCCATTCGCTCCGGAACGCCGTTGTTCACGTCGTCCAGCACGATGACGGCCTGGCCTTTTCCGTCGGACGGATCGAGAAGCATGAGAACGTGGCGGATGAACCGCACGTTTTCTCCGCAGGCAGTTCCCGCGTCGCACGCCACCCATCGGTATTCGTCAGCCTTACCCGAATCGGCGATCTGACCTTGCGCGTCGATAAGCTGATCGCGCTCGGCTACGACAACCGTGTTGTGCGCATGGGGCGGAAGGTCGTAGAACTCGTCGCACGCCTCGGCGTAGAAGCCCGAATTGAACGCCGGACGGGCCAGATGCGTCAGGAGCATTTCCCCGTCCACCTGGAGCTGAATGGAGTTCATATCCCGCTGGCTGTGACTGGCCGACAGGTCGCCCGTCTTGACGGACACGTACATGCCCGGATCGGGCCAACTGTCCGCCATCGCCGCCCATCCGATCTGGTTGAATACTTTCATCGGTTCCAGCGCCGGGGAGTCGGGGACCTCGATATCGTCCGGGCGGAACAGCAGCGAAAAGCCGGCCGTCGAAAAACCGCTGTTTGTCACGTCGTGGTGAAAGGCGTACCTGTCCAGCCACCACGCCACCTCGCCAAGCCCGTAATGTTTCGCGAACAGGTAGAGCGCCCCGTAAACCGGTACGGACGCGCCCTCGCCGAAACTGGTCGCCCTTCTGTTGGGCGTAAAATAAATACCGAACAGCCCCGTGGCGTCCATTCCCCTCGCATGGTAGATCGTCTGGTCGTCCATCAGTCGGCTGGACGCCTCCGCCAGCAGAAGAACATACCTCATGGCGTAAGCCCAATAGCCCGTGCCCTCGTCCCATCCGCCCTCGCGACCAAGCGCGTCGAAAAAATGCCCCAGCGCCTTGAGCGACCGGCGGTACGCATCCTGCGCGTCGGCCTGCTCGTCTCCCAGCGCAAGGCACGCCAGTCCGCAGCCCGAATTCACCACGGCGTTCCAGCTGTGGTAGCAGTCCGACCACGGGGCGTGGTCTTTCAGACCTTTCAGGTATGGTTGAACCACTTTCTCCCGCAGCGTCTCCACAATTTCGCAGCGGTGCGCCTCGTGGAGGTCCTCCCACAACCAGTCCAGGCCGATAGTCGCGGCGACGGCGGCTTCGGCGGTGCAGAGATCGGCCGGCATCGCGCCGTGGCAGGGGTCTACCCAGGTGCTCCAGCTCGCCAGGCTGCGCAGCTCTTCGATCGCGTGATCGCGATAGGCTGGATTGGAATCCACGTGATGTGCGACCAGCAGGTCGATTATCCGTCCCTGTGCGGTGCGCGCGGCGCGGATGGCCGAGCCGAACCTGCCGCGCTGCCAAAGCGATCGCCACTGAGACTCGGTAACGGGACCGGACTGGAGGATCAGGGCGCAGCGTGCCTGAAGCGCATCGTACATGGCGTCGTAAGGTTTCTGCGCGATGCGATCGCCCAGCGCCCGAAGTTCATCCCTCTCTGCCAGAATCCCTCGTCGCATGATCACCTTCCGTCGGAGTTTTCAACCAGCCCGCTCCCACCAAGCATAGATTCATCGTCCCTTCAGTTCAAGCGCCGTCGCGCATGGGAGCAAACAAAGCATTGACCCTCCCACTCGGGCGTCACTAAGATGCCTTCGGGACCGAGCGGTAAAAGGTCGAGCCAAACAGCCGGAAGGCGGAAACTCCAGTGCCGGAACCCGTTAAATCCGAGATCAGCGATTCGGAACTTCTTCGCCTCCACCTGGAAGGCGACGGCGAGGCATTCGCCACGTTGATAGGACGGTACAGGCGCGAGCTGTTCAGTTTCCTCAGGCGGTTCACCGGTAGCGACTCGCTGGCCGACGACGTGTTCCAGGAGACGTTCCTCCAGCTTCACCTCTCAGCGGGGACGTTCGACACGAATCGCCGTCTCAAGCCCTGGTTGTTCACGATAGCGGCCAACAAAGCCCGCGACGCGATGCGCAGTCGCAGCCGACGCGGCACGGTTTCGCTGGACGCCCTCATTCCGTCCGACAGCGGCGAGAAGGCGAGATACACGAATCTGATGCCGGCGGAAATACCCCAGCCGGACGAATCTCTCGCGAACCTCGAGACCCGCAGGATCGTACAGACTATTGTGCTGGAAATGCCGGAGAACCTTCGGAGCGTGTTGCTGCTGAGTTACTTCCACGCATTTGCGTATCGTGATATCGCCGATATGCTGAACGTACCGCTCGGCACGGTGAAATCCCGCCTGCACACGGCGCTGGTGCACTTCGCAAGGAAGTTCAAGGCCCGCATGGGACGTGACGAACATGACTGAACCTGATCGGAATGACGAGCAGTTGCTGATCGATTTCGTGCTCGCCCGATGCGACGACGACGCATCGGCGGAGGTTCGGCTGCGTCTGGAGAGAGACTCCGCCTTCCAGCGGCGACACCGGGACATCGCAGCCGCCTTGGCAGCACTGGAGAAACTTCCGGACGCTCAAGCCCCGGACGACCTGGTGAATCGGACGCTGGAAAGGATTCGCCGCAGCAGGCAGAGCGAGCGTCGATTCGAGCGCGACCAATCGCGCCGGCGAGGATTTCGCCCGACATTCTCGCTGCGTGAACTGGGCGGCGTGGCGGCGGCTATGATCCTGCTGGCGGCTATATTCATTCCGTCGATGCACAGGGCGCGCGAGCTTTCCGTGATCAACCGCTGCGCGTCGAACCAGGGACGCATCGGAAACGCCCTGCTTACCTACGCGAACGTAAACGACGGATTCCTGCCCGGCGCCGAGGCGACCACGGCACATTGGCTCGCGACCGGAGGCGAAAGGCCGGTAAGCAACTCCGCGGGACTGTTCAGGCTTGTCCGGAACAATTACGAGACGCCGCAGGTATTCCAGTGCCCCGCCGTCGGCGGGCGATCATTCGTCTATCGCGTGGACATGACGGACTTCCCCGACGGGCGGTTCGTTCAGTACTCCTACCAGCACATGCTCGGCGGGCCCGCGATGCAGCTGCGAAGCCCGGAGATCAGCGCCGTCACCGAACAGATGGCGATCCTCGCCGACAGCACGCCCGTTTTCGACGGTGGGCGATTCCACCGCGACCGGGTGAGCGACGTCGCCGGAGACAATCACCACAAAAGCGGGCAGAATGTGTTGTACCTCTCCGGACATGTCGCCTGGTCCACCACGCCATCGGCGGGTGTCGGTGGAAACAACATCTTCCTTATCGATGGCGTTCTCGATTACAAAGGCGATGAGAAGCCCCTCGACAAGACGGACACCTTCCTGCTTCCCGCATATTCCAGGTAATTCTGAAATTCGAATATCGAAATCCGAAACTCGAAACAAATACGAAATTCGAATCAGCAAAATCTCAAACAACGA
Organism: Planctomycetota bacterium; assembly: GCA_024275995.1. GTDB lineage: Bacteria > Planctomycetota > Phycisphaerae > SM23-33 > SM23-33 > JAJRYB01. Next base: position 5,453 of record JAJRYB010000134.1, on the reverse strand, counting down.
CTTACCGGACGTAAATGTTTTTGTTTTGAAAATTCGGATTTTGAACATTCGATATTGTTTCGTATTTCATGCTTCGAATTTGCAGTAAGCAAATTTCGATGCCCCTTTACACTTCATGGCTAAGCCGGGACTGGTCACGGCCTCGACGAATCCTTACAATTTCCGGCATGCCCGAAAGCAGAAGCAAGATCATCGCGGTGACCGTCGTCGCGTTCGCATGCACCTGCCTGTCAGCCGACGAGACCGCCCCGGCGACGAGCCTGCCGACCGCCGCGACCTATGCGCCTTTTGCGACGGCGAAATCCGTAGCCGAGGGGCTGCGATACACGGAGATGGAACGCACCATCCTCGAGGACGTGCGGGATGCGACCCCGCAGCATCGCCTGAAAGATTACCAGGACAAGGCGCTGTTCGTGCTGCTTCGCAGGGCGGCGGGGCTTCCAAAGCCAACGATGGAAGAACTTGACGCCATGGATCGCCCCTCCTACGCCAACCTGCTGAAAAAGCCCGCGCGGTATCGCGGCGAGGCGATCCGATACACGCTGCGCGTGAATCTCGTAACCAGGGTGACGCCGGGCAACGGAATCCGTCACTCGAAGTGGTGGCCAAAGGACAAACCCCTCTGGCAGGTGGACTGCATCGACGGAACGGGACAATATCCCGGCGACAGGCCGCTGCGTCTGTTCACGACGTTCGACCCGACGGAGATACTCGGCGGGGGCAAGGTAATCGAAGACGGCATATCGTACGGCGAGTACGGCCGAAAGGTCGAGGTGACTGCGATTTTCTTCCGCGTGTTCAGCGCCAGGACCAGGCGCTCGACCGAAGACGACCCGGAGTGGAAGGAATATCCCATCCTGATCTGCTGGTACATGGGCAAGGTCGGACTCGCGGAAAAAACCGGAAAAGTCAATCTCCCGCTTGCCGGCATGGTGGTGATGCTGATCGTGATGGCTGGAGCATATATCTACTTCAAGAAAAAAACCCGCCCACATCCCGGTAGAAAGCACAACTTCCGTCCGCCGGGTGGTGAGGCCGGTGACAGTGAAGAGGTGGAAATTGACCCGGCCCTGAAGGCGGCCGTCGAACAATACCGACAGGAGCATCCCGATGAACGCGACGATAGTTCCGGTTGAACTCGGCGATCGCAGCTACGAGGTTTCCGTCGGCGCGGACCTGCTGGCGACGGTGGGCAGCGCCGTTGCCGACCTTCCGAACGTCAGCCGGGCTATCGTCATATCCGACGAAACGGTCTCGGCGCTCTACGGCGAAAAACTCCTCGACTCGCTTCGGGAAGTATCCCTTCCGGCGACGCTGCTCACCTTCCCCTCCGGAGAGCGGAACAAGACGCTCGATACCGTCGGCGCACTGCTGGACGGCGCGCTGCGCATCGAGCCTCCAATCGACCGGGACTCGGTCGTGGTGGCGCTGGGCGGAGGCGTCTGCGGCGACGTGGCGGGGTTCGTCGCGGCAACGCTCCTTCGCGGAGTTCGGTGGGTGCAGTGCCCCACCACCCTCCTTGCCGACGTTGACGCTTCGGTCGGGGGAAAGACCGGCGTGGACCACCCGACGGGGAAAAACCTCATCGGAGCGTTCCACCAGCCCAGCAGCGTTATCATCGACGTTCAAACGCTCGCCACGCTTGAGGAGTCCGATCTTCGCGGCGGCCTGGCCGAGTGCGTCAAGCACGCCGTCATACGCGACGCGGACCTGCTGAACTTTATCGCCGAGAGCGTCGATGCCATCGGCAGGCGCGATCCCGCCGTTATGATCGAGCTGATCGCATGGAACGTAGCCATAAAGGCCGCCGTCGTCTCCGCCGACGAGCGGGAAACGTCCCAACGAGCGCACCTGAATTTCGGGCATACCGTCGGACACGCTATCGAAACGACGCTCGGGTTCGGCGCAATCTCGCACGGCGAGGCGGTAGCGCTTGGAATGGTAGCCGCCAACGAACTTTCGCTCGCCCGCGGGCTTATCGACCTGCCGGCAGCCAACCGCCTCCGGAGCACTCTCAAACTCCTGGGCCTTCCCGTTCGGCGCGACGGGCTGGACGTCGATAAAATATGGTCCGCGATGCAGCACGATAAAAAGAACCGTCGCGGCGTCCTGCGGATGGTCCTGTGCACGGGCCTCGGCAAGGTCGAAATCTTCGACGACGTTACCGAACCGCAGGTGCGAGCGGCAGTAACATTGCTTTCAATGTGAGGTTTCTTCATGATGGCCGACATGTCGGACGAAAAGACAGGTCCGGATCTCACCGTGGATATCGCCGGCGTACCGCTCGCCAATCCGCTCATGACAGCCAGCGGAACGTGCGGATACGCCCAGGAGTACGCGGACTTCGTGGACCTGAAACAACTCGGCGCGTTCGTCACGAAGTCCATAACCCTCCGACCACGCCGGGGAAACGATTATCCGCGCGTCGTCGAGACGCGGGCGGGAATGCTCAACGCGATCGGGCTTGCCAACGTCGGCCTGGATATATTCCTCGAAGAGAAAATCCCGCAGCTTCGCAGCCTCGCCCTTCCGGTGTTCGTCAACATAGCCGGTACGACAATCGCCGATTACGTAGCCGTCGCCGAGGCGCTGGACGAGGTGGATGTCGTCCGCGGCGTGGAGTTGAACATTTCCTGCCCGAACGTCAAGGAAGGCGGCATCCAGTTCGGCGTGGACCCGCGCCAGATAGAAAACATAACCTCCGCGGTCCGCAAGGCGTGCCGGAACAACAAGCTCATCGTCAAGCTCTCGCCGAACGTTTCGGACATCGCGGTCAGCGCACGCGCAGCCGTGGAGTGGGGCGCAGAGGCCCTCAGCCTTATCAACACGTTCACCGCAATGGCGATCGATCCGGAAACCAGGCGCGCGGTCCTGAGCAACGGCACGGGCGGTTTGAGCGGACCGGCAATACGCCCCATCGCCGTCTACATGGTTCGTCGGGTCTATACCGAGGTCGCACGCGACGCCGACGTCCCCATCATCGCAATGGGCGGCATCCAGTTCGCTCGCGACGCCCTGGAATTCCTCCTTGCCGGTGCGACGGGGCTGGCCGTGGGAACGTCGCTTTTCGTGGACCCCGCCTGCCTGGTGAAAATCCGCGACGGTATCGGCGAGTACCTGGCGCGTCACGGCCTTTCGCGCGTGCAGGATATTATCGGAGCCATGGAAGATTAAATCCGGCATGTCATAACCACAAAGGCCACAAAGAACACGAAGGACACGAAGACCAACAAAAAGATTTTTCTTTGTGAACTTTGCGAACTTTGCGAACTTTGCGAACTTCGTGAACTTCGTGAACTTTGTGAACTTCGTGGTAAAAAGATGCATATGGGGCGAAAAAGGTAAAGACTGCGTGAAATCCACCTCCGACCTTGCCCGCAGGGTTGCAATGTGGAATAATCCACCTTCGGAACGTCGGGGACGGCAATAGAAGGGAACGGATTTCCAAACCACTTTTTGGGCGTGCCCTGTTTTTGGCGTCTTCCGGATAGTTTTCGGGACAGTTTTCGGGACAAAAGGTTTCCTGCGATGAGAGTATTCATGTTGGGATGGGAATTCCCTCCACACATCAGCGGCGGTCTCGGCACCGCCTGCTACGGTATGACCAAGGCGTTGGACGAGATCGGCGTCGAGGTCTGCTTTGTACTGCCCACCGCGATACCTCTCGACACATCGGCGCACGTTCAACTTCGCAGCCCTTCCGACGTGAACCCCGTCGAGGTGGAGGATTCCTCGCATATTTTCGAGCACGTCGAGCTGCACAAGGTCGACGCCGTGCTCCAGCCCTACGGCACGCCTCAGACCTTCGAAAACGCCGTCCGAGCGATCGAGGCGCAGCAGCGCGCCGACGACGGGCAGACCGGCGACGACAACTCCGATACGGACGATATCCCGGGCGCCCTGCTGCCGCAGGGTTCGTTCCGCCTCGGTGCCGGAGAGCATTACGACGGTGACCTGCTGGGGCAGGTCCGGAGGTATGCGCGAATGGCGGTATCGCTGGCGCGCAAAGAAACTTTCGACGTTATTCACGCGCACGACTGGATGACGTATCCCGCAGGCGCCGCCGTGGCGAATATATCCCGCAAGCCGCTGATCGTCCACGTCCACAGTACCGAGTTCGATCGCGCCGGCGAAAACGTCAACCTCCGGATATGCGATATCGAGCGGGGCTCAATGCGCCGCGCCGATTGCGTCGTGTGCGTCAGCCACCTTACCGCACGCATCGTCTCTTCACGCTACGGCGTTCCGGACGAAAAAATCCGCGTCGTCTACAACGCCGTCGAGCTGCCGCAAAACGGCTCGTGGGAAATGAAACCGATCCGGCAGAACGAAAAAATCGTCCTGTTCCTCGGGCGTCTCACCTTGCAGAAAGGACCGGAGTATTTCCTCCACGCCGCAAAGAAAGTCGTCGAGAAGTTCCCGAACGTCCGGTTCGTAATGGCCGGTAGCGGCGACATGGTCCGGCGATGCGTACAGCTCGCGGCAGATCTCAACCTGGGCAGGTACGTTACGTTCACCGGTTTTCTTCGAGGCCCGGACGTCGATAAGATTTTCTCGCTCGCGGACCTCTACGTCATGCCAAGCGTATCCGAACCGTTCGGAATAGCCCCGCTCGAGGCGATGAGCCACAACGTGCCTGTCATCATATCCAAGCAGTCCGGCGTCTCGGAGGTGCTCACGCACGTTTTGAAAGTGGACTTCTGGGACGTCGACGAAATGGCGAACAAGATCCTCGGCGTCCTGAGGCACGAACCGCTCCGAAAGACGCTCAAGCAGCACGGGCACATCGAGCTGCGAAAGCTGTCCTGGCTGGACAGCGCAAAGTCGCTGCGCGAAATCTACCGCAAACTCACGAAGGTGTGAGAATTATGACCGAACTGGCGAAAAGCCTGTCTGGAAAGTTTATCGTAATCGACGGTCCTGACGGGTCCGGAAAGAGTACGCAACTCAGGTTGTTGGCCCAGTGGCTGCGAGGCGGCGGCGCGGAGGTGTTCGAGACGCGAGACCCGGGCGGAACGCCCATCGGCGAGAAGATTCGCGAGATCCTGCTGGACAACGCATGTGCCGAAATGACGGTCGGATGCGAGATCATGCTTTACATGGCCTCCCGCACGCAGCTCATGGGAGAACTGATCGCCCCGGCCCTGCAGAGGGGCGCGTGCGTACTGTGCGACCGATGGGTTTCTTCGACGATCGCCTATCAGGTGGCGGGCGGCGCCGAGCGGGACGATGTTCTCCGCGCATACGAGGTCGCCCTGCGCGACGTCTGGCCTGACCTTACGGTGATTCTGGACCTTCCCGCGGACAAGGGCCTTCAGCGAGCGGGCAGGCTCGACGGACACGATCGAATGGAATCCAAGGGAATCGAATTCCACCGATGCGTGCGGGACATCTTTCTGACACAGGCCCGGGAACACGCGAATTCTTTCCTCGTCGTGGACGCCGAGGGGGAT
>JAJRYB010000133.1 GCA_024275995.1 Planctomycetota bacterium | reverse complement strand
GGCGGGATAACGTGTACGCCACGCAGTTCCACCCGGAAAAGAGCCAGTCCGTCGGACTGCGAATGCTGGAGAACTTTGTGAGGCTCTAAGAGTCCCTAACAGAATACCCCGTGGCCGCGACGCGAGGAATTTTGTTCGCAGTCAAGGAACAAGGAGAATACGATGCCTTTCGCATCATTGACGACGAGTGACGCAGGATGCGGGCAAAAGACCCGCGTCCCGACCGGTTGCGGCTCACGCGGCATTCTGTTAGGGACTCTAAATGGACGTCCTCCCAGCCATCGACATCAGGGACGGTAAGGTCGTTCGCCTGTTGAGGGGCGATTACGCCCGGCAGACGACGTACTCACTCGACCCGGCCGACGTCGCCCGTCAGTTCGCAGCCGGGGGAGCTAGCTGGATCCACGTTGTGGATCTGGACGCCGCCCGCAGTGGGCGGGCGACGAACGGTGAGGCGATCAACGCTATTCGGAAGGCGGTAGACGTCAGGATCGAGATGGGAGGCGGCATCCGTAGCGAGGCGGTGATCGAAGAAAGACTCGCAGACGGAATCGATCGAGTAGTTATCGGATCGGCCGCCGTGAAGAACCAGCCGTGGTTCGAGGAACTTCTCGCGCGCAGGCACGAGCTCGCACCGAAGATCGCACTCGGGCTGGACGCTCGCGACGGGAAGCTCTCCGCGCAAGGCTGGACGGAGCAACTCTCCGGGACGGCGGTGGACTTTGCCGCGCGGGTCGCAGGATCGGGATTGGGCGCAATTGTGTATACCGACATCGCCAGGGACGGTACGCTGGAAGGCGTCAATATCCCCGCGACGAAGGAACTCGTCGAGGCGACCGATGTTCCCGTGATCGCCTCGGGCGGGGTGAAATCCGTGGAAGACGTCGTTCTGTGCCGCCAGGCCGGTTGCAGCGGAGTGATTATCGGAAAGGCCTACTACGAAGGCAGGATCGATATTTCCCGGGCAATCGCCGCCGCGGGGCGGGCGTCCGGACAGGAAAACCCGTAATTTGGACAACAGAAGTTATTGACTTTTTGCCGAAAAAATCTTTGATTCCTCCCCACATGCGGTATTATACAGGTGAGAGGGGTGGGACGAACTCTATTCAAGCCCGTAGAATTGGTATGCTGGGTCTCGTGATATTTTTTTGAGCTTCGCGTTACCAATGCGATCCGCAGGGGCGGATTGCCCCGCTATTCCGGCGGAATCGTTCGAATGCGTTTACATTAAGGACCTCTCCGGATAGCCGCACAGAACCGCGTTGTGACGAAAATGAGATGAACCTGCCTGCCGGTAGGCAGGTGCAAGGAAAGACTCTAACAATACGAACGTCAAGAAGTCCTCGTTTGGGGCTTTATGGCAATTTAAGAAAGACTTGGCGTATCCGCGGAGTTGTCGGCCCCTGTTTGCAGGGGCCGGGGTGTCCCGTCAATACGTCATCTCTATCGTAAAATGCAATAAGCAGTCCAGGGTGAGAAGAACAAGGAAGGCTCTGTTATGGATCAGACTTCGACAGCAACGGAAGATAAAACGAGCGAAAACATTGGTTCCGGTGTTCTGGAAATCACGGAGAAGGGTTACGGTTTTCTCCGCCAGGCAAAGAACAACTACCGCGCCACGCCGGGTGATATTTTCGTGGGCAAGGACTTTATCCGTCACGGCGGGCTCCGCACGGGACTGAGTATTGAAGGTCGCGTAGCGCCCCCGACGAAGAAAAAAGGCGGACCGAAACTCGAAGACGTTTCGACGATCAACGGTAAGCCGGCCGAGGAATACACGGACATCATCCCGTTCAACGAGATGATCGTCGTGGACCCGCATCCGCAGATGAAGTTGGAAACCCCCGGCGGTCCCATGGAGATGCGGGTGCTGGACCTGATCTGCCCCGTCGGCAAGGGGCAGCGCGGGCTGCTCGTAGCCCCTCCGCGGTCCGGGAAAACGATCCTGCTCCAGCAGATCGCCAACGCCATCACACAGAACAATCCCGAATGTTACATCATGATCCTGCTGGTCGACGAGAGGCCCGAGGAAGTCACCGACTTCCGTCGAAAATGCTCCGACGCCGAGGTCATCGCCTCCAACAACGACCAGGAAGTGGCCAACCATGTCCGCGTGACAGAGTTCACCCTCGAACGCGCCAAGCGGATGGCTGAGTTCGGGCAGGACGTGGTGATTCTGCTCGACAGCCTGACGCGCCTGGGACGCGCATACAACCGCTACGTCGATGGGTCCGGGCGAACCATGACCGGCGGCGTTGACATCCGGGCACTCGAGAAACCCAAACGCCACTTCGGCGCCGCCAGAAAAATCGAGGATGGCGGAAGCCTCACGATCCTCGCCACGGCACTTGTCGAAACGGGTAGCAGGATGGATGACCTGATCTTCGAGGAGTTCAAGGGCACCGGAAACATGGAATTGCAACTGGACCGGAAACTCGCCGAGCGTCGAATCTGGCCGGCGATCAGCATCCCGCAGTCCGGAACGCGGAAGGAAGAACTCCTGGTCCAGCCATGGGCGCTGCCCAAACTGCACATGCTGCGACGATTCCTGAGCGGCCTGAGCGTGGACGAAGAACTGCCGCAACTGCTAAAGGCGCTCGAGCGGTTCAAGTCTAACGAGGACTTCCTCCGTCAGTTGGACGTCAAAACGTACTGACCGGACGCCTCCAGGATAATGTGATTGCAACAACAGCCCACAGATTACCATCTGTGGGCTGTGTTTGCGCTACCACGGCACCGATACCGACCTGCCCTGCCTGAAGCAGGTAAGTCAGCTTTTTGTATACAGTTAAGTCCTGTGAAGAATTATTTCTTCGCCGGGCAGCAGGCGTCCTTTGCAGCCTTGGCAATGCGGAACTTCAGGACGGTCTTCGCCGGAATGTGGATTTGCTCACCCGTAGCGGGGTTGCGACCCATCCGTGCCTTGCGATTCACGATCACCAACTTGCCCAGACCCGGAATCGTAAAACCATTCGGGGCTTCCTTGTAAGCCAATGCCACAAGCGTCTCGACGAACTCGACTGCCTGTTTCTTCTTGATATCCAGTGTTTCTGCCAGCGCCGCCATAATCTGGGACTTCGTCATTGCTTTGGCCATTTCGTCGCTCCTTCTTAAAGGTTGACCAGTTCGTGATTTTCACAGCCAGCCGGGTCCGGCACGAGCAACCTGCATCCGTGTTTCTGTCCAGCAACCGGCTTGGAGGGTCACACGACCCTGCACGAAAGATATATTCTGCGCCCATCCCGGACGCGTCAAGTCGAAAAAATCGAGAACGCCCAATAAAATTAGGGCTTTCATGCATGCCTCTTCGGGGGCTTCATCGCAGGGCTTTGCGCAACGGCTGTAACGGACCTGCCAAGTCGCTTCTCGACGCCCGATGGAAGTGATTGACAATGGCCGAGAATACATGATAGTATCATCTGGAAAGTACCACGCTGGCCGTGATCCAGAATCTGTCTGGCGAATCCCGGCTATTTTGCGGATTGTGCAGAGGTTAGATATTGTCTACTGAAAACGATGTGAAGTTCACTGATTTCCCCCTGCTGGAAACCATTCACCAAAGCATCCGTCAGGCTGGCTTCGAGCGTCCTACGCCCATCCAGGCCGCCTGCATTCCACCAGCGTTGGAGGGCAAGGATGTCATTGGTCTGGCCCAGACGGGCACGGGCAAGACGGCAGCCTTCGCCATTCCGATTATACAGCGAATGTCCGGTCGGTCGGAACTGGGCGCGCTGGTGCTTGCACCAACGCGAGAGTTGGCCGCCCAGATAACCACCATGTTCAACCAGTTGGGCAAGGACGCCGGAATTCGCGTTGCCACCATCGTCGGCGGCGTACCGATAAGCGAGGACCACGCAGCCTTGAGTTCATGGCCCAATGTCCTGGTCGCCACACCGGGAAGGCTGATTGATCACATCGAAAACGGCAAGATCTCATTTGCGGAGATTGAGGTCCTGACAGTCGATGAAGCCGACCGCATGCACGATATGGGCTTTGTCCCTCAGATTCGACGGATTCTCTCGGCGCTGCCTCGTAAGCGGCAGACAATGATGTTCACCGCAACGCTGCCCGACGACGTGGAGCGGATAGCCCGCAAGAGCATGCACCACCCCGTCCGGGTCCAGATCGGGCAATGCGCCCCGGCCCACCGCGCACAGCAGGAGCTGTTCGAACTGGCGGAAGATGCCAAGGCGCCACTGCTGCTGAAACTTCTGGGCAAGAGCAGCGGACGGGTACTGGTGTTCGTCCGGACCAAGCGCGGTGTAGATCGCCTGGCGCGGAAAATCAATGCACGCCGGATCAGGGCTGGACGAATCCACGGCGACCTGGAGCAGGTTCATCGCGACAAGGCATTGTCCGACTTTCGCCACGGGCGCCGTCTCATCCTCGTCGCCACCGATATTGCCGCCCGCGGCCTGGACATCAGCAATATCGAACATGTGATCAACTATGATTTTCCGCATCATGCGGAGGATTACGTGCATCGTATCGGACGGACAGCCCGGGTGGACGCCAGCGGCCTGGCGACCAGCTTCGTCACGCGGGACGATCGCCGATTCGTCAACCAGGTGCGGAAACTTATCGGCGAGAATCTGCCCAACCCGACTCGCCTGGACAGTTACTCAGCCAAGCCCACCCATAGTGCACACCGGTCAAAGAGACGCTGAGCCTCTCACTTAAACGGGATCGGTTTTTGTGGACATGGTCAGCACGACCCCGACCGGGGGTTTCGACTCGGAAGCTTCTCTTGGCGGGGTTCCCGCTGAGGATTCATCACGCCAGAGCTTACCGCGCCGCATGTCCAGTTCCGCGTAGCTCCTCTCAGCCAGTTGGGCATTTTTCCGGTAAGACAGATTGCCCACCAGCGACAGGACAGGTCGCCTCTTCCGCAGGAAGCTGCCTGCTACACGGCGAAGGATTCCCCACAACGAGTAGAATATGCGATCGCAGCATTTCATCTCTTCCACAAGGTCCGACCAGGAGAAGTTCTTGTAGTGCGCCGTCGGAAACCCCAGCGTGTAGTATCGCCAATCGTCGGGGAACTTGTCGGCGGCGATGCGACCTTGGCTCTTCATCTGATCCCACAGGCGCGTGCCTGGCAGCGGGGTCAGGAACAGGGTGTTCATAATGTCCACGCCGTAATTATCGGCCGCCTCGGCAATTCGCCGACCGATACCCGGCTCATCCGCGTCCAGCCCCATGATGAACGATCCAACGACCAGAATATTGTGGCGTTGAATCTGCCGGACCGAGGACCTGAAGTTTCGCCCCTTGAGCAGATTGAACTTCTTGCCAACCTCGGCAAGCCCCTCGTCGCTGGGAGACTCGAATCCGATAAACACGCCCCGGCAACCCGCACGGACGGCCAGGTCCAGCAACTCCTCGTCGTCGGCCATATTTATGGTGACCTGCCCGATCCAACTCTTGCCAAGGTCTGCCGCGATCATCGCGCGGAACAACTCCTTGGCCCGGGCAATGTGTGACGCGTTGGTGCCGATGAGATTGTCATCCACCACCAGAACCCATTTCTCCCGGATGGACCGGAACTCCTCGATCACGTTGGCGATGGGTCGGTGGCGATAGCGAGTACCGTTGAAGGCCGACACGCTGCAGAAGCTGCAATTCAGCGGGCAGCCTCGCGTTGTCTGAACGGAACCAAAGGCATACCCTTCCGCCAACAGGTCGTGCCTGGCGGGTGGAACCCTGGCCAGGTCGATGTGCTCGCCGGAGTAAGTTCTCTTCAACCGGCCTTTCCGGGCGTCGTCCAGGACATCCGGCCAGATGCTTTCCGCCTCCCCCGTGACGACCGAATCGACGTGTCGCAGGGCCTCCTCGCTACACATGGTGGCATGGATCCCGCCCATAACCACGCTCACGCCACGACTGCGAAACTCGCCGGCCAGATCGTACGCCCTGCTGGCCTGGGAGGTGAAGGCGGTGATCCCAACCAGGTCCGGCCGAGGCATGGTCGAGTAATCCGGCGTATGCAGGTTTTCGTCGATGACCGTGATCTCCCATTGCCTAGGAGTCATGCCTGCCAGAACCAGAAGCCCCAGGGGCTTCCAGACTCGATAGCGATTCCAGCGGCTATCCCTGACGTTGGCCAGGTTGACCAGTGGATTGTTCGGGTTGATCAGGTAAAGTCTCATCACGTTTTTGGTCACTAAGAGCCTCTTTCTTCAATCAATATTTTTTTTGACCTCCCCCCATTTCTATACCAATCTGCCATGCGATCGGTGACGATTATAGTCCAACCACAGGCAATCCACAACGTATCGCCGATGACGACATGTTGGAAATAGTGCCTCCTGTAAATTGAACGCTTACCTGTACCCGATGTGTTATCGTCGCCGATGAATGAAATTGCCTCGAAAGAACAAACACACACTACCCGGACGACGACGATGACACCGAGAGAGCGATTGAAAACCGTGTTGGCGGGAAAGATTCCGGACTGCGTTCCGGTGGCTCCGGATTTTTCCAACATGATCCCAGCCCGCATGACCGGCAAGCCGTTCTGGGAGATGTACCTGTACAACGATCCGCCGATATGGGAGGCGTATATCGACTGCGCGAACTATTTCGATATCGATTCCCTGATGGACGGGTATTTTAACTTCGCCTGGCCCAGTGATCCGGCGGACGATAAGCCGTGGGAGACGTTCATCGTATTCCGCAGCCCCGAGCGTATAGTAACGCAGAGATCGTACCTCGAAGGGGGCAGGCGAACCTGGGGACCCAAGGTCGACGTGTACTACGTCGCCGATTCGCCGACTCGCGGCGTGGACCCCGATAAAATCGACCTGCCGGCGGAGCCGGAAACCTTCGAGCCGCTCGAGGGCGTCAAGACGGTCCCCGCGGGAATTGAAGGTCTGCGCCGCGCGAAGAAACTCATGGGCGATCGCGGACTTGTCGGCGTGTCCATTACGACCAGCCTCATCGTTGATGACGAGGAGGGGATTTTTCGCCTGTTCGATCATCCGGAGGAGTTCGAGCAGATCGCCGAGCAGCGGGTTGGGCAGGTCGAGCGGCGGTTCGCGGACCTGCTGGCCATGGACGAGGAGAACCGTCCCGATTTCCTCTGCGTGGGCGGATCGGGTACGCTCATCTTCCAGACAGTCGATATTTTCCGGAAGTACGCATTCCCAGCCGTCAAGCGGGCGATCGAGCTGGCGACGGCCCAGGGAATTCCCACGCACGTTCATTCCTGCGGCCCGGAAACCAACCTCGTGAAGATCATGGCCGAGGAAACCGACCTGACCGTTATCGACCCGTTGGAGGTACCCCCGATGGGCGATTGCGACCTTGCCGAGCTGAAAAAACTCTACGGCGACAAGATCGTCCTGAAGGGCAACCTGCACACGACGGAAACGATGCTCCGCGGCAGCGTGGACGACGTGATCTCTGCTTCGAAAAAAGCCATTGACGACGCAGCCGTCGGCGGACGATTCATCCTGGCTACGGGCGACCAGTGCGGGCGCGACACGCCGGACGAAAATCTGCACGCGATGGTCGAGACCGCGCGGACCTACGGGCGATATTGAGCTCCCGCCTTTCGTCGCACGAAAGGCGTTCCAGGAGAAAAATATGAACTTACGACCACTCACACGAAACAATCTTGCCCTTATCGTCTGCCTTCTGATTGGCGCAGCCCTTGCCCCCTGTTATGCGCAATCCGGGGGCGACAGATACGGCACTTTCGATAAAAACCGTGGCGTCTTCCCCGAAAGCGGCAAGATGAAACGGCCGTATATCGTCAACTTCACCAGCAAGTTCGATGGCGCCAAGGACTACTTCACTATCAGCTTTCCGAAGAACTTCGACCCGAACAAGACCTATCCTCTCTGGTTCAAGTTCTGCCCGTTCTTCGGATCGCGGTCGGCCTTGAAGCGGCAGACGTTAGCGTGGAATTATTCCGACGCCAATGACGTGATCCTGATCGGCTGTAACGAGCGGGGTGTCGGGGATTCCTGGCTGGGCGACAACGAACAACTGCTAATGGAGAAACGCCAGAAACGGTACAAGAAGAGGATGAAGACGAATAAGGCGTTCGACCCGTCCAATATCCGCAAAGACATCCTGGAACTGCTCAACGAAATGTGCCACCTGTTCAAGATTAATTATATCGGCGCTACGGGCGCGAGCATGGGAGGGTATGCTTCGCTTCGGCTCATGACGCATCTTCCAAAGGAATACGTCGGCGTCGTTGTCTCGTCATGCCCGGCGATCTACTCCCGCAGCTGGGTGAAAAAAGCGAGCGACGAGATTACCGCCAAGGTCAAGAGCGGGCATTTCAACGGAAAATTCGTGATGATTATCCACGGCACGGACGACAAGACCGTTCCGATTCAGCGCAGCCGCGACCTGACCGCCAACGCGCCGGATAAGAAATGGTGGAAACTCGTGGAAGTCAAAGGCGCCGGGCATGCGCCGTTCTTCGTCGTCATCGACTACAAGAACAAGAAGTATCCCTACGACGAGGACTGGGGCAAATCGAAGGTAGTGCCCGATATCTGGGACCAGATTCGTACCTGGGAAAAGGCGCATCCGGAGACCGTTTCGCAACAACTCAAGCCGCTGGAAGGCTGGCGACCCGACGGCAAGTGGTACCTGCCGAAGGAGATTGTCGATGCCTCCGTAAAAAAGCCGATGCTGATCGGCCGATAAGAAGCCGGCCTACCCCGCCAGGCGAAGCCTCGGATGCCGGGAAAGCATGTCCCTTCGCGGCTGGTTACATTGTCTTGCAGAACTCGATCAACTCGGAGATTCGGCACGACGCCAGTGCGAGCACCTGATCCGCGCCGCCGTAATAAACTCTCAGCTCGTCGTTGGCGTAATCGGCAATCGCGGCGTTCGCGAAACACACGTTAGGCACGTCCCCGATGCGTTCGTACGGCGTCTCCGGCGAAAGAATGTAGGCCTTCGCGCGATGTGTGACGATCCACGGGCGCTCCAGATCGAGCAGTGCGACCCCCAGACGGTAAATCCGACCGTTGCACAGAGGCGTCGTTCCGTGATAGATCACCAGCCACCCTTCATCCGTTCTGACCGGAGTGGCGCCGGGGCCG
>JAJRYB010000132.1 GCA_024275995.1 Planctomycetota bacterium | reverse complement strand
GCACTCCCGCCACGTTGTGAACCGTGGTTTGCACGCTCTTGAGCAGTACATCTCCGCTCAGCGTCACGCCCTTGAGCGGCAGCGGCCTTAGCCTGCCGGCGTCGGCCTGCTTCTGCAATCGTCGCATCTCGGCGGCGTCCGGTCGCCCCGCGGCATGCAGAATCTTGCGGAACGTGTCCGTCGATATGTGCAGAACGGGAATACCGACCGCTCCGCCGGACGCGGTGCTTTCGGCAGTGTGCAGCTGCCCGTCGGCATCCTGCGACGGGGGGTTCACTATCAGCAGCGCCGCCGCCCCGTGCGACGCAGCCAGGCGAGCCTTGTTGATAAGCGCCGCAGCGGAACTCCACTTGCTGCGCCGATTGCGATTACGCCCCGGCGCCCACCTGCTTTTACCGTTTTCGTCCTGTGGCTCGTAGCGATAGGCGATGGCGACCTTCCCGCGAAGCGACGTTGCGTCACCGCCGGAATAACTGTCGTAGCGTTTGGACCGGTTTACGACGCCGTAGCCGACGAACACCGCCTCGCCGCGGAACTTCCCGCTGGCGGAGAAGCCCAGCGCGTTGAAATCCACGCCGCCCTTGAAACCGGTGGATTTCGTCTCGTCTGCGTTTGCAAAGGTGAGCTGCTGCTTCCGGGCGACAACGCCCATGCGCATTTCGAATGCCTGGACGTACGAATCGCCGAACGCCGGTTTCAACCCTGCCTTCTTGAGAGCGGCGAGAAGGTATTCTCTCGCCTTGGCGATGCCCTTCGTTCCGGGCCCGCGACCTTCCATATCGGGCGTGGTCAGGTCGGCTACGATCTGCCTGTATGCCTGCCCCGCCGAGAGTGGCCTGGTCGCCGGAGCAGCGGTAACGGGTGTTCCCGCGGTTGAGACACCGGGCAAACCTGCGAAGGCGATCAGGAAAGCAAATGCGGGAATCAAACGCGCAGGCGGGCGTTTGGAAGAATTCATTTCGGCACTCCGTTACGGATAAGCAATATCGCGCCAAACGCACGGACGGCATGCTGATTGCCCGAAAAGCCGGCGCGACTTTCGTTATTTCGAGACGGGGAGACGTACCATGGGAGTCTTGATATTCACGTCCGACGTTGTCGGCGCCGGTTTGGCGTCAGTTTCCGGTTTATCGGGAGTCGCCGGTGGGGGGGCTGCGAATCGCTTCACGTGCCCCACGAACAGTTCGAGCTTCGGCCCGGGATCGATATTGAATCGCAGCGTGCGTCCTTTCAGAGTGCCGCTGATTATCGTGCCGTCGTGCAGCTTGATCGAAACCCGCTCGAAACTGTTCTCGGGGACCGTAATTTCGGAAATTTCGTCCGGGCGGATCGTCACATCGCCGCCGCGAGTCACTACGACGTAGGATTCCCCCACTAATCGTCCGCGCAGCATGTTGTCGTTTCGCAGCGTCAGCGTTGCCGAACCGTTACCGTCACTCTTTGCGCTGGGGAATACGAACTTCGCCGCTACGTGTCGGCGGATGTTCAGCGTTGCTCCCAGGTCGAGCTTCAGGTTCAGTTCATCTATTTCCAGCAGGCCGCTCAGCGTCGAGCCGTTGGTGAACACAGCCATGTGCAACCCGCCTTCCGGCGTGTCCAGCAGGATCGCCCGAAGGTGTTCGCTTTTCAGTTTCAAACTGCCGCACTCGGTGTAGAAGGATATTTCCAGGTCGTCCGGCCTGAAGAAAAGCCGCTGCTGCGAACGCAGTACGACGACGGGTTTATTGACGTCGATTTTCGCCGGTCTGGCGGGAGAAACGCGGAAGGAGGCAGTTTTGACCCGTGTGAGGGCGAGGGATATTTCGTTTCCATTGTCGAGTTTCAGTTTCAGATCGCCGCCCGCCAGCTTGCCCGCTGCGATCTGCCCGTCGGTAAGCACAACCTGTACGTGCGGGTCCGTTCCGGAAGGCACGAGCAGGCCCAGCACTTTCCCTGCCTCGAACGTCAGCTTGCCGTAGAACGTGTCGACGACAAATTGACTGTTGAGGATCGTTCCGAGCATTTCGTCGCCGTTGCGCAGCACGACAAGATCGTGTTTGTTATTGCGGGGGAGTTCGATCGTTCCGAACGACACGACCATTCCGCTTCCCATGTTCACTATCAGCTTTCGCAGGGCGGCGGGAATTTTTTTCAATTCATTCGTGACGTCGAACTTTTTGAGGAATGTTTTGGCCGAGCCAAATGGCCGGCGCTGCGCCTCGAAGAAACACAATGCCGCCGTTTTCTTCGCGCCGAGCGGTACGGTTACGTCGTAGTACAGGTTGTCGTTGTTTTGCGTCCAGCGGAAGGTGGGCTTAAGCCTGGAATATCGCGTGGCGAAGATGTGCGCGACGGCAGGACGCGACGAGGAAGGGTTCGATTCGCCGGTGACGATGCCCCAGTCGTTCTTGTCCAGCCTGGTCTTTCCGCTGGTCGTCCATGTGACCTGCGTGGCGCCTCCCATGTTCGAATAGTACTGGATCCGAAGGGACTGGACGGCGTTGGTGGTGTTTTCGAATATGTCGATCCAGCGGCAGTATCCGCCTTTGGCGTCGATGTAGATTCGCCGCCAGACGCGGACGGTCCCGACGGTCCACGGCCCGATCTCCACTTCCCGCCCGTCGGCGCTCAAGCGCCCGGCCGAACTCCACGAAAATGCATTTCCGTTCACCGAGAGGCGCATGCCTCCGTCGTAGCAATCGTTGGTGCCGTTGTTGACCTGTCCCTGGGAAGTGATATCCCAGAGATGCCCCGAACCGTCACTGATCTGCCAGTTCCACCCGACGCTGCGCCCTGCGGGTATGTGAATACCGTCGCCGTCGTCGGCCGCCGCAGGCAAGGCCAGCACAAGGACGCCAAGGCTGATAATGAATTTTCGCTGTATCATTCCTGCTCCTTTGCCTGAGGGAAATTTTTAGTTTCCTGCATGAGAACGCCTGAAACAGACGCCTGTCATCGTCGGAAGCCATTTAACTGAATTCTTCCGCCTGGAAATACGCCGGCAGGTCCCGGCGCCCCTGTCGGTACGGACTTTTGCCTGCGGAGTTTTTCTATAATGTCCCCGATGCGCTGGCGGACCTCGGGATCGTCCGTCTTTTTGAATTTTTCAAGGATCGGAAGTATCGCCGGGCCCAGTTTCAGCAGGCCTTCGGTCGCCTCCTGGCGGTCCTTGAAGCTCTCGGCGCCCAGGCGGGGGATCAGCTTTTCCGCCTGCTTGACGAGTTCTTCCGGCGGCAACGATTGGGAACGCACGACGCTGACGATCTGGCCGGTGTAGAGTTTCAGCGTCGGTCCGGGCAGGATCTCGAACGTCAGATCCTCCCTCCGGACCTGCCCGCGCAGCACTGACCCGTCCCACAGCTGCATCGCCGTGCGTCCCAGGTGGGTCCGGCTGAAGGTCATCGTCCGGATGCTGCCGATCCGGATGCCCATCTCGCCATAGTCGGTGCGAACCCGCATTACCTTCTCGCCGATCCGTCCGAACAGCTCGTCGCCGTTGGACAAAATGATGCGGGTAAGAGTGTCGTCGGGCTTGTCCTCCATCGCGAACCGGATGCTCGAAATCATGTCGCGCGAAACTTCGAGCCGCTTGCCTCCGAGTTTCAGCTTTACGTTGATCCGTTCGGGGCGAAGGAAACCCGAGAGGGTCGAGCCGTTCAGGAACACCGCGCGGTGCATGGCGTTGGAGGGATTGTCCATGCGGATTTGCAGCAGATCCGCCGGATCGAGCGGCACTTCGCCGTTGCGGGTGAAGAAACGGAACTTCGCGGAATCCGGATCGAAAGCCAGCCGGTCTCCCGTCCGGAGGACCAGGAACGGGCCGGTGAACGGAACGTCCTCCGGCTTGTCCTTCGAGATGCGATACGACCACTGCCTGATGTCCGAGAATGGAATCTGTAACTTCCCTCCGATTTTCTCGATGATGAGCTTGCCCTTGATCTTTCCGAAGGCGACCTGCCCGTCGCGCAGCACCGCAAGGACGGAGTCCTCGGAATTGCGACCCGCCGCCATTCCGATAACTTCCCCGGACGGCAGAGCCAGTGGCCCGTAGAATCCGTCGATCTCGAAAGATGCGTTCATGATCTTCCCGGAAATCGGGTCGCCGTTGCGCATCGTGATAAGGTCGCCCGATTCTAGACGCTCCAGCTCGACGTCGGCATACCCTGACGTCGTCGGGAAGTTCACCAGGAGCTTTCGCATCGCGCGGGAGAGATCCTTCAGGAGCTTGTGCCCCCTGAAGCTTTTCATGAGCTTTTCCAGGTCGCTCACGGAGCGATTCTGCGATTCGAAGTAGCACAAGGCGACCGTCTTGCCGGCAGGCACCTTCAACTGGTATTGGACGTAGATCTGGTTTCCCTGAATCCGGACGGTCGGACGGAATTTCGCCTTTTTGCTGGATACGATGTGCAGCAGCGACGGCGTCCCACGATTGCCCTGGGGCTGGGTTATGAACGCCCAGTCCTTTTCGCCGAAGACGGCGCCCCCGGTGGAAGTGATCGTCCGGGCGATTCCATAGTTTACGCTGGTGTATATCTGGACTTGAACGCTGATGTCGCTACCGGTGGGGTTCTCGAATATGTCGATCCAGCGGGCAAGCGCCATGTCCTTGTATAC
Organism: Planctomycetota bacterium; assembly: GCA_024275995.1. Lineage (GTDB taxonomy): Bacteria > Planctomycetota > Phycisphaerae > SM23-33 > SM23-33 > JAJRYB01. The sequence continues at coordinate 1,587 of JAJRYB010000132.1, read as the reverse complement.
CTTGATGCGACGATAGCAGCGCAGATTGTTTCGGGTATATGGGCCGATCTCTATCTCGTCGCCGGCGGCGTTTGCCCACCCCGAGCCGTTGGAACGGATGTTCGAACCATTGACCTGGCTGTACAGCCCGCTGCTGTAGGCGTTGTTCGTTCCCTGCCCTACGTTTCCGTAGTACTGGATATCCCATCGATAACCGCCGCCATCGGTCATTACGTGGTTGAAGTTCACACGGCGCCCCTGTGGGATGTGCAGATCGTCCGGCTTCTCGGCGCGAGCGGTTGCCGGCGCGAAGGCAGCCGAAAGAGACAACGCCAGGATGATCCGAAATACACCCGGACGACAGGGTTCTTTGAGCATGGTTAGTTCCTTTTTCCCAACGCCTTGACGCTACACGAAGTTATCGATATCTCACCCTGAGACGCGCCGCGCAGTCGAAGGTTCCCGATTTCATCGAAAACCTTCCGTTTTATCGACTAGCCGCCGGGCTACTGTTCCGCTTTCTCCTCCGATAGCGCGGCGATTTCCTTCAATCGTTCCCGAATAGGAAGATGTTGCGTGCACTTTTCCTCGCACGCGCCGCACAGCGAACAGGACGCGGCGTGCTCTGTTGAAATGGACCAGTGCCACTTCAGGCGGTTTCGCATGTGTTCGTCGCCGTCCATCAGGATCTTCATGTTGTACGTGTCCATCATCTTTGGGATTTCGATCCCCTCCGGGCAGGGAAGGCAATATCCGCAGCCGGTGCAGAGACCTTCGAAACCATCGATGATCCTCTCGCGGATGCTCTCGATGTGCTTCGGATCGTACGGCTGGAAGTCTTCGACCGCCGAGACGGCCTGATCTACGTGGTCCTTCGTAGTGCATCCGACGATCGCCGAGGTTATCGACGGGTGGGATACGTTGAACCGCAGCGCCGCGGCGATGACGGTGGGATCGTTTTCTTCGCGGATGAAATCGAACCGTTGTGCGTGCTGCGGTATCAGTCCGCCGCCGAGCGGGTTCATGGTAATCACGCCCAGTCCCAGGCGTCCTGCCGTCGCGATTGCCTCCTCGCGGTAGGGAAAATTGATCGCGCAGTATCCCAGCGTTACCCCTTCGAAGATTCCCTCGCCCAGCACCTTCGCAAGCTCGCTGCCGGACAGGTGCGAGGAAATGGCTACGTGATCGATGAGACCCTCGTCCTTCGCCTTCAGTGCGGCGCTGACGGCCCCGCCTTCCTTGCGCCCTTCCCAGCCTTCCATCGAGGTCACGCACCAGATGTGGAAAAAATCAATTCTTTCCACGTTCAACCGACGGAGCGACTTTTCGAGACTTTCGCGGAGCTTTCCACCGTCGGGGTTGCCGCATTTGGTGGATATGTAGAACGTGCCCGGGGTCATCCGTTTGATAGCAGCGCCGAAAATGTCCTCGCTCTTGTCCTTGCAGTATCCCGGGGCCGTGTCGAAATAGTTCACGCCGTGCTCATAAGCATGCAGCACCACCTCGGCATTGGCGTCGATATCCTCCGGATTGTCGAAGCGCATGCCACCCAGACCGATCGCTGAAATTTTCTTTCCCGTCGAACCATACTTTTTGTAGATCATCGTT
>JAJRYB010000131.1 GCA_024275995.1 Planctomycetota bacterium | reverse complement strand
TACAGCTTACCGTTCGGCCGGGATGCCGCGGAGAAAGACCACAGCCCACAGACCTGTCCACCGGCAGGCGGGTTGCGATCTGTGGGGTGGAACCTCGAACGGGTATGACACTCCCCCGAAGAACGATGGGCCGGGACGCCGGCGAAAATTTTTTCTCTTTTCGCCTTTTTAAGAATGATTCCTATTCCTGAATATGGTATGCTTCGCCTCAGAGCTAATCGCAGCCCTGACGGTTCCGGAGAGGTGCCTTCGGTAGGTGCCTTCGGTAGGTGCCTTCGGTAGGTGCCTTCGGTAGGTGCCTTCGGAAAGGCTGGGGCCAGCGCAGAGGAATCTTATAAATCTGGCAGGTTTGTAAAGATATTTCCTCTCTGCGGCCTCTGCGATCTCTGCGTTGAAGGCTTGTTTTAGGTTATTAACGATGCTTGAACTGGACGAAACACCACTGCGGATGACTTCTCAGCGGAAGGTCATCATCGATGAGCTTCGCGGTTTGAGGACGCATCCGACGGCCGACGAGCTGTTCCTGCGGGTGCGGAAGAAGCGGCCCCGGATCAGCCTGAGTACGGTGTACCGGAACCTGGAGCAGTTGGCAGGGTGCGGGCTGATCCAGAAACTGGACCTGTGCGGCTCGCAGAGGAGATACGACGGCGATACGGCGGCACATCACCACGTACGATGCCTGCGGTGCGGGCGGGTGGACGACATTCCGAGCGAGGCGATGGGCGATCTCAGGAAGGGCGTTTGCAAGACGTGCGATTACGAAATAATCGGGTATCGGCTGGAGTATCTGGGCTTTTGCCCACGGTGTCGAAAACAGGTCAGGCGAGGTAAACCAGTGAAACCAAAACCAAGGAAGAAAGGGTAGCGACATGGATCTGAAAGGCAGCAGGACGGAAGTGAACTTGATGGCTGCGTTCGCGGGCGAATCGCAGGCTCGCAATCGTTACACGTATTACGCGAGCAAGGCGAAGAAGGAAGGTTTCGTACAGATATCGGACATCTTCACGGAGACCGCCAACCAGGAAAAAGAGCACGCAAAGCGGTTGTTCAAGTTCATGACGGGCGGCGAGGCGAAGATCGAAGCGGCGTTTCCGTTCGGCGTCATAGGCGAGACGGTGGACAATCTCAAGGCGGCGGCAGGCGGCGAGCACTACGAGTGGACGGCTATGTATCCGGGTTTTGCCCAGATCGCCGGCGAGGAAGGTTTCGATAGCATCGCGAAGGCTATGGAAGCGATCGCGGTAGCTGAGAAGCAGCACGAGAAGCGATACCTCGCCCTGGCGGAAAATATCGCCGCCAGCAAGGTCTTCAAGAAAGACGAGCCGGTCGTGTGGCGCTGCATCAACTGCGGCTACTTGCACGAAGGAGCGGAAGCGCCGGGTATATGCCCCGCCTGCGCGCACACACAGGCGCACTTCGAGGTGCTTGGCGAAAATTGGTAAGCGTCGTAAGGAGCGTCAATTGCAGCGGTATGGAAATATGCTGGACGAAGTGTATCGCCGTTTACATCGGCGGCGATATGTCCATCCCGATCCGCTGGAGTTCCTGTACGCTTACGACGATCCGCGCGATCGGGAGATCGTAGCCCTGCTGGCGGCGCTGCTTGCCTATGGCAGGGTGGCACAGATTCTCCGCAGCGTCTCGACGGTGCTGGCCCGGCTTTCGCAGTCTCCGGCGGCGTTCGTTCGACGAACGAGCGACGGGAAACTGCGGGTCCTGTTCGCGGATTTTCGGCATCGTTTCCAGACGGGTAAGGAAATTTCGGCATTGCTTGCGGGGGTGCGGCGGACGCTGAAACGGCATGGGTCGCTGGAGGCGTGTTTTCTCGCCTGCTCGAACAGTCGCGAGGAAACAGTGCTTCCAGCGCTCAGGTCGTTCGTCGGCGAATTGAACAGCGCGTCGGGCGGTGCGTGCGGACAGTTTCTGCCGGACCCCGCAAAGGGAAGCGCCTGCAAGCGTCTTCACCTTATGCTCCGCTGGATGGTGCGTCGTGACAGGGTCGATCCGGGCGGTTGGCGCGGCATACCGAAACGCCGGTTAATAGTGCCGCTGGACACGCACATGCACAGAATTGCGCTGGCGCTGGGCGCGACGAGTCGCACCTCTGCCGACGCGCGCACGGCAATGGAAGTTACCAGCGCCTTCGGAAAGCTTTGCCCGTCGGACCCGGTCCGCTACGATTTTTCGCTGACGCGCCTGGGGATTCATCCGGAGATGGACCTGGACGCCTTCCTGGCTCGTTGTACGGTATGAGGGGGCGAACGCAAACATGGAAAAAATCGTCGAGATAGCATCGGAGTTCTGGTCAGTCCTCGGCGGGATGTCGCCCTACCTGCTTGGCGGCTTTCTCGTTGCGGGGGTGCTGTCGGTCTACGTTTCCACCCAGACCGTTCAGCGTCACCTCGGCGGACGTGGAATCTGGCCGGTCGTTAAGGCCTCCGCGTTCGGCGTACCGCTGCCGCTCTGCTCGTGCAGCGTGATTCCGGTTTCCGCATCGTTGCGGAAACACGGCGCCAGTAACGCAGCCGCGACGAGTTTTCTCATCTCCACCCCGCAGACGGGCGTGGACAGCATATTCGTGACCTACAGCCTGCTGGGGGGAGTTTTCGCGATCTTCCGCCCGATCGTTGCCTTTATCAGCGGGATCATCGGGGGGGTAATCGTCGGCTTCGGCAGGAAGGAAGGCCAGCTCGAAGCGGTGGACGCCGAGCCGCACACGGATACGTGCTGCAATACCGTGCAATCCGGCAAATTCGCACGAATCATGCGATTCGGTTTCGTGACGCTGGCGCGTGACATCGGCTGGCCGCTGCTGATAGGTCTGCTGGTCGCGGCGCTGATCTCGGCGATGATGCCGAAAGACTTTTTCGCCTCGTACGTTCCCCGAGGCGCGATGCAGATACTTGTTCTGATGGCGGCAGGGATTCCCGTTTACGTGTGCGCCACGGCATCGGTGCCAATCGCTTTTGCGCTTATCATGCAGGCGGGCGCCTCGCCGGGCGCGGCGTTCGCGTTTCTCATGACCGGTCCTGCCACCAACGCCGCTACGATAGGCACCGTCTGGAAGGTCATGGGACCAAGGACGGCGGTGATATACCTGGGGACGATGATAGGCGCTGCCTTTGGAGGGGGAATTCTGCTGGACGGTATCTACTCGTGGCAGTCCGTGACGACGGGTCCGGCGATGGGATGGATGCTGCCGGAGTGGTTCAAGACGGTCTGCGCCGTCATCCTGCTTGGCGTTCTGCTGAATGCGATATTGCTTCGACGGCGCGAATCGCACGGCGGCGCGGAGCACGTACACGAGGACAAATGTGAACAGGACAAACAGGGAGACAGCTGCCATGAGTGACGGAAACGATTCTGGATGCTGCGGCGCCGGCGCCGCGGGAATTACGCCATCGCAGGCGTTGGATTTGCAGTCTGCGGTGGCATACGCGGAAGGTTCCATCGTCAGCCGGACGCTTATCGAAAACGACGCTGGAACGATTACGCTCTTCGCCTTTGACCAAGGAGAGGCGCTCAGTGAGCACTCCGCGCCGTTCGACGCGGTGGTGCAGGTGTTGGACGGGCAGGCGGAACTGGTTATCGGCGGAAAGCCTCTCGCCGTCGATGCCGGGCAACTTGTCGTTATGCCCGCAAACGTGCCGCACGCCGTGCGCGCGAAAAAACGTTTCAAAATGCTGCTTACAATGCTGCGGCCGACTTGAGTAACCGGGTCTGCAGCGGGATCGAGAGGCGCGTGGGCCAGCTACAAAAAATGCTGCTTACAATGCTGCGGCCGACTTGAGTAACCGGGTCTGCAGCGGGATCGATGAAAAATGTGGACGAGACTTGTAATAGGCGGCGCGATCGGACTGGTCGCGGGCGGTGTGCTGGGATACTTCGGCAAGTGCCGTCCGGGCGGCTGTCCGCTGACGGGCAGCCCCTGGAGCGGCGCGATTTTCGGGTGCCTTATCGGCGTGGTCGTAGCTATGACTTTTTTCCGCGGCGGTGGGAAACGCACCCAGGGCGTGGGCGAGGAAGAATTCGACAGGGCGCTTGCGGATCACGGGACGCCGGTTCTCGTGGATTTCTATGCCGACTGGTGCGGCCCGTGCCGCACGCTGGCGCCTACGATTGCAAAAATCGCCGACGAATACGCCGGCAGGGCACGCGTGCTGAAGGTCAACGTGGACGACGAGAAGGCCCTGGCGCAGCGCTACGGTATCAGCTCGATCCCGACGATAATCGTTTTCGTGCGAGGCGAGCCTTTCAGTCGCATGGGTTCCGAACCGCTGGAAAGTTATCGCAAGGTGCTGGATTCAGCCATCGAACTATTGAAATCGGAAAACGGCGGCGCCACGAGTGGCCCGGCCGAAGAAAGGGAGTAAGATGATCGAACGTGAAGGTGCCGTTACCATGGAAGGCGACCCGCTGACGCTTTTGGGTCCGGAGCTGAACGTCGGCGAGGACGCGCCGGATGCTGTGCTGGTTGGCAACGATTTATCCGAGCAGAAGCTCTCGTCGTTTTTCGGCAAGACGTTGATCGTCTCGGTGGTTCCCTCGCTGGACACCGGCGTCTGCGACAGGCAGACCCGCAGGTTCAACGAAGAGGCGTCCGCCCTGGGCGAAGGGGTTCTCGTCTTGACGATCAGCACCGACCTGCCCTTTGCGCAGGCGCGTTGGTGCGGGGCAGCGGGCGTCCAGCGCGTCCGCACGCTCAGCGATCACCGCGAGGTGGCGTTCGGAAAGGCCTACGGCGTGCTGATCAAGGGGCTGCGGCTGCTGGCAAGGGTAATTTTCGTGATCGACGCGGGCGGGAAAATCGCGTATATCGAGCGTGTGGTGGAACTGACGAACGAGCCGGATTACGACGCTGCCGTCGCCGCCGCGAAAGCGGCGCAAAACGGATAGAATGACGCAGAAAGAATAAAAAATGATATGCGAGAAGATCCAGGATGCATTCAACAACCAGCTCAACGCCGAGCTGTACTCAGCCTACCTGTACATGTCCATGTCGGCGGACTTCGAGGACAAGAACCTCAAGGGTTTCGCCGCGTGGATGCGCGTGCAGGCGATGGAAGAGTTCGCACATGCCGACAAGTTCTACCGGTTCATTATCGATCGAGGCGGGAAGGTCAAGCTGACGGCGATCGACGGGCCGGAGACTGAGTGGGCGACTTCCCTGGCTGTATTTGAGGCGGTGTATGCTCACGAGCGGAAGGTGACCGGACTGATCGACGACCTGGTGGACCTCGCCGCCTCTCAGCGCGATCATGCAGCCGGGATTTTCCTCCAGTGGTTCGTCACCGAGCAGGTCGAGGAAGAGGCCTCGGCGTCCGGGATCGTCCGGAAGCTGCAGTTGATCGGCGAGAGCGGAAACGCGCTTCTCATGCTGGACAGGGAACTCGGCGCGCGCGTCTCTACGCCGCCTGCGGCAGAAGGCGCCTAGGTACAGCAAATTCGAAACTCGAAGTACGAAATTCGAAACAAATACGAAAAAGCAAAACAACAAACTCGAAACAAAAGATAAAAACCAAAAACCACAAAGACGAAAACAAAATGATTGAACAGATGAACACATTCCGTGCAATCCTGCGGAATAGCCGGTAGTTGTTTTTCTATTTAGAATTTGTTTTTTTTTTTTGATGTTTGTTTCGTGTTTCGAATTTCGGATTTGCTTTTCCGTCAAGCATGACCATTCAATCATTATTACGGGCAAATTAGTTTGCAGGGAGCAACTGGATGAAGGATATTTTCCATGCCGTTGCGGTAACCGACAGGGTCTATTGGGTCGGCGCGGTTGACTGGACCACGCGGAATTTCCACGGCTACTTCACCAGCCGGGGCACGACGTACAACGCATTCCTCGTCATGAGCGAAAAGGTCACGCTGATCGATACGGTCAAGGCGCCGTTCCGCGACGAGATGTTCGCGCGAATCGCGTCGATCGTCGATCCGGGGAAAATCGATTACGTCGTGTCCAACCACTCCGAACCGGACCACACGGGCTGCCTGAAAGACGTTATCGACGCGGCGCGTCCGGAAAAGGTCTTCGCCTCGAAAAACGGCGCCGCTGCGCTCGAGCGGCTATTCGGCCTGGGTGATCAGGTCTCCGTCGTCGCCGACGGAGGGAGCGTTTCACTGGGCGATGCGAACCTTACGTTCATCGAAACGCGGATGTGCCACTGGCCCGACAGCATGGTCAGCTACCTGCACGAGGACGAACTGCTGTTCAGCCAGGACGCCTTCGGAATGCACCTGGCGACCTACCAGCTCTTCGACGACGAGTGCGACGAGGCGACGCTGGATTTCGAGGCTGCCAAGTACTACGCCAACATCCTGCTGCCGCTGTCTTCCTTCGTCATCAAGACGCTGGACAAGGCTGGATCGCTCGGCGTGAACTTCCGCATAATCGCGCCGGATCACGGTCCGATCTGGCGGCGCGATCCGCAGAAGATAATCGACGCGTACGCCCGCTGGTCCGCACAGGTGCGCACGGACAAGGCCATCGTCGTCTACGACACGATGTGGAAGAGTACAGAGCTTATGGCGAGGTCCGTTGGCGAAGGACTGACCGCCGGCGGCGCGAAGGCGAAACTCATGCCGCTGGAAGGTTCGCACCGGTCCGACGTGGCTATGGAAATTCTCGACGCCGGTGCGCTGATCGTCGGTTCGCCTACGCTCAACAAGCAGTTGTTTCCCACGCTGGCCGACTGCCTCTGTTACCTCAAGGGCCTGCAACCCAAGGGGCTTCTCGGCGCGGCGTTCGGGTCGCATGGCTGGAGCGGGGAAGCGACGGCACTCATCGAGGCGTCCCTGGGTGAAATGGGCGTCGAGATCGTCTCCGCGCCCGCAAAGAGCAGGCACGCCCCGGATACCGAAGAATTGCAGCAATGCTACGCACTTGGGCAAGCCGTCGCGGCGAAGCTCAAGAATCGCTGAGGCCTTTGCCTTTCGCGTCTTTGCCGGCCGGCTCCTTCGCCTTGCCCGGTGGAATGACCTCCACCCTGGTCGTGGGCGATTTGACGCCGTGCAAACGGTACGTTCCGCGAAAGACGGCGCCGTCCGCCTGTTTCAGGACCAACGTCTTCCGTCTTTTACCGGTTTCCAGTGACCAGTCGCCAAGTACCCCTGCCTTCTTCAGCGTCTTTTCCAGCAGCGAGTCGGGCAACCAGAGGCGGGGCATCCGCCGGGGGTCCACCTGCAACTTACCGTCACGCGCCGCCCGGAAGAACGCCTTCGCGTCGGTAAATTTGCGCTGAAGCACCTGCCCGCGCGCCAGGTAGCTCGTGAGCGCATGGACCGAGGCCTCGGTGTAAAGATTCGCCGTGGGATGCTCGGGAAGATTACGCCACCAGGCGCTGTAGCGTTTCTGGAAGGCCTCGATGTCCTTTCCGAACCGCGCGGCGAAGGCGTGTTCAGCCGGCCTGCCGCGGGAGATGTCGGAAATGAACGACGAGAAAGCGCCGCTGTACTTGCCGTCGTTGGCATGGATCAGGAAATGGCACATGCTCCAGGCCTGGTCGTAGTTCCGCAGGTTCAGACTCGCCGACCACTGACGGCTGTTCATCCGGAGCATCCGTGCAAACGGGAGCATCTGATTGGACTTGATCAGCCGTTTTATCCTGCGCAGCCGCGCGGGCGGTATTATGCCGGTCACCAGCCCGTCGCCCGTCCACAAACCGCTGCCGAAATATTCCGCCAGGCCCTCATTGACCCAAATGGGAATCTTCCCGCGGATTACGTAATAGGCGAACTGGTGAAATGCTTCATGCTGGACGGTGTGCCAGACGCGCGAGTTTCCGGCGTAGGCCATCAGTTTAGCGCGGCCGCCCCATACGGAAAATAAGCCAGCCGAACCGGGCACCCCTCCGTTGCGGATGTAGTCTTCCCTCCGTCGAAAGAGGTAAAACGGCATCTTCTTGCGGATCTTACCGGCGAATCCCCTGGTCCTGCGGTGGTACTCCCGGGCCACTGCCGTCATCCTGGCGTGCGCCTCCAGGATCTTATCGCGGTCCAGGTCCGAATGGATAATATAGTAAGCGGACTCGTATGTCCGGACCGGTCGTTTCTCGGCGTCGGCTCCATCGGCCGGGGCGGCGCAGCGGAGTATCACAAGCGCACTCGCGCACGATACGGCAAGGAACAAAACGCCGGCGCGCCCTGTCGCCCCCAACCGCAGCTGCGAGGCGCACGGCTGATCGAACTTGAATCGCCTTCCTGGCATGGTTACTGCTCGGCGTGCTGGGGCTGGGGTGTGTCCTGCGAGGCAACGGCCACCTTGCCCATGCGTCGCCAGCGCGCGTAACGGTGTTCGAGAAGATTATCGAGCGGAACGCGTTTCAACTCGCGCAAAGCCCGGACGATATACCGCTCCAGGTTGCCCGCAGCCTCCGTGACGTTCCTGTGCGCCCCGCCGAGCGGTTCGGGCACGATCTCGTCCACCACGTCCAGGCTCTTGAGGTCGCGGGCGGTGAGTTTCATCGCGGCCGCAGCCTCCGGAGCGTTATCGCCCGTGCGCCACAAGATGCTCGCGCAACCTTCCGGACTGATCACCGAGTAGTACGCGTATTCCATAATCGCCACGCGATCGCCCACGCCGATTCCAATCGCACCGCCGCTTCCACCCTCGCCAATGACGACGCAGAGAACCGGCGTGCGAAGCCGGCTCATCCGGAACATGCTTTGCGCGATCGCCTCGGCGACGCCGCGCTGCTCGGAACCCACGCCCGGATACGCGCCCGCGGTGTCGATCAACGTGACGACAGGAAGGGAGAATTTCTCAGCCGATTTCATCAGCCGTAACGATTTGCGATATCCCTCCGGATGGGCCATTCCGAAGTTCCGGGTGATCTTTTCTTTGGTGTCGCGACCTTTCTGTTGGGCGACGATCATCACGCGCTCCGTTCCGATCTGTCCCAGGCCCGCGATGATCGCCTTGTCGTCTCCGAAGCACCTGTCGCCGTGCAACTCCACGAAATTCTTGACGATCCTGTCGATGTAATCCTGGACCAGCGGACGGGATGGATGGCGGGCGACCTGCACCGTCTCCCACGGCGTGAGATTCTGGTAGGTTTTCCGTAGCAGCGAAACGTACTGAGAGCGCAACTGGCGAATTTCGCTGGAGTAATCGCGTCCCTGCTCGACCTGGTCGCTCTCCAGTTCGCTGATATGCCTCTGGAGGCGCACGATGGGCCTCTCGAAAGGCAGTTGGAATCCAGCCTCGCCGTTATTGTTGGTTTTTGCCATTGGCGCGTATACCAAGAAAGGACGCTCGCGGCGTCCTTTCATAACTTGCTGATTCGCGGGCTATTTCACCCCGAATTACGACGAATTGCAAGAAAATTATCCCCCTGCCGCCGAGGCGCCTTGGCCCGGACAAATCGCGAAGTGACAGCGAAGATTGACCTGCCCGCCGGAGACGGTTACCTTGGCGGTCGAAAATGAATGCCCGACGAATCCAACACGTAACGATTATCGGCGCAGGCCTGCTTGGCGGCTCGGCAGCTCTTGCGATCAAGGCGCGCGATCCGCAGGTCCACGTAGCCGGTGTAGGCAGGAGGCGGAAAAGCCTGGACGAGGCGCTTCGCGTCGGGGCGATAGACTCCGCACACTTCGACGCCGGCGAGGTGGCAGGTCTCAGCGACCTGGTGATCCTGGCGACGCCGGTGCGCGCGTTTTCGCCGCACCTGCGATCCATCGCCGGAAAGCTCAAGCGCGGCGCGCTGGTAACGGACGTCGGTTCGACCAAGGCGCAGGTCGTCCGGAATGCCGAGCGGATTCTCGGAAAGGGCGGACCGTTCGTTGGTTCCCATCCCATGGCAGGGAGCGAACGGAAAGGACCGTCGCACGCCGATGCGAACCTGTTCGACGGGGCTACGTGTATCGTAACGCCGACGAAGAACACTCCCGCGCGTCTTGTAGGCCGGGCGAAACGGCTGTGGCGGTCGCTGGGGATGCGCGTCCTGGAAATGCCGCCCGTCTCGCACGACAAGGCCGTCGCGAACGTCTCTCACCTGCCGCACGCCATCGCGAGCCTGCTGATGCTCCTGCCGGACAAGGCGGAGCTTTCTGCCGCCGGGCCGGGTTTTCGCGATATGACGCGCCTCGCAAGCGGCGATCCGGAGGTGTGGCGGGATATCATGCTGACCAATCGCACCGCGATTCTCCGGGCGATCGACCGCATGGACGATTCGCTGGTGCATCTGCGCGACCTGGTGGAAATGTCCGACGAAACCGGCATCGAAAATTTCCTCGCCGAAGCTAAGAAGCGCCGCAGCGACACCGTCGCCTGACACCGGCAAGCCTTTGCCGGGCGAGTCCGTCAGGAAAGCCCCTTCAGCTTTTTCCTCACAGCCGCGGCGGACATTCCGGCGATGAGGAATTCTTTGCGCGGGTTGGTTTGCCCGGCCAGCAACTGCACGTCCCGCGGCGAAACGCCCAGCATCCCGGCGAGAGTTTTCGCGACGGCGGCATTGGCTTTGCCCTTCTCCGCCGGGGCGGAAGTGGTGATCTTCAGCGCGCCGCCCAGGACCCCGGCGATTTTTTCGCGCGACGAGCCGGGAACGACCTTGACCGAAAGGATCGCCCCGCCGTCAACGTCGCGAATCGAAAGCCTGTCGATACCGTTCATTGCCTGAGGCTGATTACTTCAACATGCCTCTCCGCCTGGCGTACTCGAAGATTCCCCCGGCCGCGACGATCTCGGCTACGTCGCCCAGCGGTTTAAGCTCGGCCGCAGCGCCGTTGGTCAGGTCTTTCAACGTTCCGTCGGCGAGGTTCACTTCCACTTCGTCTCCGGTGGCTATCATCTCGACGAGGCGCGCGGAGGTCTCCATCGGCGCGATGTACCCGCCGTTGATACTGTTGCGGTAGAAAATTCTCGCGTAGCTCTCGGCGATTACGATTTTGCACCCCGCCTCCGCGATCGCCAGGGGCGCGTGTTCGCGCGAGCTGCCGCACCCGAAGTTTCGCCCGCCGATAATCACGGCCCAATCTGCGGCGAATTCGCCTTCGGGTACGAATCTCACGCCGCCTCCGGGCAGCCCGGACTGCGCCGGTGGAACGCCGCTCATCGCGTACATCCCGAAGAACTTGCGATCTTCCGGGTCCGCGGGGTTGTAGCTGAGAAACTCCGCGGGAATTATCTGGTCGGTGTCCACGTTGTCGCCCACGACAAACGCTTTTCCTCGTGTCACGTTTTCCATGTTCGGCTTTTCCTTGCACGGATTCTCGATCCGCGTGGCTGTTCCATTTTTACAATTTGCTGAACCGCGGGCGAACCGTGGAGCGGTTTCTGCGGGCACGCTTGCCGCTGCGCAGAATATGCTCCGGGGTCAACGAGGTGCGTATCAATTCCAGGAGCTTCGTCTGGATGTATCCGCCCGCCACCGCGAGGGCGACGATGAATGCCAGCAGGATCAGCACCGGACCGGTCTGTCGCTGTGAGCCCAAGACGTGATCCCACATTCGGTTTTCCGAGCCGAGGAACATAGCCACGACGGCGAAAACCGCCACCGCCGCTCCGTCTATCGCCCCTGCCAGTATCGCCACGCGTCGGAAATACGCGTACGCGACGACGAACGCGGCGATTCCCGCGATGATCCCCAGTATCCACCCCGCCGCCAGGGCAACCGCCGCGACGCTTATCGCCACAAGCAGCGCGAAGGTTCCCCGTCCCGCGAACCACGCACCAAGTCCCAGCAGCACCGCACCGGCGGTGGAGGCTACGAAATAATCCAGCCCGCCGGGCGCCGTGCGGAACGTCCCGAGAAGGAAGCAGCTTACGATTACGCCTGCCAGAAGAGCGTTTCCGATCAGCAGCGCCCTGAAGACGACGCATCCGAGAAAGCAGTGGATCAGCGCCCAGAGAACCAGCAGGAACAGCCATGCGCCGGCGAGGTCCGCAAAGGCGTTCATGAGATCAGGCAGTTGGACCGGTGTGGCTGCGAGACCTGGCATATTTTATTACCCTTTGAATCGCCCATACAACTCGCTTTCAGCGGGTTGCTGCCGAAGTTGTGGGCAATTCGACATGCGAGTGTTACGTTTACTTTTTAAGGCCAAACAATTTCCCGTATATCAAACGGTTTGCCGACGTGCATCATGCGGGAAGGCCGCCTCGATGTCAACCGGCGCAAAAAAAGGCGACGCCCAGGTGGAGGGAGACCTTGGCATCGCCCGAATTAGCCGCACTACCCTTAATGCAGGTGGAGGGAGACCTACATCGTTCAGGGGTGCAGCGGACAACTTGTTCCGATTATACTTCGGAAACTGACGGCTTCAAGCTTTAGGACAATTGAAGGTAATTCGATCCATACTTCCCCGGGTTGCAAATACTCGCCCGGTATAAGCCAGGCGGCAAGGCGCCGCTGTCGCCGCCCGATACCCGTCAGACCTTCGTTACACTCGCATTGCGGCGTCCGGAGAAAGTCCCTTTCCGTTCAGCGGCGCCGGCACCGCAATACCAAACCCAATCGAAGACGCTCGGTACCGCTGAAGTCCATTCCGTCGGACCAAGACGGGCGAAAAGCATCTTCGAACCACATGACCGGACGTCCTTCCATGGACGCCCGCCAACACGGGCAAAGGCGTTTTTTCCAGCCGTGGCGTTTTGCCGATGCCCGATTGCCGGTTATTTACCGGTTCCTAGCTGCAACCCAGCGACGAGCCGCAGTTGTAGCACTTGTAACAGTTTCCGTTTCGAACCGTAATCGAACCGCACATATCGCACGCGGGAGCGTCTTCCTGGTAATGGGAAAACTGCTGGTCCACGCGTTCGGGCGCAGCTCTCATTCGACGGGTCAGTTTTTCCGTCGCAACGCCTGCTACCGCCTTGCGGGCAGGGTCCTTCGCCACTCCGCCGTTACCGCCATCCGGTTTGCTCGACGCGTATATCCCGGCGCCAGATGCGCCGACAGGCCTCTTCGCTTCCGTGCGAGAGGCCCCTTCGGCGCGGCCAGGTTCCGAGGAAACGTCATCCCTGACAGCCTCGGGCGCTGCTTTCTTCATAGCCGGGGCGACCAATGTCTGAAGCCCGGTCGTTTTCGTCGAATCGTTCCGTCGGTTGGGAGTGTTCGCCTTGCGGTATCCCTCCAGGAAGGTGACGCCCAACCAGCGGAAAACGTAATCGACGATACTCTTGGCGAACGGAATGTCGCGGTTCGTCGTCATTCCGGACGGTTCGAATCGCTGATGTGAGAATTTTTTGACGAGCGCTTCGAGCGGAACGCCGTATTGCAGGCACAGGCTGATCGAGGTCGCGAACGCGTCCATCATTCCACCGACGGTGGAACCTTCTTTCGCCATCGTGATGAACAGTTCGCCCGGGCTTCCATCATGGAAGAGGCCCACATGCAGATATCCTTCGTGTCCCGCCACCTCGAACTTGTGCGCTACTGACGGGCGGGTAGCGGGAAGGCGCCTCCGATGCGGCGTGCGGCGAGCGGCCTCGATATCCTCGAGGCTGAACGTCTCGTCGATTTTTTCCCCGTCGATCTGTTCCTGCGATACGTTGAGCGGCTGGGTGCGTTTCGAACCGTCGCGGTAGATGGCGACCGCCTTGAGTCCCAGCTTCCACCCGTCGATGAAAACCTGCCTGATGTCGTCTGCCGTCGCCTCGGTGGGCATGTTGACGGTCTTGGAAATGGCGCCGGACAGGAACGGCTGAGCGGCGCCCATCATTCGGATGTGCCCCATGTAGTGAATGCTGCGACGACCGTTGGCGGGGCGGAACGCGCAATCAAATACGCCCAGGTGCTCGTCGCGCAGGTGCGGCGCGCCTTCGATCGTGTCATGTTCGTCAATGTGCTCGATGATTTCGGAAATCTGCTGACTGGAATAACCCAACCGTTCCAGCGCCATCGGCACCGTGTTGTTGACGATCTTGAACACCCCTCCGCCGGCGAGCTGCTTATACTTCACCAGGGCGATATCCGGTTCGATACCGGTCGTGTCGCAGTCCATCATGAACCCGATCGTCCCGGTCGGCGCCAGGACGGTCACCTGCGCGTTGCGGTATCCGTTTCTGCGGCCGGAATCGATCGCCTCGTCCCAGGCGGCTATCGCCGAGGCTCGCAGGTCCTTCGGGCAGTGGTCCTCGGAAAGCTCCCGCGCCTTGAGACGGTGCATTTCCATGACGGTCAACATGCCCTTGCGGTTCTTTTCGAACTGGGCGAACGGTCCGACCCTTCCGGAAATGGCGGCGCTGGTGGTGTATGCGGTCCCCGTCATGAGCGCCGTTATCGCCGCGGCGGTTCCACGTCCATCGTCGCTATCGTAAGGCAGGCCAAGCGACATGATCAATGCGCCGAGGTTGGCGTATCCCAGGCCCAGAGGCCTGAAGTCGTGGCTGTTTCGGCAAATCGTTTCGACGGGGTAACTTGCGTGGTCCACCATGAGTTCCTGCGCGATAATCAGCAGGCGCACCGCAGAACGGAACCGCTCCGTATCGAACGCTCCGTCGGGTCGGCGGAATTTCATGAGGTTCAGGCTGGCGAGGTTGCAGGCTGAATCGTTGAGGAACATGTACTCGCTGCACGGATTGGACGCGCAGATTTCGCCACTGTCCGGGCAGGTGTGCCATCGGTTGATCGTGGAGTGATACTGCACGCCCGGATCGCCGCAGACGTACGCTCCCTCGGCAATCAGTCGCAGAAGCTCGCCTGCCTTGTGCTTCTCCATTGGCCTGCCGTCGGTTACCGCGTAGGTCTGCCAGTCGGCATCGTCAAGGGCCGCCTGCATGAAATCGTCCGTGACGCGCACGGACAGGTTGGCGTTCTGGAACATGACCGAGCTGTACGCCTCGCCGTTGAACCCACCGTCGTAACCCTGCTCGATGAGCGACCAGGCCTTCTTCTCCTCTTCCATCTTGCACGTGATGAACTCGCGGATGTCCGGATGATCGCATCGCAGCGATTGCATTTTCGCGGCGCGGCGAGTCTTTCCACCGGACTTGATCACGCCGGCGATCTGATCGTAGACGCGCATGAAACTCAACGGTCCGGACGGCGTACCGCCGCCGGCGAGTTTCTCCCGCGAGCTGCGAAGCGTGGAAAGGTCCGTACCGGTTCCGCTGCCGAACTTGAACAGCATCGCCTCCGCCTGGGCGAGGCGCATGATGTCTTCCATCGAGTCTTCGACGCCCTGGATGAAACACGCCGAAGCCTGCGGAAACTCGTAGCTGCGGGTCGTCTTGACCGGGCGCCCGGCCTTGGGGTCCCAGTGATAATTGCCCTTCGATCCTTCGATGCCCGCCTGGTGGAACAGGCCGACGTTGAACCAGACCGGCGAGTTGAACGCGGAATACTGGTTCACGCACATGTAGGTCAGCTCGTTGTAGAATCGCTCCGCGTCGGCGTCGGAGGCGAAGATACCGTCCTGGGCGCCCCAGTCGGCAATCGTTCGGCAGACGCGATGAACAAGCTGCCTGACGGACCGTTCCCGCTCGGAAGTTCCCTGCTCGCCGTAGAAATATTTGCTGACGACTACGTTGGTCGCCAACTGGGTCCACTGGGCAGGCACTTCCACGTCCGCCTGCTCGAAGATCGTGTTGCCCTTGTCGTCGCTGATGCGCGCCGAACGTTTTTCCCAGTCGATCTCGTCGAACGGGTGCACGCCCGGCGTGGAAAAAACGTGCTCGACCTTCAACCCTTCGGACCCTGAGCGATTGGTGTCCTCCGGCCTTGCAGACTCCGACGAATCGAGGGGTTCACTTGAATCACGCAGCGCCATAACAACTCTCCCGACATCGAAAGGTGAAACCATCGCGGATACCTGCCGGACGCGCCGAGCAAACCGGGCTTCGTCTCCACCAAAGCGAACCAAAAACGCCATCGCTCGACGGGACCGTCAACCTCGCCGGGCGGGCAACGTCTCTGAAGTGTGGTAAAAACCGACACGCCACGACAGAATTACAACATAATCCCAATATATGGTATCCGTCAAGCGCGATGTCTCCAAAATATTGTGACTCTCCATAACTGTCGAACCATCCGTGGCTTGGGGCAGGCACTTTTTCCTGCCCACACCTTTAAACACCTGGTCGATGCGAAAACCCAATATGTGGTTTCCCAGACCCCCATATATTGTAGTCGCCGTCACGAGTCCATTCAAGCAGTAGATAAGGTGTTGTTTCCTGTCGATCATGAAGCGATTACACGCAGATAAGGGCGTTGTAACGTTGCGGTCGAATTCTATAATAGATGCTTGCGGCGCCGCGCCGGCGCCCGAACGACAAATGCAGAGAGGTAGATATGACTGACCAGGCAGAAACCGGTGGAACGATGACCGAACGCGTTACGGACGTGATGGAGAAAATCCGTCCGCTTCTTCAGGCCGACGGAGGCGATATCGAACTGGTCAGCGTCGACGAGGAATGCGGCGTTGTCTCCGTTCGCTTGCAGGGGGCCTGCCGCGGTTGTCCTTCGGCGGCGATGACTCTCAAGATGGGCGTCGAGCGACATCTCAAAGAGCAAATCCCCGAGGTGAAGGAACTCGTTAACGTCCCATAGGCGCCGGTAATCGTGCCTCTCAGGACCGGGGGGGCTTGGACGATCCGGAGTAGTGGTGCGGGTCGTTGAACGTGCGCCCCCGCCCGTAGACGTTCAGGAACCAGTCCATGAGCGTTCGTGCGCGAATGGTGGCCGGGCGATCCACGTTTATCAGGTTGGTTTTCTCGAGCGGGTCCGTCTTCCAGTTGAAGAGCTGTTCGTAATCGAACTCTCGATGGCGGATGTAGTGCAGCCCGTCGGCATGTACAAGGTAATAGTTGTCGGCGAACGAGTCCAGGCCGAACAGCAGGCGATCGTTCCACTTCTCCCCTTCGAGAATGACCGGCCAGAGGCTTCTTCCTTCGTAATCGTTCGCGTGCTGCGAGCGGAATGCATCGACGAGCGTCGGTCCGACGTCAAAGAGTCCCACAAGGGCGTCCACTCGCCTGCCGGTAACCCCTGGAATCTTGATCAGCAGGGGAATACGGATCTGTTCCAGGTAGGGGTGGTACCCGCCGTAGGTGGTGTGGTCGCCAAGTCCGGTTCCGTGGTCCGCGGTGAGGATGAACACGGTCTGTCGCCACATGCCGAGTTTTTTCAAACCGGCGATCAGTTCGCCGGTGACCGTGTCCTCGTAGCGCATCGAGTTGTCGTAGAGGTCCTGCTTCTCGTCGCCGTAATCGACGATACCGGCGTGCTTGCGCCACGGCGTATGCGTAGCGTCCATGTGGATGTAGGCGAAGCTTCCGGCGCCTCCGGAGTCCTTCTTCGTTTCCAGCATCGCCAGCAGGTCGCGCACCGTCTGCCGCTCGTCCTGCCGGTTGCATTCCACGAAGTTGATTTTTCCGTTTTGTTCGGCGTCGCTCTCGCGCGTAGACGCAAGTCGTCGCGGCGCGTTTGCGTTTCGCTCGTGCTTCGCGCAACCGTCGCAATCCAGCAATTCCAGCCGGGACTTCAGATCGTCCGGCATGTCGCGGGAAAAGGCGTCCAGGCTGATACCGTTGTAATCGCTACCGATAATGTTCAGGAAGAACGTGTCGTACCCGGCCCGCATCAGTTCGTTTGTCCAGAAGGCCCCGACGCCCTTATCGCGAAGCATCCACCGCGACGAATAGCGTCCGGTGAAGAAGTGCCGCATCGAGCACGACGTCGCCGTCGCCTGCGAAAACGCGTTGGTGAACTGCACGAACGCGCCGCGGTTCGCGTCGAGCATCGGCGTGGTCGGCAGCAGCGGTGGTTTCGTTCGCCGGTACCCGTAAAAACTCATCCGGTCCGGACGGGCGGCGTCCCAGATTATGAAAATTATCAGCGGGCGCCGGGTCCGCAACTCGTCCATAATCGCTTCGCGTTTTGTCGGTGAGGCCTTGAACCGGGGCGTCTTGTCCGGGAGCGCAGAGACCGGGTCGGGATTCGACGTCGACGAACCGATTACCCGTTCGACTATATGGAGGCTGCACTTGCCCAGCGGATTGTGCTGGAAAACTTGCGGGCGGACGTGGGACATGGCGCTGTTGGAATAAGAATAGGCGACCAGGAGTCCGCTGGTGGCGACCAACACGCCCAGGGCCGCCAGGCGGACCTTCCGGTTCCCGTTCGTTACCGGCGCGATAACGTGCCCCAGCAGCACGATAAGCAGGACGATGATCGAGACCAGGAAGAACTCGATGCGGTCCAGGAAGTCTCTTACGCCGGGAAACAGCCACGGCAGGAGGATAAGGATCATCGCCGACAGCACGATTGCTCCGGTGGCGACGACGCTCCGCGTCGGCCTGACGCGCCCTGTGATCCGTCGGATCAGCGGAAGCACGCCTATCAGCACTCCCGATAGAATGACGATGCGGACAAGATCGCCCAGTCCGCGCGGTCGATCTCTCTCACGGCAGAGGTCCAGCAGGTTATGCGAGACGGCGACGCCGAAGAACAGGCCCACGGTCAGCAGCGCGACGCCCGCGACGAAGAGCATGCGCAGTTCCCGGAACTCCTGATAGAACGACAGTGACAACCCGCCGAACAGGAAGATGGTTGCGAACAAGGCCGCGATCATCCCGATTGCCAGAGCGGCGCGCTGCGAGGCATACCCCAGCCTCACGAATATGACCAGTCCGGCGAGGATAGCGCCGAGCACCACGCACTGCAGCAGGCTGAACAGCACCACGCCGGCGGCGCTGAGGGTAATAACGCCGATAAAACCGCTGGGCGGTTCGTTGGTGCGCGCTATGGCGATCCACGCTACCGGTGCGCCGACGAGAAGTCCCATAAGTCCAGCCGAGAGGAATAATTTCACCAGGCAGTGCAACAGGTCTCGCCAGGTCGCGCGTTTCAGGCAGTTTTCGATGCGCGTTTCCGCGCTCGCCCACAGGTTCGAGTGAATCCTTTGCCCCTGGATATGCCAGCATCGCAGCGCCCATATCGCGCACGCCACCGCCAGCGCCGCTACGGCCAATTGCGATCGCCAGTGTTCCGCCATCGGAAAATCGTCGGCGCCCGCACCTCTCACCATCTCCAGCAGAAGCGTATGGCACGCCACCAGCGCCGCCGCCGCCGCCACCAGAAGCAGCGCCGACCATCCGCGGGTCGACCGGCCGAACTGAGCGCCGGCGGCGATCAGCGACCATGCGCATACCAGCACCCCGGCAAGTGCGCCCGTGTAGGTAATGAACGGGTGCAGGTAGTCGATCCGCTCGACGGCGCGGCTTTCCTCCTTGGAGGCGGCGCCTTTGCCCGTGAGTGTCGCGTTGACGATCACGCAGAACAGCGCAGCGGCCAGCACCAGCAGGCCGACCACGACGAAGCGTCCGATCGTGACGTCCATGGACGCAACCGGCACAGGCGACGGATCGTTCTGTTTGTGCGAAGTCAGTGCCGCGCTCCCGCTTTACCGTTCCCGGTGGAGGAGAGAATCTTACCGAGGCGGGCGCCCCGCGGTCAATGCCGAGCGAATGCCAACCGTCGGTCCGAGCCTCGTGAAACGCCACGGGAAAAGTCGTTGCGTTCGCCCACCGGCGTCAATACGGTATGAGTCCATGCGGACCACTGCACGCCTGATAATAGCGCTTATGACGTGCCTGGCGATTTTACCGGGTTGCCGGGCCAAGCCCGGATCGACTCCCTCGCCGCAGACCCAGCCCGCCGATCGCCCGCTCGAAGAGAAACACCTCTACGCCCTTGCTGTGGCGAACGGTTTCTGCGAGGCGTGGCGGACGCGGGATTATCCCACAGCCCGGATGATGATGAGCCGGCGACTCGTGCGGAAGTATCCCGATAAACGCCTGCGGGACGCCGTCACGGGGTTGCCCAACCCGCGTCACGTGGCATATCAGATATCCGGCGGGCAGGTGCTTTCGTCGGACAGGGTGGCGTTTGAGCTTCGCCTGTTCCTCGTTTTTACAGGCGAGCGCGACAGCAAATACGAAGCGTCGACGGGCAGGATCGTGCTTGTGCGCGACGCGGAGGGTCGCTGGCTGGTGGACGAGTTCCCGCTGCTGAAATAGGCTCTTATTTCCCCGCAGGTTTGAGGCCCAGGATCGCTCGTGCCCGCCCGGCTGAGGGGGTGTTTCCGTAGTCCTTGAGAATGCTCCGCAGGATTTCGTTCGCCTTTCTGTTCATCCCGTTGCTGCGATACGCCATCGCCAGGCTGAGTTTTTGTTCGGCGTCGCCCTGCGGGTCGTCCGGAAGGCGCACCTCCCTGCCGACGGGAACCGCTTTGCGCTCGGGAATCACCTGCCCGTCAATCGCCGGAGGATCCCAACGGAACCCCCGTTCGATCAGCTCCGAGCTGGACTCCGTTCGACGGAGAAGGTCCGCCAGCGTGCGGCGTTTACGCCGATAGTCAGCCGCCACGGCGGCGCCCATTGCGGCAAGGGCGTCGCGGCGGATTTTGAGTTTGTCGCGTTCCCGACGGGCGCGCCGGATGCGCCTGTCGAGTTCGTCACGGTAAAGGTAGTAGTAGCGCGGATAATAAATGTACGGGCCGTAGTCGGACGTAAGAACAAGCCGATTCTGGAACCCCACGTACAGCGTCGCGTAGTAATAATCCCTCAGGAGCAGGTCGATACGATCCCGATGATTGGCGATCTCCACGTCCAGGCGGCGAAGACCCTCGTCGGCTGCGATCGCCTCGCGATAGGTTTTCGCGGCGACCTTCTCCGCGGCGTCGATCTTCTTCGCCAAATCCTGACGCAGTGACGTGCGCTTCTCGAAGGCCTTTCCGATGCGTGTCTGTGCGGCTGCGTATGCGCCGCGCCGCGACCACCGCTCTTTGCGCCTGGCGAGCAGTCGCCGATCCGCATCTTCGATGCGAGGCGGATTATCAGTGCGATCGTACCATGCGACAAGTTGTCCGAGGTTGTTCAGGACGGACGGGTCGTCCTCATCCAGGTGCGCGGAACGAATTGACGCCGCGAGCGCCTCGCCGTATCTACCCTGCCGACCGGCGACGTATCCGATAAGCCCCCACGCCATTGCGTTTGCCTTGTCCATCGCCACCAGGCGCCGGGCCGGGTACCTGGCGATTTGCGGCAGGCCGAACTTCACCATCCGACGCATGTACAGAACGTGCAGATCGGTGTTGTCCCTGTCGATCGCGTTTGCCCGGGCGTAGGCCGCCATCGCAACGCGCGGCTGGTCCGTGGTGCGCAGCAGCTTCATCAACGGTGCGATACGCGCTTCTGCGGCAGGCGCCTTCTCGTCGGAGAATCCCGTCGAGGTAATGAGAAATGCGATTAGTCCCAAGACGATAAACGTTCCTCTGCCGGCCATGATGTTCTCCCGTCCAGCGAGTAGTCCAGCCGTTGTTATTATAACTTTTCCAGGCGGTGATTATAGACTTTAACCATGCTCGCCTGCCCGGTGTGTGTTTCCGCGCCGCCCGGGGTTACAGGAAACACGGGATTTTTCCACCGTCCCGCAAAAGGTCCGTGCCGTATGCCCATTGTCTTGACCGTGCGTGCGGCGGGGGATACCATGCCCGGATGATCTGCCTGATCGACAATTATGACAGCTTTACCTACAACCTTGTGCAGCGCATCGGCGAACTCGGCGAGGCGCACGAAATGCGGGTATTCCGCAACGACGCGATTACCCCCGACGCCATCGAGACGGAGGTAAAGCCCACCCACCTGATCATATCGCCAGGCCCGTGCACGCCGAACGAAGCGGGAAACAGTTGCGATATCATCCGCCATTTCCACGGGAAGATACCGATCCTCGGCGTCTGCCTCGGCCACCAGTGTATCGGGCAGGTGTTCGGCGGGAAGGTCGTAAGGGCGACCCGGCTGATGCACGGAAAGACTTCCGAAATACGACACGACGGGAAATCGATTTTCGAGGGCCTTGCCAACCCATTCACCGCGACGCGATACCACAGCCTGATCGTGGAGACCGACGGGCTTGACGAAGATTTCGAGCAGACCGCCTGGACGGTCGACCAGGAAGAGCTGATGGGCATCCGCTCCCGGACCCATCCCACCGAGGGCGTGCAGTTCCACCCGGAAAGTTTCCTGACGGATATCGGGCACGATCTTCTGCGCAACTTTTTGAAACTGTAAAGTTTCGATACCAGCCTGATCCGAAGGAGAACGGACATGCGTTTGAAAATCTTTAGAAGCCATCCCGAAACCTCGATTTGGGCTGCAAACGGGTCTTTTTCCGCCCGGCGGTGTCGCGGAAACTCGACGAATCGTCTTGATTCGACGTCCTTTCCGCTCCTTGCCGGATCGAAAAAATCCCGCGTTTTCGCCGGCAAAGCAGGTTTTGGGATGACTTCTAGTGTGATTCTCGTACTGGCGGCGTTTGCGTGCATCTCTAAGCCTGTCGTCGCGAAGGACGCCGTCGCGGATGCTACCGGGCAGTCCGGCGCATTGAAGGTATCGGGCGTCTTCGGCGATCACATGGTGCTCCAGCGCGAGCTGCCCGTCGTGGTCTGGGGCTGGGCTTCGCCGGGCGAGAAAATAACCGTTACGTTCGCCGGGCAGAGCGTCTCGGCGACAGCCGACGCCAAGGGAAACTGGCGCGTTACGCTCAAGTCGCTTCGGGCTTCGGACAAGCCCGCGAAGATGACGATAGCCGGTAAAACCGCGACCGTCAGTTTTTCCGATATCCTCGTCGGTGAGGTCTGGTTGTGTTCCGGGCAGTCCAACATGCAGATGTCCCTTGCCGGGATCGATAACGCCGCGAAGGAAATCGCCGAGGCGGATAAGTATCCGCAAATCCGTCTGTTCACCGTCAGCAGGGCTACACCAGGCGAGCCGTTGAAAGATACTCGTAGCCCCTGGGTGGCATGCAGCAGCGCCTCGGCGCGGAGTTTCTCGGCTGTGGCATATTTCTTCGGTCGGGATCTGCATAAGCGTCTGAAGGTCCCGATCGGCCTGATCGACTCGACTTGGGGTGGCACGGCGGTCGAGGCGTGGACCTCGCGCGATGCCCTGAAAAAGCTGGAACGGTTAAGACCGCGATTGGAGAAGTGGGATGCGCGAATGAAGAAGTTCGATCCCGAAGCCGCCCGCAAGCAATACGAGGCCCGCCTCGGCGCGTGGCGCCAGGCCGTCGCCAAAGCCAAGGAGGAGAACAAGAAGATCGTCGCAGCGGGCGGCAAGGCGAAACGCCTGCCGCACCGGCCGCGATTCTACGATCTGCGCAAGAGTCCGCACAGGCCTGCGTCACTGTTCAACGGCATGATCGCGCCGTTGATTCCACTATCGATTCGCGGCGCAATCTGGTACCAGGGCGAAGCCAACGCTGGAAGTATCAGCCGCGCCTTTGAGTATCGCACGCTGTTCACGGCGATGATTCGCGACTGGCGGACGCGGTGGGGAAGGGACGAGATGCCGTTTCTGTTCGTGCAGCTGGCCAACTACCGTGTCCCCCAGACCCAGCCCGTGCAGGAGAAAGCAGCCTGGCCTTTCCTGCGCGAAGCGCAGTTGAAAACGCTCGCCCTGCCCGCCACCGGAATGGCCTGTGCCATCGACAATCTTTCCGGCAAGGACAACCAGTTCAACTTACACCCGAAGAACAAGCAGCTCATCGGGCGGCGACTCGCACTGGCTGCAAGGGCGATCGTGTACGGGGAAAAGATCGTCTATTCCGGGCCTATCTTCAAGGCGATGAAGATCGACGGTGGAAAGATCGCGCTGAGCTTCGATCACGTCGGCGGCGGGCTTGTCGCAAAGGGTGGCGAGAAACTGAAGGGTTTCGCCGTCGCAGGCGCCGACCGCAAGTGGTACTGGGCGAAGGCGAAGATCGTCGGCGACAAAGTTATTCTCGCCTGCGAGCAGGTAGCCGAGCCGAAGGCTGTCCGATATTCATGGGCGGACAACCCCATCGGCAACCTGTATAACGCCGAAGGACTCCCAGCCAGCCCGTTCCGCACGGACGATTGGACCGGCGGCGTGCGGAAGTAGAACACGAAGTCCGCGTCGGTTACGCGCTGATTGGGCGAAGGAGTAACCCCAGCCAAGGGGGTCCGGCGCGGTTATCCTTCCGACTTGTCGAATATTTTCTGGACCGTGTTGGCGATGTCTTCCGGCGACAGGTGCGCCATCCGGAGCGTTTCTTCGGGTGTCCGGGCGCTCTTGGGGATGTCACTGACGTACATGGAGTGGACCATTACGCCCAGGTCGCTCTTGGCGGCGGCGGCGGCCAGCTCGTCGGCGATTCCACCGGAGTAGTTGTCCTCGACGACGAGAATCTGCCCGCGGCAGTCGTCGCCGATCCGGAGTATCTCCTCGGTCGCCAGCGGCATCGAATATGCGTCCACCAGGCTGGCGGACAGGCCGGCCTTTTCCTCGATGATCTCCATCGCCTCTCGTGCGACGTGCACCATGTACCCGCCGGCGACGATGGCGATATCCTCGCCGTCGGCAAGATGCTTGAACCCGCCGACGGTGAACTGCTCGGTTTCCTCGTAGAGCAGCGGCACGTCGGGCCGGTGCGTCCGCATGTAGCACATCCCGTCGATATTGGCCATCAGCTCGGTCAGCTTGAAGGCGCCGACGGCGTCGGATGGTTGGAAGAAACGGCAGGCGGGCTGTCCGTCTACGCGCGTCGTGCGTGCGAAGCTTCGCATGAACGCAAGGTCCACAAGGCCCATCTGGCTGGGTCCGTCCGCAGCCAGCGACACCCCGGCGTGCGAACCGCACAGCTTGATGTTGGCGTTGGTGATGACGGCCATCTCCAACTGGTCGTACGCGCGGACGAGGAACTTCGCGAAGCTGGAGACGAACGGAATCTTTCCGGTCTGCGCCAGACCGACCGCGGCGGAGATCATGTTCTGCTCGGCGATGCGCGCTTCGAAGTATCTTTCCGGATGCTGCTCGGCGAAGAAGGTCGCGAAGGTGGAGTTCTTCACGTCTCCGTCCATCGCGACGATTCGCTCGTCGCTACCCATCGCAGCAAGTGCCGCCCCGTACGCCCGGCGGGGGGAGAGTTTTTTCTCCTCGAGCGCGTCGGCCATACCGTTGGCGATTAGCGCATCGGCGAAGGAGCCTGCCGAAATCTCACCTTCCGGCGCTGCCTTGGTTGGCTCGGCCGGGATGGTCACCTGTATCGCCGGGGTGTCTTCGGCGTCCGCAACGCCAAGTTCCACCGCCTTTGCGTCCAGGTCCGCCATCGCCGAAGCAAGCTGATCGCCCGCCAGCGGCTTTCCATGATAGTTCGACGCCTGGAATTCCTTGACGCCCCAGCCCTTGACCGTATTGGCGACGATCGCAATGGGTTTGTCCGCAGCCTCGGCTGACAGTGCGGCGAAAATCTCGTCCCAGTTGTGACCGTCGATCACCTTCACGTCCATCCCGAACGCCGTCAGCTTGGCGATCAGGGCGTCGGAGGACTGCTGGGTGGAGACGTAATCGCTCTGTCCCTGCCCGTTGGCGTTGAAGATGGTCACGACGTTCGTAAGTTTGTGATCGACGATGAAATCCAGCGCCTCCCAGATTTGCCCTTCCCGGCTTTCGCCGTCGCCGACGATGCAGTAGACCTTCCGGTCCGTTTCGTCCAATCTTGCCGAGCACGCCACGCCCGCGGCGACGGAAAGGCCCTGTCCGAGCGAGCCGGTGGCTGCATCGAAGAAGGGGAATCCGATGGCGGGATTGGGATGCCCGTCCAGCACGCTGTCTGCCGCGCGGAGCGTCAGTGCGTCGTCGAAGCTCAACTGGCTTGGTCGCTGGGGCGTTCCGACAACGCCGCCGAGGTCGCAATAGGCGGCGTAGACCGCGGGGACCGCGTGCCCTTCGCTCAGCACCAGGCGGTCGGCGGAGCTGCTCCAGGGGTTCTTCGGATCGTAACGCATCACGCGGTACATAAGCGCAGCCGTCATGTGCAGAATGCTCAGCCCGCTCGATGGGTGTCCGCTACCCGCCTCGGTGCACATCCTGACGATCTGTTTTCCAAGCCTAATGACCTTGCGGTCCAGGTCTTTGTAGTCGGCCATTGTATGCTTCAACCTTTCATTTCAATGCGTGGGAAGCCCGATACGGTAACGCAAGAGGCTACGTAACGCAAGAGTCAAAGCTGGCGATGGCGGGATAATCGCACCGGGTGGTTTTTTGTCACCGCGCCAGAGCGCGGCGGCATTGGGCGGGGCTGATTTTACCGGCGAGGATCGCTTCGCGCGCGGCGCTTTGCAGCGATTTCGCTCCGGATTGCCTCGCAGCTTCCAGCAGAACGTCCGGCTCCGATGCCCGACGGATCGCAGCCATGACGGACGGGCCGGTCCGCAGCATCGAGAAGAGGTTGATTCGTCCGGAAAATCCGGTCTTGGCGCACTTGTCGCAGCCGAGCGGGCCGAAAATCGGACCGTCCGTCTCGGAGAGTTTCAAGCCGACCGCGGCGAGGCTCTGGGCGTCAGGTTCGAGGGGCTTCTTGCAGACGTCGCAAAGTTTCCTTACCGATCGCTGCGCGACGACCGCCAGCAGCACGGATGCCAGCGGCCAGGGCTCGATGCCCATTTCGAGCAGGTCGCTCACGGCGGAGACCGCGCTGCTTGCCCGCATGGACGCAAGCACCAGCGCGCCGTCCACTGCCGCTTCCACCGCCTCCGCCGCCGTCGCCGGATCTCGCAACTCCTCTATCAGAACAACGTCGGCGTCCTGCTCGCCCAGCGCTGCCGACGCCTCGGCGAACGACAGCCCGCCGTGAACGTCCACCCGCGTTCTTGCGGCGCCTGCGATCTGCCCGGCGATGGTCTTTTCCAGGGTGACTACGTTGCGCCCGGCGGTTCGTATTTCCTCCAGCATCGCAAGCAGCGTCGCCTTTGCGCAGTTTCTCGGCGGGGCGGCAAGCACGATAAGCCCGGACTCCTGCGCGAGCAGCGCGCGGAGGTCGGCTTCGTCCGCGCCGCCCAGGCCCAGTTCGGCGAGGCTCATCAGTTCCACCGCCGCGCGGGGCAGGCGGATGACCATTTTCTCGCCATCGTCGGTCGGCAGCACGCTCATTTGCATCTCGACGTTTTTGCCGCCGACGGCCGCGGTAAACCCGCCGCTCCGCGCGCTGCGGACAGGTTCGCCATCCAGCGACGCCAGCGACTTGAGGCGCCCGATCAATTGCGGCGCCAGTCCTTTCGGAAGGCGATCCCTGAAGGTCGGTTTTTCATGCAGCACACCGCGAATCCGCATCCGCAGGTCCAGCCCCTGCTCGCCGGCGGACAGGTGCACGTGCGACGCGCCGCTCGAAACGGCGTCCCGGAGAATAGCATCCGCCACCTGCGCAGCGGCGCTGTCGGGCGGCGGCGCGGGTTCGGCAGTATCGATCCGCTCGTCGTCGGAGACTTTCCTGTATTCTTCGTCCACGTCTATCGGCCCGAGGTCCATTTCCTCCGGCGGCTGGTTTATCGGAGAGGCCTCCATCTCCAGCAGCGCTTCGGATTCCAAGTCCGTTACGTCATCGCGCAGCTTAGCGTCGTCGCGAAACGGTTCGTCGTGCGTTTTCATGGTTTGGGCCTCCTCCGATTCGGGCTGGTGTTCGGCGGCTGCGGTTACGAAGGCGGGCAGCGGCAGCGGCTTGGCGTTCGCGAGAGGCGTATCGGGCGATTCGCCGCGCTTCCGGCGGCGCTCCTGATCGCGCAGGACCGCCTTCGCCATCACCAGCTCGATTGCGACGCCGCGACCTTTAAGGAACTTCAGCAGACCTTTCTCGCTGATACGGACAGGACCGTCCGGCAGGCGCTTGTAAGGCAGCCAGCCTTTCTGCATCCAGTCCATTACGGCGCCCGGGGTCGCGCCGAGCAGGTCGGCTACCTGGTAGGCGGTGTAAAGCCGCTTGGGATCCTTGCCACTATTGCGGTTTTCCGCGGACGGACTCACCAAAACCTCCTTTTGGTGTCGTGCCGACGTTCGGCGAACAGCTTCCGTGAAGCTTACTATCTCCAGCCGGAAATTGTCACGATCGTCCCGCCGGAAGTCAATCGTTTTTGCCGCTCGGCGACGGCGTTTGATATGATACTCCCGCTATGAAAGTATACCTGGAGACATTCGGCTGCCAGATGAACCGCCTGGACAGCGAGCTGGTGGCGTCCGTGCTCGTCCAGGCCGGGCACGAGATGGTCCGCGACGGGCGCGGCGCCGACGTGGTGCTCTACAACACCTGCTCGGTCCGCGAACACGCCGAGGAGAAGGTCCACTCGCGCCTTGGCGAACAGATGCATCGCGGTGGCCGGGGCAGGCGGATGATCGTCGGCGTGCTGGGGTGCATGGCGCAGCGCCTGGGCGACGATCTTCGCAAGCGATACGCATGTGTGGACATCGTCTGCGGGCCGGGACGCCTGCACGAACTGGGGGATCTTATTGCGGAAGCGGGAGCGGGACAGGGGCGCGTCGCTCTCGATCCACGTCGGGGCGAACGCAAAAGCGGCGCGGATATCGAGTCGCTGGACTCTGCGCGCGACGCTGATCTCGTGCCGAGCGCGAGTCAGGCGTACGTTCGCGTAATGCGGGGGTGCGACAAGTTTTGCAGCTATTGCATTGTGCCTTTCGTGCGCGGGCCGGAAACGAGCCGTCGCCCCGAGGACGTCGCCGCGGAGGTTCGCCGGCTCGTCGATACCGGGCGAAGCGAGATAACGCTGCTCGGCCAGACCGTCAACAGCTACAACTTTTCCGACGGTGGGCGGACGGTGCGATTCGGCGACCTGCTTGGCATGCTCTCGCCGATCGGGGGTCTGCGACGCCTTCGATTCGTAACCAGCCATCCCGTGGGCTTCGACGACGATATTCTCCAGGCGATGCGCGACCTGCCGAACGTATGCGAGTACATTCACTGCCCGCCCCAGAGCGGATCGGACCGGGTTCTCGGCGCGATGAACCGCGGATACACCCGCAGCGAGTACGACGATTTCATAGCCCGCGCCAGGGCGATAGTACCGTCGGTCGTGTTGGCGGGGGACTTCATCGTGGGCTTTCCCGGCGAAACGGAAGAGGATCACTCAGCCTCGGCGGAGCTTATCCGCCGCAGCGGGTTCAAGAATTCTTTTATCTTCAAGTACTCGCCGCGCGACGGGACGACGGCGGCCCGCAGGCTCGCGGACGACGTTCCCCTCGATGTCAAGAAACGCCGAAACAACGAGCTGCTCGCCGTTCAGGCGGAAGTTTCCCTGGCTCATCATCGCGCGATGATCGGCCGGACGGTGGAGGTTCTGGTGGAGGGACCGTCCCCGCGCGCCAATCGCCAGGCGTCGCCGGCGACAAAAGACAAGACGCAGCTCATCGGCAGGAGCAGGTGGGATCACATCGTGGTGTTTGACGGGCCGGACTCGCTGGCCGGGACATACGCGGACGTCTCGGTTTACGACGCGACAAGCCTGACGCTGTTCGGCCGGCGCGCTAGGTGAACCATTCCCGCAGCACGTCGCGCGCCTCGAAACGGGCCAGGAGCAGCCAGGCGATGTTGGCGAGAGTGACGATATCGTAGGGAAGCGACATTCGCCGATATCGCCACAACTGGATACGCATCCACCACGGGCCGAGGCGTGGATCTTCGATCGGCGTTTTGCCTTCCAGTACCGCCTTGGTGTAGAAAATCCGTCGCAGTACCGTGATCGCCGGTAGCAGCGCCTGCTGGAGGACCATCGCGGGGATATTGTAGGACAGGACGGCTATGAAAATCGCAGCCGACCTTTCGCCCCTCTGCCAGTATCCGACCTTGCATCGCTCGATGAGGTCTTCCGCTCGTGCTCGCGTGTAGGAGATCATGAACGCATTGAAGAAGGCTATCATGCACAGGAGGACAAAGGTGGCGTTGGCCGGCGAGATGATCGCGTAATGAACGGCGATACCGGCGTAGATCGCAAAATCGCTGTAACGATCCAGGGTGCTGTCGAGGAAAGCGCCGAAGCGGGTGGACTTACCGGCGAGGCGTGCGACGGCGCCGTCGAGAATATCGCATGCCGACGCCAGCCACATCAGGACCATCGCGATCAGCAGGTAAAGATTCGCCGGTGCCGCCGGCGAGAGGCTCCAGCCGAAATCGCTCCCGGCCCCGATCGCCAGGCACACGCCGATGAGCGTGGTGATTACCATTCCGGTAAGCGTCAGCATGTTCGGCGTCACGCCGATGCGCACCAGCCGACGGGCGAGAAAGTCCCGCAGCGCGATATGCAGATTACCGACGAATCGTCCGATCATGGGAGGGAGTATACCAGATGTGCCATATTTCGTAAGGTCACAAACCCGGGAGCAGGCCGGGTTGGCCTGGTGTTGTGCGTATCGGCGCCCGTGTGGCGCAGTGAAGCTATTCCGCGTGGACCTGGTCGGGGATTTCCGGTTTCGACTCGCCCCGGTAAGCGCCGTTCACCTCGGGCGCGGGCTTGTCCGCGATGAAATCCTCGAGTATTTCCCGCGCTACGGCGTCGGTATATTGCACGGGGGGGTGCTTCATGGTGTAAGCGGAAATCTCCGTCAGAGGTCCAGCCAGCCCGCGCATGCGTCCCAGTTTGCAGCAGCGGATCGCGTCGATGGTTTCACCGGCGGAATTGGGCGAGTCTTCCACGCTGAGGCGCAGCTCCAGGTTCAGCGGCACGCCCCCGAACCCGCGCGCCTCGAGACGCAGGAAGCAGACCTTGTTGTCCTTCTGCCAGGGCACGTAATCGCTGGGTCCGATGTGCACCTGGTCGGCAGGCAGGGGAACGTCGAGCTGTGACTGGACGGCCTCGGTCTTGCTGACCCGCTTGGAATCCAGACGTGCCTGGTTGAGCATGTTAAGGAAGTCGGTGTTGCCCCCGGTGTTGAGCTGGTACGTAGCGTCGATGGTCGCGCCGCGCTCGTGCATCATCCTCGCAAGGATGCGGTGCGTAATCGTAGCGCCGACCTGCGCTTTCACGTCGTCGCCGACGCAGCAGATACCCGCCCGGCGGAAACGCTCCGCCCAGGCGTTATCCGAAACGATGAACACCGGAATGCAATTGATCAGGCTCACCCCGGCAGCTAGGCAGCACTCGGCGTAGAATTCCGTCGCCTTCTGCGAACCGACGGGCAGGTAGTTCATCAGGATTTCCGCGCCGCTTTCGCGCAGGAGCGATTCGATTTCCTCCTGTGTGGCGTCGGGAAGGTCGGCCGGCAGGAATCGCTGGTGGTCCGGGTAGGCGGACATGTGCTCCGATACCCCGTCCAGCACGTTGCCCATGGCGACCGTTACGTCGGACGTGAAATCGTCGAAGAATACCTTGGTGTTGTTGGGCGGAGCGAAGATGGCCTGGTGAAGCGGCCTGGACACCTTGCGCTGATCAATGTCGATTGCGGCTACTATCTCGATATCGTCCGGCGCGAACCCCCCGAGGATCGGATGCGCCAGTCCCACCGCAGCATCCGCACTGCCGGAGGCGATCTGTGCGTGGTAATAATGGATGCCCTGGATCAGGGACGAGGCGCAAGTACCCACCCCTGCGATTGCCACTCGGATCTTGCCCATTCATCCAGCCTCAAGTGTGAAAGGTTTTTCAAAAACGTACAACAAAAGATGGCTCCTGCCGACGCCGCGCCCGTCAACTCGGGGCAGCTTAATTCTATGAATGACCTTGCGAATCGTCAACAAGCCTTTTTCCTTCCGGCGGCGCGCCTGGACTGACTAATAGCAGGTATTCCACGTTTCCGCCCTTTCCGCGAATCGGGCTTGGCGTGATCGCCCGCACTATCGGGCCTGTTCCGGCGAGTCGCTCGCAGACTTCCCGGCAGGCGTCTCGCGACTGCCCGTCGGTCAAAGTTGCGAGTGGTTTTCGTCCGCGGAGTTTCGTCAGTTCGTAGTGCGGTTTGAGGAGCGAAATAATCCTGCCGCGGGGCTTCAACCAGGCAAGAGCAGCCGGGATTACCCGCTCCTGCGGCGTCCACGCAACGTCGCAGACTACCAGGTCCACCGTCTCGGGCGGCGCTGTATGTAGTGCGTTGGTCCGCTCCATCACGATTACGCGGGCGTCCTTGCGGAGTTTCCAGGCGAGAGGTCCATAGCCGGTATCCACGGCGTAGACCCTGGAAGCGCCTCGCTGGAGAAGGCAATCGGTGAAGCCCCCGACGTTGCAACCGAAGTCCGCGCACGAAAGATCGTGAACGTCCAGGTCGAACGCTTCGATTGCGGCGTCGAGTTTTTCGCCGCCCCGGCTGACGAATCGACCCTTTGGACCGGTCATGTCGACCTTCCTTCGTGAAATGTAACCAATGAACAACCCCCGACGCAAAAGCGACGGGGGCGAGTTTGGGAATGCCGGTCAGAACAACCGCGGCGGGTCAGCCTGCAGCTTTGTCAAGTTGTTTCGCCAGGCGGGCCTTTTTGCGTGCGGCGGCGTTCTTGTGGATCGCGCCCTTTGCGGCGGTCTTGTCCAGACACTTATAGACCTGCTTCAACTGCTCTGTCGCGGCGCCCCTGTCGCCCTCTTGCAGGGCCTGCTCGAAGCCGCGAACCGCGCTCTTTACCTGGTCCTTGCGCCAACGATTGCGCGCACGCCTCTTTACGTTCTGACGAATTCGTTTCTCTGCTGAATCGGAATGTGCCACCTGCGGTTTCTCCTGCCGTATCACGACGGTCTGTAGGTCCAGCCAATTATACGAAGGCGACGATTATACAGCCTCGTTGGCGCATAACAAGGATAAAAAACGGGGTCCAGGGACTTGGAATTAGGGGCTAGGTATACCCTCTTCGTCCCAGCCCTATCCCTGCTTCTCGTCCCCCGCGCGCAGCTTATCGAGACGCTGCCGCACGTCCCGGTAGTTGTAGTCCACCTGTGCGACCTCCGAGAACTGCTGCTGGGCCTTTTCCGTCTCGCCCATTTTCTCCAGGCAGTCGCCGAGGTTATAGCGGACCTCCTTGGCGCGATCTTCCGACATTTCCGTATCGAGGGCGCGTTCGTAGGTCTCTGCCGCCTCGCGGTGCCAACCCTTGCGTGCAAACGCCTGGCCGAGCAGGTTCAACGCCGCGACATGACGTTTCGGGTCCCGCTGGGCCTGCTGGAGAGAGGCGATCGCCTCGTCGTATTGCCCCGCAAGAAGCTGTCGTCGGCCCAGCTCGTACTTGATGGACAGGTCCGTCGGGTAGTTCACCGCACGTTCGGCGTATTCTTCCAGCTCGAACGCCAGCTGGTTCTTGAGCTGCTCGCCCATCGCCTTCTTGTCGCCTTCGTCGCGGAGCTTGCGGTATCGGCGTGTCATCTGGCGCATCTTGATATCGCCGATTTTCATCTTGAACTGGTACGCGCCGATATCACGATGGGCTTTCGTGAGGACGTCGATGGCCTCGTTCTCGTAGGCTGCGTCTTCGAACTTCACCAGCGCGTCGACCAGGGCATTAATTTTTCCGGGAATGCTCGGATCGGCCTGATAATCCTGCCTGGCCTTTTCGAGCTGCTTGGCGAGGAAGCCGCTGCTCTGCGCCAGCCGATCCCCCTCGACAAGCTCCTTCTGTTTGTCCATATCCTTGACGCCCTTGGCGAATTCGCCCTCCTGGTCGTACCTGCCCTTCTGGATGGTGTACTTTGCGGACAGTTCCGTCATGGCGGATTGCAGATCGCCGTTTCCCGGCGACAGGTTCATCGCCATCTGGCAGGCCTGCACGCCCGCGGCGTACTCCCCGATGTCGTCGAAGGACTGCATCAGCATCGTGAGCACCTTCATGCTTGGACGTTCCGCCTGCCGCTGCGATTCCAGCAGGATGTTTCCGATCCACATTATGACATCGTGAAGATCGAGAGCCTTGGCGGCCTTCAGCACGCGCTCCATGAAGGCGACCGAGCCTGGCTCCTTCGCCAGCAGGAACTCGGCGTTGACGAGCGCCTCGATCGGGTCCTTGGCACGCCCGTGCTTGAGTTTCTCGCCAAGCCCCGGACCTTTTCCGCCCTGGAGTTTGCGTTTCATGGCTACTTCGCGCAGAGGTTGATGCCCCTGCTCTACGTTGTCGGGCTCGCGCTTGATGCCTTCGAGAAACATCTCGATGGCGTAATCCCAGTTTCCCGTTTCCACGACCTGATTGGCGCGATCGAAAAATGCCTTGCCTTTGCCTTTTCCGGGCCGATCTTCCGCTTTGGTTTCCGCTTGCGCCATGCAGTACGCCTTTCTGATATCCTCTCCGGTGTCGGTGTAATGTATCGCGGTTGGCTGCGGGTAACAAGTGTCCAGCCGGCGTTGTTATTGCGCGACACCACCTCCGGAATCGTCCTGCGATCGTCGCAGCGAGTTTGCGGCCGAGCGGAACTGCTCGGGAGCGATTCTCTCCGCTCGTAATGACAGGTCGATTTGTGCTTCGTCCAAAGCGGCCTCCAGGTCCTCGACGGGGAACGGGCATCGCTTGCGTTTCAGTATGGAACCGATCTGTTTTCGCCGCTGGGCGAACGCCAGCGAAAGCAGCTTCGCCAGTACGTCCACGTCCGCCAGCCTGGCGGCGCGGCTGGCGTCGAAGTCGATCCGCAGGATTCGACTGGCGACTTTGGGTTTCGGGAAGAACGCCCCTGCCGGTACCGGCGCTCCGGGAGTCACACGCCCCAGCAGGCCCGTAAGAACGCTCAGGGGCCCGTAATCGCCGCCACCCGGCGAGGCGATCAGGCGATCGGCAAGCTCCTGCTGGATGGTGAAAGTCATGCGATCGATACGGCACAGGCCACGCCAGGTCATTTTCAGGCACAGGACGATCAGCGGCGTCGCGATACCGTAGGGGAGGTTGGCGATCAGCCTGGCGGCAGGTTCCACCGCCCGGACGACCTGCGGATTGATAACGTGCTTGCTCGACAGCACGTCGCCGTGGATGAGCGTAAGGTTCGTCCGATCGCCAAGGGTGTCTCGCAAAAGTTCGTATAACCCGCGATCGATCTCGATCGCCACCACGCGCTCGAAGCGTGATAACAGCTCCCCGGTCAGGCTGCCGGTGCCGGGACCTACTTCCAGGACGATATCCCGCCCATCGCCCTCGGCCAGCGAGAGCAACTTGTCCAGCAGGTTCCCGTCGATCAGGAAATTCTGACCGAACTGCCTGG
Source organism: Planctomycetota bacterium (assembly GCA_024275995.1). Lineage (GTDB taxonomy): Bacteria > Planctomycetota > Phycisphaerae > SM23-33 > SM23-33 > JAJRYB01. The sequence continues at coordinate 14,422 of JAJRYB010000131.1, read as the reverse complement.
CGGGGCTAAGCCCGGCCCGCGACAGCAATCGACGAATTTCCGACAGCGTTTGCATCAGGGTATATCTTTAGACTGTTCTTTCAGAAGCAGGCAGGTCGAAGTAAAACGTAACAGTTACAATATCCGGGCCGGGCCGGGTGTTCAAACGCATTCGGCGCATCGGGAGCTTTCTCGATTTCCTGTTGCCCTTATTAAGGGATCGTGAGAGACTACCGCGACTCATAAGTCGCATTTTATCGGACATGTTGCAGAGGTGGTTATGGCAGGCATGAATATTGGAAAGACGTCCCGGTTTTCCGCGGCCGTGTTGTGCTTCCTTATCGTGGCGTGGTGCGAACCCGCCCAGGCCCAGCAGGAGGCGGGACGGCGCGTCTACGATGAGCAGCTTCGCGTGCGCCTGGATCAGCAGCTTCCCCAGGCAAGGGAGATCGGGCTTGACGGCGGCGGGTGGTTCAACTTCGCGCTGTTCAAGTATGACGATCCCCCGGCGAGACGTTTCCGCACGCTGAGGCAGTACCAGCTCCGCCTGTGGGGAAGCGCCAACATACGCGGTGTGCACAAGTTCTACGTTCGCGGGCTTGTCGGGTGGGACGACTGGAACAGCGGCGACAACCCCGGCGACGTAACGGGCGACGAAACCACCAATCCCCAGGTAGAGCGCGCCTGGTACCAGTTCGACCTCGGTCAGATGCTTCGGAACCAGACCGGTACGGCGCCTCCGGCGAGTCTGCGAGTGAAGGTGGGCCGGCAGTTCGCAGCTATCGGAACCTCCTTTGTGCTGTCCATGCCCCTGGACATGGTCCAGTTCAACGCCACCGTGGGCAACTGGGAATTCATGGCGTTTCTGGGCATGACGATCCGCAACACCAGGAACATAGACGACTCCGACGCCGTCTCCCGCGATCAGCAGCGATGCATCTGGGGCGTCGAGGTGGCGTACAACGGACTGGACCATCACCGCCCGTTCGCCTACTTCATGGAGAATAACGATCACACCAACGCCGATCCCGCCGATCCGCTCCAGGCGTACGATTACTCCAGCCGGTACATCGGTATCGGTAGCGAGGGAACTATCATACTGCCGAACCTGCGATACCAGACCGAGTTGGTCGGCGAGTTGGGGAGAACCTACGGCGAGGGCGTAACCGGTGGAACGCAGGACGAAATCTGCGCGGTGGCGTACAACCTGCTGCTGGAGTACCTCTTCCAGACCAAAACGCATCCGAAGGTGACGGCTGAGTATATCTTCGCCAGTGGCGATTCCGATCGTCGAAGCTCTTCAACCTCGACGATCGGCGGAAACCGCGCCGGTACGAAGGACAACGCGTTCAACGCCTTCGGCTTCCGCGATACCGGTATCGCCTTCAGCCCGCGCGTCTCCAACCTGAATATGTATATGCTCGGCGCGAGCTTCTTCCCGCTCGAGGATATCGAGTTGTTCAAACAACTGGAAGTCGGGACGAAGCTGTTCTTCTATCACAAGTCGGCAGACGGCCCGATAAGCGATGTTGACGCTTCGGTCAACAATTCCCGCTGGCTTGGGTGGGAGTGGGATATCTACGCAAACTGGCGAATTACCAGCGACCTGACCTGGACGATCCGCTACGGCGCGTTCCAGCCCGGTTCGGCGTTCGGAAACGACGATCGCAGGCAGTTCCTTTACACGGCAGTAACGTTCAGCTTCTGAGGCGGGAAAGCTATGTCGAACATCAAATATGCAGCAACGGTGACGGTGGCGTTGATCGCAGCGGGACTGGCCGGGTGCGAGACGCCCGGAATCACGAACCCGCAGGCGAAACTGGCGGCAGGCGAGGAATCGCCCGGATTCATCGACCGCGTGTCGTCGCAGAACACAGTCAGCGAAAACGACGCGATGCGCGGCGCTCTTATGCTCCTGGACGGCAAGGACACCGACCGGGTATTCCGCCAGCGCGTCGAGGTTCTCAAAAGCCGGGGAATCGTCCCGAACAGGTGGCGATTCACAGCCGATAAGCCCATCACCCGCGGCAAGCTGGCGTACATGATCTACCAGGTGTGCAAGGTGCCGGGAGGGGTGATCCTTGCGCTGACCGGACCAACGCAGCGGTATTGCCTTCGCGAGTTGCAGTATCGCGGGTTCATAGCCTCCGGCGCGTGGTACACGCCGGTCTCCGGTATGGAGTTTATCGCCGTGCTGAACCGTGCGGACACGTATCTCCAAACCGGCGAAGTTCCGGCCATCATGAAAACCGCATGGAGTCGATAGCGTTTTGCGATACTTTCTGATCGGTTATTTTATACTGGCGATGATCTGTTCGGTTTCTTCCGGTTCCCAGGCGAAGCCCGGGCAAATTACCGTTCTGAGCGTCGAAGGGCGGGCGCAGAAACTCGTCGCCTCCGACGGTAAAAATACGTGGCAACCCATCAAGGCGGGCGAGAAACTCAGCGAGCAGACCGTGATCCGGACGGGGTTCCGTTCTTCCGTGGTGCTCCGTTTCGCCGATCGCGGAGAGGTGACGGTCAGAAACGCGACGAAAATGGGCATCGGCGAGTTTCGCAAGTCAGGCGACAGTGTGCGGACCAGGCTCGGACTGAAATACGGAGCGGTGCGGGCGAGTGTTGATTCCAGCCGGGGCCCGAACGACTGGCAGGTAAGGACGCCCGTGGCGACACTGTCCGTTCGAGGCACTTCCGGCGACGTGGCTTACAGCGGCGACGGTGGCGCGAGGTGCAAGGGCAGCGCCGGACGATGGAGCATGAAAACCGGCTCGCGATCCCGAATAATCCGTCCGACGGAAATGAGTTCGACGTTAGTGTCCGGCGGCGGGGGTCTCACACGCTCGATCAATATATTCAAACAGGCGCGCGACATGCAAATGGGTGACACGTTCGGCGGGCTGTCGCGACCCGAAAAGAAGACCCTCGTCAACCACGGTACCGGACCCAGCGTGCTCGGCGCGGTAAAACGCAAGGCAAGGCGCAGGTTCGGGAACCGACCGGCCCGCCTGGGTAGTTCCTCATCACAACACGCCATCGGGGGTTCGGGCGATAGCGAGTAGCGGGCCGGACCCGCATTTCCTTCTCGTGGCGTTTGTCCCTGTTCGTCTCGAATCGTATGTTCCCCACTGGAGAAACCTGGAAGTCTGTTCCTCTGCGCTTCGAGCGAGTTCCTCGATACGGACGATATGGCGCATCACGGACGGGCACGTGAAGAACAGCGGAGGACGACAAATGTTGCGATCGAAACCTTACCGGTGCGTTCTGTCCACAGCTCTCGCCATCGCCGCGGCGTGCGCATATGCTGCCGCGGGCGATACCCCGGTCGCCCCGGCGGGCGAATCTATGCGCGTCGAGGTGGTCTCTGTAACCGGCATGGCGCAGAAACTCGTTGTCTCAGACGGGCAAAAAACCTGGAAGCCGGTCCGAATCGGCGACAAGCTCGGCGAGCAGACCGTAATTCGCACGGGTTTCCGTTCGCGCGTGGTGCTGAAGTTCGCCGATCGCGGCGAGGTCGTCGTTCGCAACGCCACCAAGATGGGCATCGGCGAGTTTCGCAATCCAGGTGGAAAGATCCGTGCGCGCCTGGGTCTCAAGTACGGCGTGGTGCGCGCCAGCGTAGACAGCTCCCGCGGCCCGCAGGACTGGAAAATCAAGACCCCCGTCTCCACGCTGAGTATTCGCGGAACTTCCGGCGAGATCGGTTACGGCAGCGATTCGGGCATGGGCCTGCACAGTACGTCGGGCAAGTGGAATATCGCCTCGGGCGTTCGGCAACGCAACATCAGGCCGACGGAGGTCATAGGCACGCGATCGCTCTCCGGAGGCGCCGGGACGCTCGCCCAACCCATCGAGGTAGCCCGGCTGCAACGCGAACTCACCTCCGTCCCGCTGGCGCAGGGACTGTCGCGCAGCGAAAAAAAGATACTGAAGAACCAGGATTCCAGCAACACCCTGCTGGGTCCGGTTACGGGAAACCTCGATCGCCTGCGACGACGGAACGCCGTTATCCGCCTGGCGACGATCGGCGCCGGTATGAAGGACTGACGCCAACATCGGACGTTAGCGGCAAGTTGATCTTGTCCGCGCCCCACAATCGCCGGTAGACTCTCGCTATGTCCGAAGGACCAGTCAGGACGTCGCGTCCGATCTCCGCGCTGCTGTTGGGGCTGCTTGCTACGCTTGTGGTTGCGGTAGGGTTCCTCTTCGGCCTGGGCGACCGCCTGGAATGGTTGACGCTGGACGTGAGGTTTCGGAACTTTCCGACCGCGCCGCCTAACCACGTCGTCGTCCACGTAGACATAGACGACCTGAGCCTGGAAAAAGTGGGGCGCTGGCCCTGGCCGAGGGCGACCCAGGCAGCCATCATCGATACGCTTCTCGAATGCGGCGCTCGAGCGGTGGCGCTCGATATCATTCTTCCGGAACCGCAGGAAGTGCGCCACGTTTCGGACAAGATGACGGTTCTCGACGCGCGCACGTCATTGATGCTCGGAAGCGGCAGCCGGATTATCTTCGACGACGCCCGGCTCATCGCGGCGCTGCGGAACCCCAACGTCTTCATGCCGATGCACCTCGATTTTTTGAGCGAAAAGGTTTCTTCCATCGAACGGAAGTTAGAAACCGTCCTGCGGGACAGCCCGCGCCTGACGTATGAGGAGGTGCTCTCCGCCTCCGGCGTGGCGCCGTCGCGGGAGGCGAAGGAATCGTACCAGCGCGCCAAGGAACGCGCGATCGATCGCCGTGTCGCGGCGATACTGGACTCTTCGGACAGTTTGGATTTCGAAAGCGTCCGCAGGGCGCTGCTGCCGGGCCAGTCCGCCCAGTCGGACACGCCCGAACGTGAGATCGTAACCAGGGCGTACCTGCGGCATCGTGCTATGAAGGTTCTTCCAAAGTTCAGCGTTCCGGCGAGCGAGACCGTCAACTACCCCGCCCGGATTGGGCGCGTCGTTCCTCCGATGGTGCTGTTCGCCGAAAGTTTGCCCGCAGGTCGAAGCGGGTTCGTGACTTTCGATCCGGACGACGACGGCGTCGTGAGGCGCATCCCGCTTCTCGGTCGAAGCGGCGATCAGGTATACCCGCAATTCGCCCTGACGATCGCCGCCGCCCAGTTCGCGCGTTCCCGCGGCGGCAGCTACACTATCCGCGCGGACGCATCGAACGTGACGATTCTCTGCGCCGACGGCACCGAGCGCGTCATTCCCGTGGACACCGACGGATACCTGCAAATCAACTGGACATCGCCAAGCGAGGCGTATCCGCAGCATATTCCCGCCTCCGCCGTGGTGACGATCTGGCAGCTGCGGGAAAAGATACGGAAGAACCGCAGCTATCTCCGCCTGAAATATCTCGAACTGCTCCGACGCGTGTTCCCTTCGCCGGACGATCCTGCCGGCCCGCCCGCTCATCGCGTCGCGGGCCTGTTCGCCCGCGCGCAGCAGATCTACGATAGCCGCGTAGCGCTGCAGTTGCGACGCCAGCGCGCACTGTTGTTCGATCCGCTGCACCTGCCCCGGGGAGTGAGCGAGCTGAGAATCGAGGAAGCCCGTATCGAAGCGCGGATCGACGGGGAGTTGGCGGACCTTTCCGTCGAGCTGCGAGACCCGGAAAGCCTGGGGCTGTACCTCGGCAAGCCCGAAGCGCCCGCCACGCGCCCCGACGGGGACGATCAGGCCTCACGGAAGTACCGCAGGGAACTGGCGGAATATCAGCGACGGGCATCCTACGTTACGAAAACACTGGATCACGTGGATCGGGTGCGCGGCGAGGTAAAACTTCTCCTGGCGAACGTCGAGCGCGAGAAAGCCGAGCTGCGATCCCGCGTGGTGGACAAAATCTGCTTCGTCGGTTCGACGGCGACCGGAGCGGCGGACTTCGTTCCCACGCCGGTGCACAAGCGAACCGCCGGCGTGTTCGTGCATTCGAGCATTTTCAACACCATCCTGTCGGGCGCCTTCGTCCGTCGGACGCCGCCGATAGCGGGCGTGCTCGTGGTCCTGCTCGCCGGAGCGATGGTTTCGCTGCTGGCCGCGACACGTCCGGTGCTTCAGGCCGGTCCGATCATGGTCCTGCTCGCTCTTGCGTACGTCGCCTTCAACGCGGTGGTGGTGTTCGGGCAATGGAGCATCTGGATGCCGATGGTCGCCCCGCTTGTCGCGATGCTGGGGGGGTTCCTGGTGGTTACGGCGTATCGCCAACTGACCGAAGAACGCGCCAAGCGGCATATCCGGGGAATATTCGCCCACGCCATGTCGCCCGCGCTGGTGGACCGGCTTATCGGCGACCCGTCACTGGCGCGCCTCGGCGGCGAGAAACGTGTCGTGAGCTGCTTCTTCTCCGACCTGCAGGGGTTCACGACCCTCTCGGAAAATCTTGGCGAACAGCGAACGGTGCAACTGCTGAATCATTACTTCGATCACATGACGGAAGTCATCCAGGACCACTGCGGGGGATACGTCAACAAGTTCCTCGGCGACGGGCTGCTCGTGCTGTTCGGAGCGCCCGTCGTGCAGGAAGACCACGCCGCACGTTCGATACACGCCGCGGCCGACTGCCAGCAGGCCGTGCGGGAGTTGAACGCCGAACTCGCCGAGGAGTTCGACGATCCACCGCAACTTGCGGTGCGCGTCGGTATCGCTACCGGAGAGGTCATGGTCGGGAACTGCGGGTCCAGCTCGCGGATGGACTACACCGCCATCGGCGACACGGTGAACCTCGCCAGCCGGCTGGAATCCGCCAACAAGCAGTTCGGCACGCACATCCTCGTGGCGCACGAGACGTGGCGGGAGGCTCGCGGTGCGGAAAATTACGCCGCACGCCCGCTCGGAGACATCCTGGTCGTCGGAAAGCATGAGCCGGTTTCCGTCTGGAACGTTCTGGGCATCAGCGAGGATATCGAGGAACCCGTTCGCAAGGCGTGTGCCGACTTCGCCCGCGCGGTCGAGCTGTACGCCAACCGGCGCTTCGCAGCCGCTGTGGAAATGTTCGAGGTCGTCCTCCAAATCCTTCCGAACGACGGGCCGGCGCGGATATACGCCGAACTGTGCCGTGGGTATATTTCCGCGCCGCCGGATGATTCCTGGCGTCCCGCCCTGAAACTCACCGAAAAGTAGGGGTTTCACCGGAGATGCTCCGGAAAATGCCTTGGTCGCGCGTGGGGCGTTCCGTACAATGCCGAAACGATGAAGGTCGATCCGAGATTTATCACCAGCGAAGGCCCGGAAATATTCACCGGAAGCGAGTTGCTGCTCAAGGGCGCCCTCGAGACCGCGGGCGGCGTGCATCTTCTGGGCGGATACCCTGGAAGCCCCATCGCGGGCTTCTTCGATTCGATGGGGCATATCAAGGACCTGCTCAACGAGAAGGGCATCCGGTGCGTCATCAACAACAACGAGGCCCTCGCCACGGCGATGCTCAACGGTTCCCAGACCCTGGGCTGTCGTGGCATGATCGTCATGAAGTCCGTCGGCGTGCACGTAGCAGCGGACGCCCTGGCGCTGGGCAATCTCGCCGGGGCGGACCCCCGTGGTGGAGCGGTGGTGGTCTACGGGGACGACCCGTGGAGCGACTCGACGCAGGTCGCCGCCGATAGCAGGTTCATATCGAAGCACCTGTTCGTACCCGTAATCGAGCCGTCCAATCCGCAGGAGGTCAAGGACTTCGTCTCCCTGTCGTTCCAGCTTTCCGCCGCGTCGGAGTTGTACGCCGGGTACGTGCTGACGACCAACCTCGCCGATGGCGGCGGGACGGTAACGTGCCGGGCGAACGAGTATCCGAAGTTCAACACACATCAGAAGATGATATTCAACACCGACGAGATAAATCTCGACAAGTATGTGCTCCTCCCGCCCAAGACGTGGTGGCAGGAGGAATCGCTGCCGGACCGCTTCGAGCGGGCGATCGCCGCGGCGAGGCGATTGGGTCTCAATCGCATCGAGCATCCCGCGAAGAATCGCAAGCCGATCGGTTTCATCACCAGCGGACTGGCTCACAGCTATCTTAGCCAGACGCTGTGGGAGCTGGGCCTGCTGGGCGAGTTTCCGATTCTCAAGTTCGGCCTCAGCTACCCCCTGGACGAAAAGATGGTGCGGGAGCTTTCCGAGCAGTGCGAGCGGATCGTGGTCGTGGAAGAACGCCGCTCGTTCCTGGAAGAACAGGTCAACGAGATAGCCCTGAGGCAACGCCAATCGGGCGGCGAGATGCAGGTATGGGGCAAGAAGTTCCCCGACGGCCTGGCGGGCATACCGTGGAAGCGGGGCCTGCACCCATCGATCCTGATCTCGCGACTTGTTCCGCTGCTGAAGTCCGTCAAGGGCTCGCCGTCGGCGTTCCCGCTGCCCCCCGGCGCCGACGCGCTGGATCGCGAGATCGAAACGATCGACACGACCGCACGCGCCGAGGTCGGCAAGTTGTCGATGCGCACCCCCACGTTCTGCCCGGGATGTCCGCATCGCGACAGTTCGGCGCTGTGCCTGGACATCAAGAATCGTTTCATGGACCGACGCTACATGAAACGCGCACACAAACACGATCCGGTGGACCTCGTCTTCCACGGCGATATCGGCTGCTACACCATGCTCATGTTCCCGCCGACCACGCCGCTTATGCACAACCTGTCCGGCATGGGCCTGGGAGGTGGAACCGGCAGCGGTGTGGACCCGTTCATCACGAACAAGCAGGCCGTCTTTATGGGCGATTCGACGTTCTTCCATTCCGGACAGCTGGCGATCTCACAGGCTATCAAGTTCGGACAGGACATCACGTTCATTATCCTCGATAACCGAACGACGGCGATGACGGGGCACCAGCCCACTCCGGGTGTGGACTACGACGTGCTTGGAAACCCAACGGCCTCGCAGGACATAGAGGAAGTGGTCCGCGGCATGGCCGCCGGAAACGACATATTTATCCTGCGGACGAATCCGGAAAATCGCGGCGAGTACGAAAAGCTCCTGGAACGCACGTTCCTCGCAGACGGCGTGAAGATCATCATCGCTGACAAGGAATGTGGAATCACGCGAATGCGGCGCAAACGCCGGGCCGATCGCGCGCTCATCCGCAAGCTGGGATACCTGCCGCGAAAAACGCACATGAACGTCAACGTGGATATCTGCCGGTTCTGCCTGACCTGCGTCGAGTTCACGGGTTGTCCGGGCCTGCGGCATGTGATGACGGACTATGGCAGGAAGATGGACACGGACATTACCTGGTGCGTAAACGACGGAGCGTGCGAGCGCGTGGGCGCGTGCAGTGCGTTCGAGCAGGTAACGGTGAAACGCAAAAAGCCGCCCAGGTCGCGCGTTCCGGATTTGCACCTGGACGATATACCCGAGCCGCACAAGAAAAAGCACGGTGAGTTGTGGCGCTGCTGCCTGGTGGGCGTTGGCGGTATGGGGATCGGGCTGGCGACGAGCATCATCGTCCGGGCCGGGCACAAGGAAGGATACAAGGTCATCTTCGTCGATAAGAAGGGCCTGGCAATTCGCAACGGAGGTGTCGTAAGTCAGGTCGTGTACAATATTTCCGAGCAACCGACCACCGCGCTGATCCCATATGGAAAGGCGGACCTGCTGATCGGAGTGGACGTTCTGGAAGCCGCCCGTGCGATGGACCCGCAAGGTAGAACTCGCATGGCCTCGCCGGAGCGGACCGCGGCCGTCGTCAACACGGACAAGATCGCCACGATCCGCGGGCTGATGGGCGAGGAAGACTTCGACGTCGCCAGAATGGAAGAAATTATCCGGAGAAACACCCGGCAGGAAGATTTCCTGGCGAGGAATATTTCCAGGATCTGCGAGAAGTACCTCGGCAGCAAGCTCTACACGAACATCATGATGCTCGGGTTCGCCTTCCAGAAAGGCCTGATCCCCGTGTCCATGCATTCGATGGCCTGGGCGATCAAGGACGCCATCCGCACGGACTTCCGCAAGAATCTCTACGCGTTCAACATGGGTCGCAAACTGTGCGAACGGATGGACATCTTCCAGGGCCCCCCGCATCGCACGGGTTGGAAAGAAACGCTCGAAGAAAAATGCCGCTGGACGATCCGCCGTTACCGCGGGGGACAGGCGATGGCTGAATCCCTCCGCGGGATGGTTGCCCGAACCGTCGCGGACGCCGAGAACCTGGAAGAGCAGTTGAAACGCGACGTCGTCGTCCGCGCCTACGATTGCATGCGATGGGGCGGCCTGAAATACGCCCGCAGATACCTGGACCGCGTCCGGAGCGTGCTTTCGAAAGACTCCGGGGAGTTCAACTACGCCGCGACGCGGGCGGTCGTTCACAATCTCGCCTCCGCGATGCTGATCAAGGATGCGGTATTTACCGCGGAACTCGCCACCAGTCCGGAAAAATACGCGCGGGACCGCGAAAAGTACAACGTCAATCCAGCCAACGGCGACTCGATCATCTATCACCACCTCTGGAACGTGGAGTTGAACCTCTGGCCGTGGCGCTTCAACGCGAACATGACGCTGCGACCGGCGACGTTGCAAATTCTCAAGCGGATGCGCTGGCTGCGAACCCTCTTCCCGCTGTGGCGCAGGCAGGAGAAACGCTATCTCAGGCAATACGAGAAACTTGTCGACTCGTTTGCGTTCGAGACGGCGGAGGACTATCGCCTGATGCTCTCCCCGCTGGGCTCGGCCGAGTGCATGAACTGCACGAACGCGCGCTGCCGCGAGGCCGGATGCCCGCTGGGAAGCGCCATTCCACAGTGGGTGCAGCTGTTCTACCAGGACCGCCGGCGCGAGGCCTTCGAACGGTTGCAGGAAACCAACAACTTCCCGGAATTCACCGCCCGCATCTGCCCCGCCTTCTGCGAAAGTTCGTGCAAGCAGTCCCTGGGCGGGTTCTCCGTAAAGGTACGGGACATCGAAAAGCAGATCGTCGAGCAGGCGTTCGACGAAGGATGGGTCGTTCCCGCACGCAGTGCGGAAAAAACTTCGCAGCGGGTCGCCATCGTCGGATCGGGACCTGCCGCCCTTGCAGCCGCCCAGCAATTGGCCCGTAGCGGACACGAGGTCGTCATCTTCGAGAAGGACCGGAAACCCGGCGGACTGCTGCGTTATGGCATTCCGCAACACCGGCTGGGAAAAGAGCTTATAGATCGCCGCATCGAGCAGCTTCGCTCCGAGGGCGTCGAGTTTCGCATGTCCGTCGAGGTCGGGCGGGACGTTTCGGCAGCAAAGCTTCAAAGCGAATTCGACGCCGTCCTGCTGGCGATCGGCGCCTGGAGGCCTAAGGAGCTGGACATCCCAGGCCGCGACGCGCGAGGTGTTCACCAGGCGATAGATTTCCTTCGCGCGCAGAACGCTCCGGAGCAATCGGACGCGTCCGCGAACAATCCGGAGCTGTCCGCCAGGGGCAAGGTTGTCGCCGTAATCGGCGGGGGCCTGACCGGCGAGGATTGCGTGGAGATGGCCCTTGCCGGTGGCGCCCGCGAGGTGCACCAGTTGGAAATCCTGCCCGAAGCGCAGGCGCGTCCGGAAACAGCGACTCTCAGGGATACCCCGGACGACGTGTTGCGCCGCTGGTGTGTCCTGACGAAGCGGTTCGACGGCGACGGCGACGGTGACGGGGCGCTGGTGCTTCAGGGCGTGCGCATCAAGTGGACGCCGTCGACGGACGGCCCGGTGATGACCGAACTGCCCGAGTCAGAATTTTCGCTGCGTGCGGACATGGCGCTTCTGGCGCTGGGTTTTGACCCGGCCGTCCCGCACGTTATCGCCGAGCAGTTGAACCTTGCGCTGGACGAAAATGGCCTGGCGTCGATTCACGACTTCGCCGTGGACAGCGACGGCGTGTTCGTCGCCGGCGACCTTCTCAACGGCGCGTCCTACGTCGCAACGGCGATAGACTCCGGCCGCAAGGCAGCCGAGCGGATTTGCCGGCACCTCGCGATGCAGCGGGTAACGGAGCCCGCGCCAAGTTCGTGAAAGGTGCGCCTCGCATCCTGCTGATCGAACCGCCCTTCCAGCGGCTGTTCAAGAGCACCTACTCGCTGGACCGCTTCCCACTTGCGCTTGGGTATCTCTCCGGCGTGATTCGTCGCGATACCGACTGGCGCCTGCGCGCGTATAACGCCGATTTCTGCGGCCAGAGCGAACCTGTCCGCGTGAGCTTCCTCGCTTCCGAAGGGTTCGCCAGCTACCTGGAAACGCTGCGAAACCCAAGCGCCGCCATCTGGCGGGAGGTCCGGTCGGTCATCGTCCGATACGCACCTGACGTTGTTGGTATTTCGTCCAAAAGCCAGAACTTCGCCTCCGCGCGCATCGTCGGACGCCTTGCGAAAGAGGTGAACCCGTCCACTATCGTCGTGCTGGGCGGCCCGCACGCCTCGCTTGTCGGCGCCGGCGCTCTGGCCGATTGCGACGATATCGACATCGCCGTCTGCGGCGAGGGAGAAGCGACGATCGTCGAGTTGCTCCGTGCGATCCGCTCGGGCGCGCCGCTGGGGGGGATCGATGGCATCGTGTTTCGCCGCAACGGCAGGATTGTCCAGAATCCTCCCCGCAAGCTCATGGACGACCTGGACGCCCTGCCTTTTCCCCACGCCGCAGCCGGGCAAGTGCTCGATGACTTCGAGAAATATCCCCTTCCCGCTTTCCGCAGCGTGTTTGCGACGCGGGGATGCCCGTACCGGTGTTTTTTCTGCGGATCGAGCGGTATCTGGACGCGGCGGGTGCGTTTCCGCTCGCCGGATAACGTTGTCGCGGAAATCCGGGCGCTCCAGGAGCGCGGGCTGAGGTTCGTGCATTTCGACGACGACACGTTCGGCGTCAATCGCCGGTATCTCTTCGAGTTGTGCGACGCGATCAACAAGCACTGCCGCGGGCTGAAGTTCAGCTGCGAGCTGCACGTGAACCTTGTCGACGACGAGACGATCTCGCGGATGAAATCGGCAGGGTGTTTTTCGATCCAGCTTGGGATCGAAAGCGGAAACGATCGGGTCCTCCAGGCGATCCGCAAAGATATCACGATCCGGCGCGCCCTGGACGCCTGCGAGACGATCCGGCGGAACGGGCTGGAAGTGGTCGCGTTTTTCATGGTCGGCTTTCCGCAGGAAACCGAAGATACGCTCGCCGATACCGCCGCGGCGATGCAGCGGGCTGCGTGCGACGTGCTGGTTTACAGCATCTTCACGCCGTACCCGGGCACGGAGGCCTTCGAAAAGTGCCGGCAACTCGGCCTGGTCGGCGACGATTACGACGCGAGCCTCTATAATCACCAAAGCCCGGCTAACTGTTTTACGTCGAATATTCCACCGGCGCGTTTTCGCGAGCTGGTTTCCAGGATAGAGAAAATGGTGGACCGCAGAAACGCCCGCGCGCGGCGGCGAAAAATTTTCTCCCGCGTAGGATTCCAGCGCATGCGCGAAATGGGTCTGCGCGAGAGCCTGCGAAAAGCGGTGCGAGTTTTCTTCGGAAGATGAGCGGCGTATTTCCCAACCACAAAGGCCACGAAGGTCACAAAAGCAACAAAAGGTTTGATGTAAAAACTCCGCGAACTTTGTGTTCTTTGTGAACTTTGTGGTGAAAAATGCAGGATAGTCTGCCGGGAAAGGGCGAATTGACATGCCAAGGGAATCTAAAGCGAAACTCACCGAGCGGGCGGGGAAGATAGTCTCCGCCTTGAAGAAGGCCTATCCCCGCGCCGGCTGCTCTCTGGACAGGAAGAACCCCCTGCAACTTCTGGTAGCCACGATCCTCTCCGCCCAGTGCACCGACGTGCGCGTCAACATTGTCACGAAAGATTTGTTCAAAAAATATCGCTCAGCCAGGGCGTTCGCAAACGCACCGGCCGGGCAGCTCGAAGCGGACATTCGCTCGACGGGTTTCTACCGTAACAAGGCCAGGAACATTCGCCTCGCCTGCGCGAAGATCATCGAGGATTTCGACGGCAAGGTGCCCGGCGATATGGCCTCGCTGCTGACGCTTGCGGGCGTTGCCCGCAAGACCGCCAACGTCGTGCTGGGAACGGCATTCGGCGTCAATGTGGGGATAGTGGTGGACACGCACGTTACGCGCATCTCCGGCAGGTTGAAACTCACGCGACACGAAAATAATCAGGGCGATAGAATCGAAAAAGACCTGATGGCCATGGTCCCACGGGAAGAATGGACGCGCCTGCCGCACATGCTGATCGCCCACGGCAGGAGCGTTTGCACCGCCCGCAAGCCGGACTGCGAACATTGCCCCCTCGCTCTCAAAAACCTCTGCCCCTCAGCGGGAAAGGTCTAGGGATAGCGGAGCTTCACCTGCCCTGTGATGTCGAGCGTTACTTCGTTGAGAACGAGATTCGTCCGGTCGCGCGTTTGGGCATAATGCAGCAGCATGCACTTTGCGGAGACGGGGATTTTCAATTTTTTCGACCGGCTCCAGTATCGCAGGCGGACGGGTTTTGACAGGTCGAACATTCCGTCCGTCACGAACAGCCGCATCCG
>JAJRYB010000130.1 GCA_024275995.1 Planctomycetota bacterium | reverse complement strand
CGAACTCACGCAGACCGCCGAAGGCGGGATGCAACGTGAGTACGACGCCCGAAGGGCGCCCGCAGAGCGGAATCTCATCGCCCGCTTACGCAAAAAGGTCGGCCTGAAAGGTCCGGCCTTTTTGCGTAACCGGAAAGACAATTCGAACTCACCCGGACGCCGCGGAAGTGGCGGACGGCGGGGCTGGCGTCACCATCAATCCGCGTCTGCGAAATTTCTCCGGAACTCTGCCGGGAATCGGTGATTAAACGATTGAACAAGCCTGTATTCCGTCGGTTCTGGCGAACGTCCCAGGATATTCATACAACTGCGCGGGCGATGAGGCGCGATCGCAAAAGGAGCCACGCGAATGATCTTCAGGCCAATATTGGGAACCTCTGTCGCCGCAGCCATGATCATCCTGTCGGTGTGTGGAGGAAATATCATGGCGGCCGGGGCAAAAGTAGCTCGCTTCGAGGAACGTTCCAGCGTATCGCAATACGGCATCACGTGGACGTTCAGTCGGCCAAGAAAAGTTGGACGATTCGTCACAGGCGATTGGTGGGTGCTCGGACCGGTGAAGATCGTCCGCGTAACGCCTTCGCCGGGTCCGGCGCCGCTCGGCGAGCGGATCGAGATAAGGAAGAACCAGTTCGGCGACACCGCCCTGCGGAACGACGGCAGGATGCGGAACGGTTCCATGATCGTCGTAAAAGGAAGCTCCCGCCAGGGATACGATTCGCGTGCGAAAAACTACGATCCGACGATGAGCGTCGCCTTTCCGTTTACGCTGAAGCCCAACCAGTCGCTTATCTCGAGCGTCAGCCACACGTCGTTTCCCAACAATAATTTCTGTCACAAGCTGATGTGGTCGAGCGAAAAGCAGGTTCGCTGCATCCTCAAGTCCGCAGCCGTGCTCACCTGCCTGGCGAAGGAGCCGCCCGTCGATGCTTTCCGTCCGAGCTACGGTGGGAGTGAGAAGAAAATCTATCGCGTCGGCGACCTTAAACGGGCGCTTCTCGGCAGGCTGAAGCCCGTCGGCGAGGTGCCTTCATGGGAGCAGTTCGAGCGCTATTTCGAAAGGCCGTGGATCGATCATATCGAAACGTGGATGATCCAGCGCATCGCCCCTACCGAAAACCAGCCCAGTTACGGGCGGGAGTATGGTCGCCTGGGTTCCATCGCCTCGCTCATGCTCCAACTGGACGTACCGGCTGGGAAAAAGGAGAAGCTTCTCCTGCGATTCGTCCAGTTGGGAATCGATCTTTCCGGCCTCCACCGTGCGGGTACGACCTGGCTGGTAGGAGGCGGACATTCCAGCGGAAGGAAGTGGCCTATCCTTTTCGCGAGCCTGATGCTGGGCGATAAGGACATGCTTGTCTTCCGCAAGGACACGAACTTCCAGGAAGACGGGCAGACCTACTACGGCAGGGGATGGGCCGGTCAGCGGGTACTGTGGCAGATGCTCATACACCACGGGAAACGCCGAACGTACGAGGAGCGTCCTCCGGAGCGGTGGGATGCGATGGACAGGAGGTCCGAGGGTTATCGCCTCAACTGCACCGCCCAGGCGTGGATCGGAACCGCCCTCGCAGCCCGGTACATGAAGGCAGTGCGAAGATGGAATCACGACGCTTTCTTCGACTACTGCGACCGCTGGATGAGGCAGGACGATCCATACGCCGACAAGCGGGGCAGACACAAGAGGCCCCGTCAGGAAGGTAAGACGTTCGATCCATGGGTCGACGCGATGTGGCGCGCGTATCGCAAGGGCGCACCGGATCAACCCGGTGGAACGAGAAATCTGAAATGGGTCTGGACCGACGGAGGGAAGTGGGTGCAGAATCCCAAACCACGCACCCTGGAGCAAATCCCCGGGAAAGGGCAGTGATGAATACAAAAACCAGGTGGATCGTTCTTGCCTGCGCAAGTCTGCTTCTTCCGACGGCGACACGGGGAGCCGAGACGGCCTCGAGCGTCAGCCAATTCGGAATTACCTGGACGTTCGCGAAGGATTACAAATGTGGCCGGTTCGCCAACGGCGACTGGTGGGTAGTGGGACCGGTGAAGATCGTCAGTATAAATCCGCCCAGCCGGGCGATTATGGGGGTCACCACTAACGCCGGTTTCGCGCCCGGCCGAGGTCCAGGCAGCCGTCTTCGCGTAATGAACGGATCGATGATCAATCCGTCGCCTGCCGACAAGACGAAAAAATACGGCCACAACGTGGCGCAGGGTTACGATTCGGACATGAACCAGTGGCACCCCAATCCGAAGCTGGGTCGCCGTTACCCGAAAGGCAGCGCATACAAGAACGCCCTGAACGTGGCGTTGAACGTCTCGAAGAGCAAGCCCCTCATCGTTTTGCCCGGTTCGTCGCTGGTTTCTAGCATCAGCCTTCCTGGCGGTGGTCGCCCGCAGTTGAAGACGGCCGCGATTTTAACCGTACTCGAAAAGCCCGCTCCCGCCGGCGCGTTCCGCCCGCCTTACTGCGGGTTGGACAAGACAATCCGCTTCAACAAAGACGACCTGAAGTACGACCTGCTGAAGAAGTTGAAGAAAGTGGCTTCCACGCCGGCGATGTCCACCATCGAGCGTAATTTCGAGCGTCCGTGGATCGACCACGTCCCGGACTGGTTGGGCCGGTACAGCCACCCCGCGGACAACATGCCAGATTACGGCAGGGAGATTGCTTCGCAGATCGGCGAGGCGGGACTGATGCTGAACCTGGAGTTCACCGATAAGCAGAAGGAAACGCTCCTTGTCCGCTTCGTCCAGTTGGGGATCGATCTGAACGGCATTATCCAGGCAGGCGGGAAGAACTCCTGGCGACCCGCCGGTGGGCACACGCAGGGGAGGAAATGGCCCATCCTCTTCGCCGGATACATGCTGGACGACCAGGCCATGAAGAACATCGGAAAAAAGTCCGGCGATTACGCCTACCGTGACGGCGACAGGCTGCCGAAACTACCCGCCGATTACATCCAGTTCAACGAAGACGGTCAGACGTTTTACGTAAGCCGGAAGGACGTCGAGAGGACCAACAGCAAGCGGTGGAAGCCGGACTATCGGAACGTGAAAAAAGGGCAAACGGCGCCCTACACCGCTTCCGACATCGGCCTGCCCGAATGGGGTATCCATCACACGCGCGACCCTTACCAGGACAACAAGTACTGGGCGGCCGTCTACCGTATAACCTGCGGGCGTTCCTATGCGGGATTCGTGCTGGGCGCCCAGATAATGGGGCTGAAGAAGGCGTGGAATCATAACGCCCTTTTCGATTACATGGACCGGTACATGTCCATACAGGAAAAAGGCTCCTGGCGGCAGATATCGCGTTTCGCCGAGGAGATGTGGGACACCTACCGCAAGGACTACCCGCCGGTGTGGACTTCCCGGAAAGACCGACGAATCGAACCGCTGAAGGAAGCGGTGGAAACACGATGAACAAAACGACAAACGGCAGTTCTCGTCATTGCGATGGCGATGGTTTTCGCGGCCTTTGTTGCGCCCGACGGCGTTGAAGTAATGCAGGTGGCACAAATAAACTCCAATCGAAATGAGGTAGCTGATGAAACTCTCGCGTAATTGTCAAACGTGTGTCCTGTTGGCGATCCTTGCGGGCGTGTTTGCGTGCGAACCCCTGTTCGCCCAGGCGAAGAAGCCCGCCAGGGCAAAGGTAAACTGGCGGAAGATAGAGGCCGGTATCCAGGCGCACAACGCCGCTCGCGTCGATAATGGCGGACGGGTGAGTATCGAGCTGATCGGTAAAAACAGCAGCCTGGACCGCCGCTCCCTGCCACTCCACAGCGCCGACGGGAACACGCATACCCGGTGCGTCGTCATTGGTCTGCCGTACAAATTCCGCATCGAACTGGTGGACAAACTTCCGATCAGCGAGATCAATTTCATCTGCTCCGATTACGACACTGAACAGACGCCCAAGGACGTGGAGATCACGCTTTCCGACGGTACGGTCATCAAAAAGACTCTTTCCGTCGACAGGCCCCGGCGGCGCCAGCGCGGAAACCTGCCTCGCCAGCGCGTCGCGATCAATCGGGATATATCATGGGTCGAGGTAAAGGTGCTGAGCAATCACCCCGGGAAGAATCATCCCCGGACGGGCAAGCCCATAAACTGGGGCGGGATCGGCGAGATCGAGGTCATAACGACGGCTGACCTTGCAAAGTACCTGACCGTTCCGGACTTCAATGCCGGCGCGCCGACGTATATCCGGGGCGCTTCGCCACGGAACGATTACTCCAACGTGAAGGTTTCCATGCCGAGCAGGATTCCCCTCGGCGAGAGGCCGGGGATTTTCCTGACGCGCCCCGAGATCGTGAAGATGCGCGAGGAGATGAAACGGGATCCCCGCGCACAGGCGATGATGAAAAAGCTTATCACCGCCTGTGACAAATGGGCGACGAAAAAAATCGTTTTCCCGGACCCGAAGATTCCGGCACAGATGCGTAATCGATGGGACCGCCAGGCCAACGCCCACGACCTGCTCTCCAAGATGGCGGGCTGGCTGGGATGGGCCTACCAGCTCGCCGACGACGAAAAGTACGCCGCCAAGGCGAGGGAAATACTTCTGGGGTACGCGAAACTCTACCCCAACGATTACAGGGAGCACAAAGGCGTAAACTCCTCCGATACGGGCAAGGTGATGGCCCAGCGATTGAGCGAGGCGATGTGGCTGCTTCCGATAATCCAGTCGTACGATATGATTTACAACGCAAAGAGCATGACGGACGCCGATCGCAAGCTCATCGAAACGGACCTGATCCGCCATGCGATCCGGTTCATCAATCGCAAGACCGCCTCCGATGAAGTCGCCAAGCGGGACAGGTCGGACCCCAACTGGCGCACGACAGTTCCGAAAAAGACACGCAACGTCGTCGGCAACTGGACGAACTTCTACAACGCCGCGTTCATCCAGGGCGGTATCGTGCTGGGCGAGAAAGACTGGATCGACATCGGCGCCGCCAACACCCGCAGCAACATCATCAACGGAATCGGCGATGACGGCATGTGGGGCGAGGGCGCGATCGGCTATCACCTGTTCGGGCGACAGGCGCTTGTCGCCTGCGCCGAACCGCTCGCGCGCAAGGGTATCGACGTGTACGGTATGGCTGGAAGCCGGTTCAAAAATCTTTTCGACTCACCGTTGAAATACGCATATCCGGACGGTACGGCCCCGGGGATTAACGACTCCAGCCGGGCGCCGATCGGAAAGGGTTGGACGGCGATGGCGTACGACCTTGCCTACCTGCGATACGGCGATCCGAACTACGGTAGCATCGTCAACGCCGCGCCGCGGCAAGTCTTCCAGTCGGCTGCGTGCTATTTTCCCACGATGATCTACCGGAAGCTGCCCGAACGCACCCTGCAGGGTTTCAAGAGCCTCGTTTTCTCCAACCTGGGGTACGCGATTCTGCGCGGCGCCGACGGCGGGTCGCAAACGTTCCTGCTCATGGACTACGGCCCGCACGGAGCGGGACACGGACACCCAGACAAACTGAACCTGATCCTGTTCGCCGACGGCGACGAGCTGGCGGGCGAACCGCAAGTCTTCCGTTACGAGAACAGCCGCTACAGGGACTGGACGCGCCCGACGATCGCACACTGGACCATGAGCGTCGACGAACAGTCCCAGGCGCCTACGAAAGGAAGGCTGATCGCGTTCCACGACGCCGGCGAGATCAAGGTAATGCGAGGCGTCTCCGGAAAGGCCTACGCCGGAGTCGCGCTCGATCGGACCGTGATACAGATGCCGGGGTACATCGTGGACGTTTACCGCGCGTGGGGCCCGGCAAAGCACACGTTCGACTACCCGTTGTGTTTCCGCGGATCGCTGGATGCGCTTAAGGGGGTCGATCCCGCGTCGCTCAAGCCGATGGGATCGCCGACAAAACGCGGCTACAAGCACATCATGATCACGCCGCCGGAGAAAATCGAAGGGAACTGGTCCGGCACGTGGTTCCGACCTGCCGCCGAGGCGAATCCGAAATCCAAATCGCCGGACGAGCAGCGAAAACATCCCGCCAACGAAGTGAAGGCAATCGTTCTCGGCGGAACCGGCACGACGGTCCACACCGGCGTTGTTCCCGGAGGGCGTCATCAGGTTGTCTTGCGCCGACGGGGGAAAGAGGCGATCTTCACAGCCGTGATCGACCCGTATCGCACCTCCGACGCCGTCAAGTCCGTCAGCGCGATGAAAATTGACGGTCCGGTCGTGGCGCAGGGGTTGAAAATCCTCCGCAACGACGGTGGCACCGATTTTATCATCGTCCGGTTCGACCAACAGGCCGGTGGAAAGCCCGCAGCCGCGAGCACATCGCCCATCGGCAGGACGAACGCCCTGGTGTCGGTGATCCGCCTGGACGCGAGCGGAAAGGTCATTCGCGCAGGCATGATCGGCGGCACGGAAATATCCATCGGCGGCAAGCTGATCAAACGGCTGGCGCGGCCGGGAAGCTTTTTCACCGGCGAGTGACGAGAGGACCGACGGGCCGGTATTGCGGTTTGTTTCGGGAGTGCTATAATTCCTCTCGGATGAAGACTCTGCGAAATACAGGCGTTTTTCCATTACGCTCGCCGATGCGGGCGCGAAGCTCGCTTCTCGTGGCGGTAGTGCTGCTGGGGTCGGTAGTAATACCGGGCTGCCAGGAAATGAAGGAAGCGTGGGACGACTGGACGCGCCGGCCGCCCCCGGCTGCGCAGAAAATCCCCTCGCCGGTCAACCTGCTGCTTCCACAGAAGATCCAGATACATCCGTTCACCGGAACCCGCACCTTCGATAAGGAAGGCGGCGTGAAAGGGATCGACGTGCAGGTCAAGGCCCTGGACGCGTACGAGGACAGCACCAAGGCGTTCGGGCAGTTCCGCTTCGAGCTGTACGCGCACGATCCGTCCAAGCCTTCCGAAAAAGGCGAGCAGCTCGCCACGTGGACCGAGGACGTCATTCGTCCGCGGAAGAACCTGCTCCACTGGAACAAGATCAACAGGACGTACGAGTTCAAGCTGCGATGGGACAAACCTATACCGGTCGGGCAGCGGTTTGTTCTGGATGCCGTGTTCACCAGCCCGTTCACGCAACGGCTTTTTGACCGGCTGCAGTTTATCGCCGGTGAATGAAACACATCTTATCCGAAGGAGACAACATGAAACGTTCGGCAATTGTGATTCTCGCACTGACGATGCTGGCCGTGACCGTCGCGGGATGCAACAAGTTCACACGCGCCCGGTACGAGACGATCTACGTCGGTCAGCCCGCGGATATCGTGGAAAAGACGCTCGGAAAGCCCTACGCGAAGTTCTCCGACTCGTGGAGCTACATAAACAAGAAACCGTTCTACAAGGCGGTAATCAAGTTCGAGAACGGACGTGTCAGCGACAAGGCGTGGTATGACGAGCGGGAAATGGGCGATCACCCGGACTCGAAGCTTCCTTCGGGCGAGCTGAAGACCGAACGTCGCACCACTATCGTCGTCGAATAGTGCGCCGCGCGTTATTCGGGTTGTGTCGTCGGAGCGTTTTCCGCCCGGTCGGCGTCGAGCGTTACGGCGGTTTTCGCAGCCGGTTTCTCCGCAGCGCGTAAGTTCAGCGTGATGACCAGCGTGTTGAGCTTCGCGCCGACCCGCTCGCGGAGAAGCCTCTGCCCCTGCGCCACCGGCTTGGATTGCAACGGCGCGGCGGCGGCAATTCCTTCCACCTGACGCGCCGTCTGCGAAGTCGCCGCGGGACGGCTTGCTGTCTCGCGCGCCCGCTCCGGGGCCTTCCGCGTGGATTCGGTATCGGACAGCGTCTGCGACATCGATCCCATCTGTCCGCCGCGCTCGTGGGGGCGTAGCGGCTCAGCGGCAAGGCCGGATATCTCCGACTTCGCCGAGTTCGCTTGCGGCGCCACCAGGTTCTTATCTTCGCCCTCGGCGAGCTTGCCGGGCAGCTTATTAACGCGGCCGGCGGCTATCACCTGCTCCGCTTTCGGCTCGTCCTTCAAACTGTAGGCCGCGGATTGGTCCTTCGCTGCGGGGACCCCGCCCACCTTGCTCTTTGCAGCCATCGCGCCGCCTGCGACCCTGGCTCCGGACGAGGAACGCCCGGTATCACCCCGCGGAACAATCGCCGACTGCGAAACGACCTGCTGCGTGCGGACCGCGTTCAGCTCTTTCTGAACCTTGATAAGCTGCTCGTCCGTAACGAACGCCACGATTTCGATCTGTCTGGGCGAGGCCCGGTTGGTCTGGTAGAAGTTCGCCCTGGACTGACGGGCGAGTTTTTTACGGTCAGCCGGCTGGCTGCCAACCCGCGTTATCGGCTCGATCCCGTTGCGAGCCAGCACCGCTGCCACGTCGCTGCGGGCGGCGTCCAACCGATCCGTGTAAATCACCTCGTTGTAGGCGTCGGGGACACTCGACCCGGCCTTCACTTTTTTCGTGAACACATCGTCCCGCTTGCCATCCTTCAACGAGCGGTCGAGCGCCTCCTTTCCGATGACGGGCTTGACCGGCGCCGGCGACGCCGGGAGTTCCGGCTGACCTCTGCGAGAAATGCGTCTCGTGCTTCCCTTACCGGCCTTCTCGCCATATTCGACGTCGGAATGTTCCACGCTTGCCTTTCCGAGCTTTTCTTCGGGTTTTTCCGTGCGGGTATCATCCCTCGCCAGTTCAATGTCCGCGTCGTCTTTTTGTTTCCGGGCGACGCCGTCGCCGGGCGGTCCCGGCGGCCAAAGCTCGACGGTTACTATCACCCCGACACCGACGGCTATCAACAGCACGGCCGCCGTCGCAAGGTGTCGCACCCACGGGAAGGCGTGGTGCTGTTCGTGAGGCGCCGTTGCGCCCACGAGGTGTCCGCGCTCTGCCGCAGCCATCACGCGCAAAGCGAAGTCGTCATCCGCACATTCCAGCGGCAGGGCGCGCAGCAGCTTCCGCGTCGAGCGAAGCTCATCAAGCTCGGCGAGCAGTTCGGGGCTTTCGTCCAGCGCCTCCTGGACCCGCTTGCGCTCGGACGGGCTTAGTTCCTCGTCCAGGTAAGCGGAAAGCTGCTCTCGAATTTTCTCGTTTTCACTCATCGTTCTGAAACCAGGTCCGTCAATTTCTCTCTCAATATGCATCGTGCGCGGTGCAGGCGGCTCTTTACCGTCCCGGCTGGGACGTTCAACACCTGCGCGATTTTCGTGTATTCCATATCCTCCACGTCGCGAAGGATCACGACGAGGCGGTATTCATCGTCAAGCTCCTGCAAGGCTGCGTTCACTCGTATGGCATTTTCCGCGGAGATCGCCTCCGCCTGCGGGCCTGGCCTGCGCCTCTCGGCCATCTTCGCGGTCAGCGCCTCGGCCTGCGTGCCGTCGTATTGGTCCGAAGCGGTCATGGACTGGAACTTGACACGCCCGGCGCGTCGACGATGCGAAATGGTCAGGTTCGCCGCGATCCGGAACAGCCACGTGTAGAACCCACTCTGTCCGCGAAACTGCCTGATCCGCTCCAAAGCCCGCAGGAACGTCTCCTGCGCCAGTTCTTCCGCGTCGGCGCGCCTGGAACACATGCGACATATAAGGTTGAAGACACGATCCTGGTACTTCGCCACGAGCAGTCCGTAGGCTTGCATGTCGCCCTTGCGGACCCGCTCGACGAGGCTCGTATCTTCGAACGATATGGTCCCTTTGGGACCGGCCTCAACGCCTGCCGGCTCGTCTTTGCCGGCCAATATGTTCGACGCCTGCTCAGTCACAATGTTCCCGGAAAATTATCATCTCGTGAAAAAAACCGCGAAACGTCCCCGCACCCCTCCCGCCAAACGCCATAGGTAAATACGCCGGATTCGCCGGGGCTGTTGCTATTAAAATAAATCACGCCCGGTCCACAGTCAAGCTCGCTGCTCGCAGCGGCCGGTCAATCGCATATCAATCGACCTGAAAAAACAGCCCGCGGAAAGTATTCCGTGGGCTGAAGTGATCGGAAGGAACACTGTGCAGATGTAAAAACCGCTCATTTACCGTTACGTCCCCTCGTGGACTTCCTGCAACGGTTCGTCCTGGGGCAGGGGGGGCGTTCCGCACCCCTCGAAGTACAGGTGCGTTACTTCATCGTCGCCCTGGCCTTCGGTTTTCACCGTGACGACGATCCGGGTGACGTTATCGTAGTTTCCGCGGAGGATTTCTTCGGAGATCGGGTCTTCCACGTGATGCTCGATCGCCCTTCGCAGCGGACGCGCGCCGAAGTCAGGGTTGTATCCCTTATCGATGAGAAACTCCCTGGCCTCGTCGTTGAGTTCCAGCTCCAGGTGCTTTTCGTCGCTCAGCCGCTGGCGAACCTTGCGCAGCTCGAAGTCAACGATCGTATACAGATCGTCGCGAGTCAGCGCCTTGAAGACAATCACGTCGTCCAGACGGTTGAGGAACTCAGGCCGGAAGTGACGCTCGACTTCCTTGTGGAGCATGTCCTTCATTTTTTCGTAACTGGCCTCTTCGTCGCGCTTGGCGAAGCCGAACCCGCCGCCGGACTTGATAAGCTCGGCGCCGATGTTCGTCGTGAGGATCAGCACGGTATTGCGGAAGTCCACGCGCCGCCCGAACGAATCGGTCAGGTGCCCCTCCTCCATTATCTGGAGCAGCGTGTGGAACACGTCCGGGTGCGCCTTTTCTATTTCGTCCAGCAGGACCACCGCGTAAGGGCGACGGCGAATCCGCTCGGTAAGTTGGCCTCCCTCTTCGTATCCGACGTATCCCGGAGGAGCTCCGATCAGGCGCGAGACGTTGTGCTTCTCCATGTACTCGCTCATGTCGATCTGGATCAGCGATTCCTCGTCGCCGAACATGAACTCCGCCAGCGCCTTGCTCAGCAGCGTTTTTCCGACGCCGGAGGGACCGGCGAAGATAAAGCTTCCCATAGGCCGGCGGGGATCTTTCAACCCGCTGCGCGCCCGGCGGATGCTCTTGGCGACCGCTTTGATCGCCTCGTCCTGGCTGACCACGCGCTTGTGAAGCTCTTTCTCCAGCTCCAGCAGACGCTGGGCCTCTTCCTTCTCCAGGCGGGTCAGCGGAACGCCGGTCATCTTACTGACGACCTCCGCGACGACCTCTTCGTCCACGACGCCCTCCGCCTCGGCGGTCTTGGCTTTCCAGGTCTTGAGCATATCGTCTTTCTTGACGCGGAGTTGCTCGGCCTTGTCGCGAAGCTCCGCCGCCCGCTCGTAATCGGCGTTCTTGACGGCCTGGTCCTTCTCCGCCTGGAGCTTCTCGATTTCCTTCTCGATTCCGGCAAGGTCCGGAGGCTTGGTCATGCTCTTGAGACGGATGCGAGCACCGGCCTCGTCAATGACATCGATCGCCTTGTCCGGCTGGACCCGCCCGGTGATATAGCGGCTGGACAGCTCGACCGCCTTCTCGAGCGCTATTTCGGTGAACCGCACACGGTGGTGCGCCTCGTACCGGTCGCGCAGGCCACGGAGAATCTCCAGCGTCTGGTCCTTGGTGGGCGCTTCGACGAGGATCGTCTGGAACCTTCGTTCCAGGGCGCCGTCCTTCTCGATATGCTTGCGGTACTCGTCCATCGTCGTGGCGCCGATGCACTGTATCTCGCCGCGGGAAAGCGACGGTTTAAGCACGTTGGCGGCGTCTATGGCGCCCTCGGCGCCACCGGCGCCCACCAGCGTGTGCAGCTCGTCGATGAACAGGATCACGTTCTTGGCGCGTCGGACCTCGTTCATGACCGCCTTGATGCGCTCCTCGAACTGGCCACGATATTTCGTTCCGGCTACCATCATCGCAAGGTCCAGCGCGACGATGCGCCGCTCGTGCAGAATCTCCGGAACGTCGTTTCCGATAATCTTCTGCGCCAGTCCCTCGACGATAGCGGTCTTTCCGACGCCCGCCTCGCCGAGCAGCACGGGATTGTTCTTCGTGCGACGGCAAAGCACCTGGATGACGCGCTCGATTTCGTCCATGCGCCCGATAACCGGATCGAGATGCCCTTCGCGCGCCAGGTCGGTAAGGTCGCGACCGAAGTTGTCCAACGCGGGGGTTTTGCTCTTGGTGCGTTTTTGCGGCGATCCGGGCGCACCGGCGGGCGCACCGACCGGCTCGTCCGGATCGACCCCGGCGCCCAGCAGGTGCAGCACTTCCTCGCGAACGTCGTCCAGCTTCAGGCCCAGGTTCATCAGCACCTGCGCCGCCACACCGTCGTGCTCGCGGAGCAGGCCCAGAAGAATATGCTCCGTACCGACGTAGTTGTGGTTCAGGTTGCGGGCTTCCTCGATCGAATATTCGATCACCTTCTTTGCGCGCGGCGTCTGGGGAAGCTTGCCCATGGTGACCATGTCCGGACCGGCCTTGACCAGCTTCTCGACCTCCATGCGGACCTTGTGCAGATCGACGCCGAGGTTTTTCAGCACGTTCGCCCCTACGCCCGAACCTTCCTTCACCAGACCGAGCAGGACGTGCTCGGTTCCGATGTATTCGTGGTTGAAACGCTGGGCTTCCTGGTTCGCCAAGGCCATGACCTTGCGAGCGCGTTCGGTGAATCTCTCGAACATCTTTTTCGTAGCTCCCCCGCCTTCCCTGGCGGGCAATAGGGTGCGTACAGTCGTAAAGGGCGGGCGCCTGCCCGCCCCGTATATTCCATTGTATTGAAACCGCGCCTGTCAATCAAGCGCATTGAAACTCCCGCGCGGGGCGTATAAGAACTATCGGACGGTGGGAAGGGAAAGTTTATTCACCATAAAAAACTCTCATTCCAGCGGTTGCGCCGAACGGCTGGTTCCACCTCCGGGCGATACCGAATTGCGGGGATTCTTGCCGATGCATGACAACTTTGATAGAACCGCCTGCGCCAGGAGACCGCCCGTGAGTGATTTGGAACCATCGGACCGACCGGTACTATCTGAGAACCAGTGCCGCACGGGCATGCGGTACGCCGTCGCCGCCCAGTCGCTCGGCATGATCCTGCCGAGCGTTTTTTTCGCGTCCGCCTTCGGAACGTTGTTCATCAAGAAGATGGGCGGAACCGATTCGCAGGCCATGTTCCTCATGGCGGCGTTCGGGCTCAGCCGGATATTGCAAATTCCGGTATCCCTGCTCATACCGCCAATCCATGGTAAGAAAACCCTCCTGACCTGCTACATCCTGTTCGGCGTTCTCATGGCCGCGGTTTTGGCGCTGTCGATCTGGCTGGAGACGGGCGAGGCGAGCGTTAGGATCCTTACCGTCGTTATCTGCGTGGCGCTGGCGATACGAAACTGCGGCGGCACGTTCTGGTTTCCCATGCTGCACGACCTCGTGCCGGCCGAGCGCCGCGGGCGCTTTTTCGGCAAGATGCGCGCCGTGTGGCGAACCACCGGTTTTGCAACGGTCCTGCTGTGCAGCATGCTGCTTGGTCCGGAGGGCAGCCTGGGGCAGTTCCGTATCGCCATCGCCTGCATGATCGCGCTGTCACTGGTGAGTAACCTGCTCTTTGCGAAAATACCGGCCAACCGATCGACCGTCATCGACGACGCCGCCTACGGAAACTGGCGCGACCACATTCGCCGAATTCTTCGTCGGAGGGAGGTCCTGTCCTTCGCCGGATACTTTATACTGCTGGGTTTCGCCATGGGCTTCCTCGCCCAGCCGCTCGTTCTGTACGTAGAGAGCCTGGGTTTTTCGCCGAGAGCCAATCTCGCCATATCGGGCTGCTCCATGCTGGGCGCCGTATTGGCGCTGCTTATCGCGGGAAAATTGGTTGACCGTCTCGGTACGAAGCGAATGTTCCTTACGGCACATCTGGCAATCTTCGTCCTTTGCATCGTAACGATCGTCGCGGGAACGCTGCCGAGGGGGGCTGCGACCATCCTGCTGCCGGCGACGCTGGTGGTGTTCGGCGCAACGGGGGCGATAGCAGGCCTTGCGTGCACCGCCCAACTGTTCCACCTTGCCCCCGACCGCGGGAGGGCGTTCTTCATGAGCCTCGGAATGATAGTTATGCTCGTCGGACCGTCGATGGCGCCGCTGACGGCTGGACTTGTTCTTCGCGCCGTTCCGGCAAATCAGGTCGTGAATATTCTCGGCCTGCATCTGAACGTATTCCAGGTGATGCTCGCCCTGGCAAGCATAGGACTGCTCGCGACGATCGGACTGCTGCATTTCGTTCAGGATGTCCGCCCCGCACGAACGTAATCCAGCGAGTGGGGCTGGCAGGTCCGTGTTGAACGAACTTTTTTTGCGGAAGAAGCGGACAACGCATCCTTGACGTAATTGTGACGAGAGTCCTAGAATTACAAAAGGCTCCATGGACGCCGCGCTCGTCTGCAGGCAGTGCAGGCATATCTTTGTGCGGTTGTTTTCGCGGAATGAAACTTTACGGACCTGTTCAGAAAGATATCTCATGCCCAGTATTGTTTGTCAGGAATGTGGAGCGTCCTTTGCGGAGAAGACCGTTTTCTGCCCCAACTGCGGTAAACCCGTAGATGACGAGCAATTCAAAGGGAACAAACGCTCCGGTAAAGATCGAAGGTCGGATGCGGAGCGTCGCCGGGACCGGAAAGAGCACCACGGCCCAGAGCGTCGAAGCGGAAAGGACCGTCGAGGCGGCGGTTCTCGCCGAAAATTTTCGTATTAGATTGCACCATATCCGACAAATAACCGGGGAGAAAACGATGGCCGAGTTGAAGGACGAAACGCTTTCTTTTCGGACATGCGACGGCGTATGCGTCGTCACGCTTCATGCAGCCGAGATCACCCAGCAAGTGGACGATATGATTTCCGAGAAGCTCAAGGAGACGCCCCGCAGCGACAGGGGTTTACAGGTCGTGCTGGACCTGTCGAACCTGAAGTTCCTTGGCAGCGTCGGGATGAGCATACTGGTCGTTCTACTGCACCGCGTTCGCCGCGCCGGTGGAAAACTGGTGCTGGCGGGGCTTAAGGGACACTGCATGGACGTGATGCGCGTCAGCGAGTTGCAGCGCGCGTTCCCGATATACCCGGACGTTCCCGGCGCCCTTGAGGCGTTGCGGCACGGTTAAGCGGGCGGGCGCAGCAGCAGGCTAGAGCAATTTAAGCAAATCTTGTCGCGTCCTTGCTACTGCCACGACAATCTTTACTTAAAATGCTCTAATCGCACCGGACAGGAAAAGTGACCGGTGTATTGTGCCCACCGGCGCGCAGGTCTATATTTATCTACAATGCTTCTGGACCGCAAACCATACACGTTCGATCGCGTGGTTCGCATAGCCATCGCCGTCGCCGTTTTCTGGGCGCTCGTTGCGACGCTGGGATATCTCTCGGACGTGCTGATCCCGTTCGCCATCGCCCTGCTCATGGCATATCTGCTCAACCCGCTGGTGACCTGGCTGGAGAAGAAGCTCCGCAGCCGACCCGTCGCCGTGCTGTTGACGATGCTCATGGTGCTGGCGGCGCTGGCGGCTGCGGGATGGGTTCTCACCGTCGTGATCCTGAACGAAATCCTCCGCATGCACAAGGTGCTCTCGGACGTGATAATGAATACCGAGATCGCCCAACGTGCCGCCGAGCGAATCCCGGCGAACCTGTGGAATACCATCCGGGAATGGGCCTCGCGCGAGGATGTCCGGGCGTTCTTCACGTCGGAGACTTTCTGGAAGAGCGCCCAGGGCGCCGCCGAGCGAGCGCTGCCCGGAGTGTGGGGATTGTTCGCAGGCGTGTGGGGACTGGTGATGGGCCTGTTCAGCCTGGCGGCAATCGGACTTTACCTGGTCTTCCTGATGATGGACTTTCGCCACGTTCGCGACAAGTGGGCGGAGCTGGTTCCGTACAACTATCGTCCCGGCGTGAGAGCGTTCGTCCACGACACCAACCAGGCGATGGGACGTTACTTCCGGGCGCAGGCGGGGGTGGCTGCCATCGTCGGCGTTCTGTTCGCGCTGGGGTTCTGGCTGATCGGACTGCCGCTGGGCGTGCTGCTGGGGCTTCTGGTGGGTCTTCTGAACATGGTTCCTTATCTGCAAATTATTGCCCTGCCACCGGCGCTGCTGCTGGGCGTGCTGCTCTCGCTGGAGACGGGCTCAAACGTCTGGTGGATCCTCGCACAGGTAATGGCAGTATTCGTGATCGTCCAGGCGATTCAGGATCTTGTTCTGGTGCCGAGAATCATGGGCAAGGCGATGGGGCTTTCGCCGGCGATGATCCTGCTTTCGCTGGCGATATGGGGTAAATTGCTGGGCCTGCTGGGCCTGTTGATCGCCCTTCCGGCTACGTGCGTGCTGCTGGCATACTACCGCCGATTGATCGACGACACGCGCGCGGGAACGGATAAACTCCCCCCTCCGGACGAACGGACGGCCTGAACGTGTCCCCATCGCGCCGGGGAATTCCTGCGAACTCTCCGGGAAAAGGGGTTGCAAGATGTGCTGCGACCGTTAAAATACCCGATTCGAATGTTGGCTAGGACAACACTGGTATATCAACGCCCGTCTTTGGGTCGAGCGGTTTTTGGAGAATCGGTACGTGGTGAAACTAAGGTTAAAAAGGTTCGGTCGGCGTCATCGCAGCTTTTTCCGTCTTAACGCCATGGACTCTCGAAGCCCGCGTGACGGACGTGTCATCGAGGAACTCGGCTGGTACGATCCCAATGCCGATGAACCGGACAAGCAGGTTTCGTTGAATCGCGATCGCATCGAGTACTGGCTGAGCGTCGGCGCCCAGCCCAGCGATACGGTGCGCGACCTGCTGAAACGCCGGGGCGTCGCTGTGAAATAGCGACCCCTCCCCGCGTAAAGCGGGCGGGGTGTTCGAACCGACATGGCTATCCGGATCGACATCATCACGCTGTTCGGCGAGATGTTCGACGGGTTCCTGTCGGCGAGCATCGTGTCGAGAGCGATTGAGCGCGGACTCCTGGAAGTTTCCAGGACGAACCCGCGGGACTTCGCGACGGACTCCTACGGCACGGTGGACGACTCGCCCTTCGGCGGCGGTCCCGGAATGGTGCTGATGTGCGGCCCGATGTTCGACGCCGTCCGGCACGTGCGAAACCTGGCGACGCCGCCGGGCAAGGTCGTGCTGCTTAGCCCGCAAGGTCGCCCGTTCGATCAGCGACTGGCCGGCGATTTGGCGCGGCAGGAGAGGCTGATCCTGCTGGCGGGACATTACGAAGGGTTCGACGAGCGGATACGAACGAACCTTGCGGACATGGAAATAAGCGTCGGCGATTACGTTTTAAGCGGTGGCGAGGTTGCGGCGATGACGATTATCGACGCGATCGCCCGCCTCCAGCCCGGAGCGCTGGGCAAGGACGAGTCGATCGACGAAGAATCGTTCGCCGCGGGCCTGCTGGAGTATCCGCAGTACACTCGCCCTCGCGAGTTCCGCGGAATGCGGGTTCCCGAGGTGCTGCTTAACGGCGATCACGGGAAAATCGCCGCCTGGCGAATGGAACAGGCTGAGTTGCGCACGATGCATCGCCGACCGGACCTGTGGGAAAAGTACAAACGACAAAAAGCAGAAGACGAAAAGTTGGAGAATACCGGTGAATCATGAACTTTTGAAGAAGGCGGCCGAGTCGAGCCTGAAAAGCTCCCCGCCGCAGTTTAGCGTCGGCGACACGGTCAACGTTTCGGTGCGGATTGTCGAAGGCGAGAAGGAACGGACCCAGATATTCAACGGCACGGTGATCGGGCGCAGAGGCTCCGGGATTTCCGAAACCTTCACCGTCCGCAGGATAGTGAACAACGAAGGCGTCGAGCGAACGTTCCCGCTGCACAGCCCGAAGCTCTCCGGCGTAGAGGTTGTCCGAAGCGGAAAGACCCGACGAGCGAAGCTTCACTACCTGCGAGATCGCATCGGCAAGGCGACACGCCTGAAAGAACTCAGGGCGCCTTCGAGCAAGGCGAAGGCAAAGGCGAAAAAGGCCGGCGCCGGGGACGCCGTAGAACACCCACAGGACGAGACGCCCGCGGAGAAATAGCCCGGTGTGGCCCTTCGGCCCAAAGCGGGAGAAATCCCTGGGAGCAAGGGGCGAAACGCTCGCGCGGCGATATCTCGGGCGGCGGGGGCTGAAAATTCTCGCGAGAAATTACCGCTGTCCGCGCGGCGAGATCGACCTGATCGCGCTGGACCGATCGACGCGAAAAAAAATCGGGGCGGAAACGCTGGTGTTCGTCGAGGTCAAGACACGCACGAGCGATAAATACACCGATCCGGAATCAGCCGTTGACACGGACAAACGCCGACGGATCGGAAGAATCGCCGAGTACTATCTCGCCTCCCGTAAAACCGGCGAATATCACGTCCGGTTCGATATCGTATCCGTCCTCGTCCGCGACGACGAAAAACCGCAGATCAGGCACATGCTCGACGCGTTTTAACTCGTCCCGCGCTTAGCCGTCGTCGGTACGACGACGACCCGCTGTCTCTGCGTTCTCGGCGATCTCTGCGATGAATCTTGCTGAATCTTTGTTCATTTTTCCGGATTCGCCACGCGCCCCATGAACAGCATCTCGCCGGTGGCTTTGTGACGAATGAAAAACAGGAAAGGTCGATCAGCCTTGAATACCTTGGGCTTCGGTGGATTCGGATTGATGGACGTCAACGACACGGCTACCGCCGTCGCAGCCGCCGCCTCGGTGCCATTCTCGTCGACGGCAACGAAGGCCTTGTGAAGCACCGCGGCGATAAAGAGCTTCTCCGCCGTCGTCATGCCGGAAAAATCAGCCCTGTCGGAAAAAGCATCGACCATGCCCATCGCCATGAGCGGATCATTGAGTCCGAACTGCGAGGTGAACTTGAACTTCGGCAGCGTCAACTTGACGGTCTCCCGCTTGAGTTTCGCCAGCCGGCTGTCAAGCTTCTTCGGCGTGAGCGACTTCTCCAGCGTCGCCAGGCCGGCAACTTCCCGCGGCAGCAGGACGATCATCGACAGGTCGTTGTACTTGTAGGGCAGCTCGATCACCTGGAGATCGTCGCTCTCGGCGTATTTGAACGTCTCCTGCTGGTGCATCATCGGCACGGCGACCGACTCGTCAGCAGAGACGTGAAACGCACCGTCCTTCGTAGCGCCGGCCTTGAACGTATGCATCCAGTTGCTCTTGAAATAGACGGCGTTGGTCAGCACCAGGCGCGTAGAGGCGTCGAGCACACCGGCGGGGATCAGATTCCTGATCTTCTCGCGCGTCTGCTTCTCGACCCAGTCGTTGATCGTCTTGCGGGCGGCGTCGGGTTTCCTGAAGTCCACGTTGTTAAGCCCGGCCCCGTAATGCTTCTTCACCAGTCCGATGAACTCATCCCTGAACGGATAGTCCTTAGCCCCCCACAGGGCGTTGGCGACGGACAACTGGTAGGCGGGTGGTTTCGTGCGATGGTCCAGGCGCGGAGTGTTGATCCGCTCGATCATCGCACCGAACGCGCCGTGCAGACGCGAAGGCTCCCAGGGATCTGCATACATTTTCTCCGTAACATCGCCGCCTTTCACGGGCACTACACGTATATCCCTCGGAAATGCAAGCGCCCTGTACATTTGCGTAGCCGTATCGCCTCGCGCACCGGCGTAGGTCATCGCCAGGGCAGTATGAATACTCGCCGGCGAGAAGAACAGGTTGCCCTCTTTCTTCCCTGCCAGTTGTTCGTACATCGCCAGCGCGAATGCTGTGTTGCTTTTCGCCACCGCCTGCACGTCCTTGGTGGACTTTTGCAACACCCGGTCCCGCGCCACCCCCGCCGTCGCCGTTGCGAGAATTACCGCTG
>JAJRYB010000129.1 GCA_024275995.1 Planctomycetota bacterium | reverse complement strand
CTGCCTCCGGTGGTCCCGACTCGCCGTTGGAGTACGTCCGAACCTCCGTCCGTTTTATCAGCGGGTGAATCCGAGGCCCGCGAACTCTGCGCATAAGCTTCCGCGCCGACAAGCAGCGCCAAGGCGAAAAGAACGACCGGCATTTTTTGCATTGTTCGCATTGTTCGCATTGTTCGCATCGTCCGCCCTTCCTTCAGGCGAGGATTTCGTTGGTCTTTTCCTGCAGGCTCGGAACGTATTGCCCGACGCCAAGGCGCATGACCGCCTCGGCAACGTGTAGCTGCGCCGTCTCGACGTCGCTGAGGCGCACCGGACCGATTCGCTCCATCTCGAGACGCACCTGCGCCGCGGCCGGTATCGACAGGCTCGACAGCACCTTTTCCTGCACGTCGTCCCCGGCCGTACGAAGCGCAACGGCAAGAGCGGCGCTATCCACGGAACACAGGGCCTGTCCAAGCCTTTCCGAGGGCATCAGCGCGATGTCCTCGAACACGAACATGTGCCTGCGAATGGACTCGGCCAAAACTGGCTCGGTGCCGTTGAGCGCTTCGAGCACCGCCTGCTCCGTGGCGTAATCGGCGTGTTCGAGAATATTGGCGACGGCAAGGACGCCGCCCAGACCGCTGCGGGGGCGACCGTCGGACGAAAAACGATCAGCCAGCGTCCGGTGCACCTCGCCGATATCCTGCGGATCGATGTGCCCAAGGTTCGCGATCCTCCCGGCGACCTCCGCCTGCAGGTCAGCGGGCATGGACGAAAGTATCCGCGCCGCGCGTGAAGCGGAAAGATGCGCCAGCACAAGCGCGATCGTCTGCGGCTGCTCGCTGCCGATGCACACGAGCAGGTCGTCGTTGGCGACACGCTCGAGGAACGCGAAGGGACGATTGTCCGCCTCGTCGATGACAGGATCGACGCGGGACTTTCGGCGGGCACGCCGCCGGCGACGAGCTCGACGCCGATACGCCGCCACGCCGCAAAGCAGGCCCAACGCCGCCAGAGAGATCGACGCGCCCGCGCGCGTGCCTTCAGAAGTAATTCCTTCGTCGGCACTTCCCGCCGCAAGAGCGGCGCTTGTCTCGTCGCGATCCGACAGGTCGTAGTACCAGGAGACGATCACGTCGGAGGTTGCCTCGGCGCCGATCGCGGCTGCGATCGAACGACGAATCCGATCCAGGTGAGGTGCGGCGAAAGCATCCATCGCCGCGCCGATCGGCTGGCCGCTATTGCGCCCGCCGGAACGATAGATGCTCAGCAGGTAGCTGCGAGGAACGCAGACGCTCGCGGTTAAGCTTGCCACGTCGCCGGAGGCGTCCCGCGCGTGGATACTCACGGTGACGCCTTCGATATAATCCAGCGCCTTGAGGACCTTGCCCCGGTAATGCGCCTCGACGGCTCGCGTGCGAAGGAGCTTTTCCTGCTCGGCGGGCATGGTCTTTCCGGGCAGGTAGCTGCAACCGTTGGAATCCACGATCCGAACGTTCTGGCGTTTCATTCCGGGGACGCTTCCCGAGACCAGGTCGGCAATCGCGGCGGTAAGTGTCCCGGTCATCTCGCTGCCCGATTCAAGTTCGACGTTGACGGCTGCGGTAGGTTCCGTGCGGGAGACGCCCAGTCCTCCGCGCGGCGCGGGTTC
The DNA here is from genome assembly GCA_024275995.1 of Planctomycetota bacterium. Classification (GTDB taxonomy): domain Bacteria; phylum Planctomycetota; class Phycisphaerae; order SM23-33; family SM23-33; genus JAJRYB01. The sequence goes on along the minus strand of JAJRYB010000129.1, from coordinate 1,187 downwards.
GAACAGAACCATCGCCGACTTCACCGCGGGAAAGCCGGAAATCATGCGTCCAAGCGCCGCCATCTTCGCCGCCTGCCAGCGTTTGGCGTTCTGCGCCTGGGTGGACCATATGTCACTCTCGCCGGCGAGGCGTTGGAAATCGTCTATCGCATTGCGCTCCAGAACTCCGGATCGCTTAAGAACGCCGCGAGCTGCGGCAAGTCGGGAACGCGGCACCAACAGGCGGCGACCGCGTCGAAAGGTTGGTATTCCCTTCTCCGACAGCGCCTGGCGGGCGGCAGTGATCTCAGCCGGAGTTAGGTCCCTGTCGGTAACGCCGGCCCGCTCCTGGGGCGACCGGCCTAGCAGAAGCCAAAGTCCGCCGACGACGATCAGGCATGCCAGGCCCGCTACCAACAGGCGTCCAAGCTTGCCGGATTTGCCGATTCGCCTTCGAAATCGTCCGAAAGCCACTTTCAGATACTTCATTTTGCCCGGTCCTCCCTGACCGCAGCCGACTCTCGCAGCCCGCCTGAATCCCGGCGGATTCTTTCGTGCGTGCCCGCCTACGACTACAGGCCGTAATGACGTGCGAAATGCTCTCGTATCTCTTGCAGCGATTTGTTCTGCGCTTTGAGCGAAGATATGCGATCGAGTCGCTCGAAGACCGACTCGTCATAAAGCCGGTGCCCACCCGGCGTCCATTCACTCTCCCGCAACAGCCCCATCGTCGTATAGTTGTGGATGGTCTGCCGACTGACGCGGGAATAGTTGACCACCTCCCCGATGCGATAAAGCTTGGGAGGTATGGGTCTGCGATTCGATAACGGCGACTGGGGCGATGCGCCGATCGATAGTTCGCAATTCGAACTGATGCGTACCGATTGCAACGTTTCGTCTGATGCAGGGTTATTTCCGGACGATTCGTCCTTCAGGGACTTACCAGCCGGGTTCTCTTGCGGGCTGGGTGAGGCGTCGCTTGCCTGTCGCGGATCCTGCGAGTTGGTCGGGTTCGAACTGAACGCCTGCGTTTCAGGCGAATGTGAACGGAATGACTGTAAACTTGTCGATTGCAGACTGCCGGATTGCAAAGCAAGTGGCTGCGAATCGGACGGCTGTGAGCTGGACGGCTGCGAGCTGGACGGCTGTGAGCTGGACGGCTGTGAGCTGGACGGCTGTGAGCTGGACGGCTGTGAGTTGGACGGCTG
>JAJRYB010000128.1 GCA_024275995.1 Planctomycetota bacterium | reverse complement strand
GTGAAGCTCGGAACCGATCGCATCCGATACGCGCCGCAAGGTAAAATTCAAATCCGCGCCAAGATCATCAATCCGGACCTTACGCCGGTGATCAGCGAGAATGCAGCCGTCAATGTCTTCGCCGGTTCCCGGAAGATTCTTCGCAAGAAGATGCGGTACGTTGCCGACTCGCCGGGGTTGTACCGTGTAGAGATAGACGCCCCCGCGAGCGGCGCCTATCGGGTGGAACTGGATTGCCCCGAGGCGAAGCGAATCCTTGCGAAAGACAATGTCGAAAAGCTCGCCGTCGAGTTTTCCGTGGACCCCTCGGCGCCGGTGGAGCAAGTGCTCCTCTCGTCCGACCGGGGTCTGCTCGGAAGGCTCGCTACGATCAGCGGCGGCGTAGTCGTTTCGCCCCGGCAGGCGGGCGACGTGCTTAAGGTGCTGGGCAAAAGAAAACTTCTCGATTCCCAGCCGAAGTCTTTCACCCTGTGGGATTCCTGGATTCTGCTGGTGCTGATATTCGCTACGGCGACCTTCGAATGGATCCTTCGAAAGAAGACGGGACTGGCATGATGAAAACGACAGGTCAAACCGCTTCCGTACCGGAACCGATCGTAGAGAAGCTCCAGCGACTTATCCGTCGTGTCCGGCTGGTGAAGCTCATCCGCGGCGTTCTCGCCGTCGCCGCCGTCGCCGTCGGAAGCCTCCTGGCGGTGATGGCCGTCAACGAAAGCATCCCGACGTTCGCCGCCTGGCCGGGATGGGTCCTCACGTCATCGGCGTTTGTGCTGACGTTGGTGGCGGCGCTGGTGTTCCTTGTCCGCCCCCTGATGCGGAGCTTCACGCTCCCGGGCATCGCGCGGGTGATCGAGCAGCGCCGTCCGGAGCTTCAGGAAAGGCTCAGCTCCGTGGTCGAACTGCTCACCAGCAAAGACGCCCCGGAACTTCGCGGATCGGAAGCGCTGATAAACGCCCTCGCCCGGGAAGCGGTCGTCGATTCCGCGAAGGTCGCGCCGCGACGGGAAATTTCCATGCGTCCGTTGAGACCTTTCATCGCAGCCGCCGGCGCTACGTTGACGATCCTGGCGCTGCTGCTGGTGATCTGGCCTTCCCCGACGGCGCGAGCGCTGACCCGCGCGGTACTTCCGTACGTAAAACTCGGAAACGCTTTCAGCGCGCAGTTGACCGTAACTCCGGGCGATACGACTGTCGTCCAAGGCAGCCCGCTGGAGGTGACGGTGCTCGTCGCCAACGCTCGCGTGGGGAGCGCCGAGTTGCAGTTGATCGCCGGGGATGGTTCTCAAAGCACCCATCGGATGATGATGCTGCCCGATTACAAAGGTGGCTTGCCCCGGTTCCAGTTTACCTGCCCGCCTCTCGAACGGAGCTACCGGTATCGCATCGAGGCCTCTCCCGCGATCAGCCGGGAGTATCGCGTAACGGTAGTGCCTCGTCCGACGATCGAACGCATCGACGTGCGGTACGACTTCCCCGCTTACATGAACCTCCAGGGGCGAACCGACCTGGACGCATCCGGGGACATACGCGAGAAGGTCGGCGTAAACGCCAAGGTCACGGTGCAGACGAACACCCGCCTGGTTTCGGGTGAGTTGACCCTTGCCGGCAGGACGAAACCGGTGAAGATCGATATCGACTCCGACGGCAGGAGCGTCTGCACGTTCGAAATCCGCATGACGGACGGGTTGAAGGGTGACTGGCGGCTGAAGCTTATCGACGCGTACGGTTTTACGAACCGGCTGGACAGGCATCTCGTCGAGGCGATTGCGGACACGCCTCCGCTGGTGAAGATCGTCAATATCCCTTCCGAACCGCTCAAACTTCGTCCTTCCGATCGTCTGCCGGTTATCTACGCAATCGAGGACGATTTCGGTATCCGGGACGTGCAGTTCTTGCTGACAGCCGACGGGCGAAAACTCCCTCCGGTTACCGTTTCGATATCGCAGGAGGGTCCGGCCCGTCGCAAACGTATCGCCGGGAAGGTGATTCTCGATCTCGGACGTGCGGATCTGAAGGGCGCAGGTCGACTGACGTTCCAGTTGCGTGCGGAGGACGTGCTTCCCGGCGAGATGAAGGGTCCGCAGTTCGGATTCTCCGAGATATACGAGGTCGAATTCGACTCTCGTGCGGTTTCGTATCCCGAGCAGGTATTGCTGGCTGAGGAATTGCTGATCCGCGAGGTGCTCAAGAAAGTTTTGAAGGACCTCCGGGCCGCCAAGATTGACTCGAACCAACTCGAAAAGCTCATACCCAAGCTACCGAAGCTCACCGGCGGCATCACGGAGCGAATTGATCGCATGCGAAAGCTCATTTCGTCTTCCGACGCATCCGTGCGCGACCTCGCCGATCAGATCGCCGTTGGAACGTACAGGAAACTGGCGGTGAAACTTACCGATCTGGCGGATAAGCACATTTCCGTGGCGGAGAACTATGCCGGCCGGATTGTGCTGACCGACTCGCAGAAGCAGCGCGTCAAGCTTGCGGACGAAACGGATTACCAGATAGGCCGGGCGATCGATCTTCTTGAGGAGCATATCGAGGCTCTTGGCGACACGACCGATGCGATCCAACGCGCGATCGAGTTGGAGGACCTCGCCGCCCGCCAGAAGGAACTCGCCGAAATCCGCGACGCCATGAAAGCCGACGACGCAGCCGGTAAGGCCGAGTTGTCCGACGCCCAGTGGAAGAGCGAGCAGAAGAAAGTTGCCCGTGGTATCGGCGAGTTGATAAGGGAGGACCCGAAGGCCCGCAGCGACCAGGCGGCCAAGGACAACGAGACCGCCCGCGACCTCGCCGGTGAGGCTCGCGGCCTGTCGAAGGAGCAGTCCGGCGTCGCTCGTGGGGTCGAGCGTGCCGACAAGTTCGCCGCCCTGGACGCCGAAGCTCGCAAGCTCGCTGCCGAGCAGAAGGCCCTTGCCGCTTCAACCGCTTCGGAAAAAGCCGCTGTCGAGGAATCGAAGAAGATGCAGCAGGCGAGCGAGGACATTCTAGCCGGGAAACTTTCCCAGGCGGTCAAAAAGCAGTCCGCCTCCGAAACCGCTCTCAAGAAGAACTCCGGGCAGATCCAGCAGCAATCCATCCAATTGCGGAAATCGCTTAGCAGCCTCGCGTCGCAGGCCGGGCAGATCGCCGTCCGGCAGAGGCGGGTTGCCGATTCCGCCGCCAAGGCCAAGGGCGATCCGGCGAAATTACCGGCGATACAGAAACAGTTGAAGGCCGCTACCGATACGGCGCAGCAACTGGCGAGGCAGGTCAAGCCGCTTGCGGATCGTCAGGCGAAGATATCCGCCGAGCGCAAGCAACTGACCCGCCAGGTTTCCGAAGTTGGAAAGCGGCGTCGCGAGTTGGATAAGCGGGCTGCTGATATTGCAGCCAGGCGCAAGGAGCTTGCCCGGCAGCAGGCGGATGCGAAGAACGACCAGAAGAAACTCGCCGAGTTGAACAGGCAGAAAGAGCAGCTCGACAAGCAGGCTTCCGATCTGTCGGCTCAGATCAAGTCGCTGGCTTCCCGGACGGTGGCGCTTGCGAAACACAAAGGGCAGTTGGATACACAGGCTTCCGATCTGGCGAAGAAGCAGAGTGCATTGAAGCGTGCTTCGGAGCACAGTTCAAAACGGCGTAGTGAGCTTGCCCGCCGGGAGAAACTCGCCAAACCGAACCCGTCGCTTATCGCCGCCCTGGCGAACCGTCAGCGGCAACTGGCGCAACAGGCGAAGCAGCTTTCCAGGCAGGCGGCGGGCGTTCCTGCCGCCGCTCAGATCGTCAAGCGGCACGACCCGACACAGGAGATGGAACAGGCTGCCCAGGCAATGCTCAAGAGGCAGCCTCTCCAGGCTGTCGAGGCCTCCGGAAAGGCCCGCGAGAAGGCCGATCAATTAGCAGCCGCGCTCCGCAAGGAGGAGCAGCAGCAGGCGAAGCGGACGACGGCGTCGTTGAAGCAGGCCCGGACGATGGTCGATCTTGCACGCAGGCAGTTGCAGTTGCGTCGAAAGACCGAGGACCTGAATCGCCGTCGGGCGGCGCTCAGACGCGATCATGAACTCCTGGAGCTTGCCCGTCTGCGGAAAGCCCAGTCGCAATTGGCGCGTGAGGTCGGCAAGCTCGTCGACGAGATCAAGGAGAACGAGCCGCAGGCGGATCGGATCGACACCAAGGCAGCCAAGGCTTCGCGGGAGGCGGCCGCGGACCTTCAGCAATCGAAGGTCGCCCAGGCGGCCGAAAAGGCGGACGAAGCGTCCGAGGCGCTCGGTGAAATCGCCAGGCGCATCGGTTCCGGGACGGCGCCGAAGACGGCGCCGAAGGGTGGTAGCGCCGAGGTGCAGGGTTCGACTCAGCAGGAGCCTGACCAACTTGTCGCCTCGGACAGTCCAGCCGGTAAGAGACAAAAGATGGGCGAGCGGGCAGCGGACCTCGCCAAAAGGCAGGGTCGCCTTGCCGGGCAGATAAAAGCCCTCGCCGAGGAGAAGCCCGTCGAACTCGCCGCGAGCAGGCAGCAGGACATCGCCGAGCGCACGCAGTCTCTCGCCGAGGCGACGGAGTTGGTCCGCGCCCACGCCGAAGACCTTTTGCCCAACTCCGCCGCACGCGCCGAGGCACAGAAGGCCTCCGGCGAGGTTGCCAAGGCTATCGCATCCCAGCAGCAGGCGCGCCGCGCGATGCAGTCGGGAAAGCTTCGCCGGGCGATTCCGTCGCAGCAGAAGTCCGCCGAGGCTCTCGGACGTGCTGCCGGGGCGCTGGATAAGCTCGGGAAGGTGCTCGCTGAGGAAGCCGGGCGGGACGCCCCCGATAAGGGCGAAGGCGAAGACCTTGGAGAAGCGTATGAAGCCGCCAGCGAAGCCGCCATCACCGGAAAGCCTTCCGATGCGGCGCTGGCGGCGAAGCTGCTTGCGCGACTTGCGACGAAGGCGGCGGGGCGACTCGAACAGATGGGCGTGAAGCTCTCGGAGGGTATGACGCTCCAGCCGATGGAAAGTCTCGAATCGCTGAGTGGCACGGACCTGATGCCGGTCGACCTCTCGGCGGCGCAGCTCGAAAAACTCGGAATATCGATCGGAGACTGGGCGAGATTGCCCGGCGATCTGAAAAACCAGATCCTCCAGGCGTCCTCGTCGCAGGGCCTGGCCGAATACCGCGCCCTCATCAAGCGGTACTTCATCGCGATCGCGAGGCGAGGCGGACGGAAGACCGACGGGAAGAATAAATGATTGCATTCAGATATCCGCATGTGATTGCGGCGGTCGTACTGGCGGCGGTGACGGCTACCTGCACCACCGCTCGCGCCGACGAAGCTTCCGCAACGCTCGCCAGGTACGATAGGAAGATCGACGCGTCCATCGATCGGGCGCTGGCGTACCTGGCGAAGGTCCAGACCGACGGGGGATACTTCCCCGCGCCCATGCGCCAGAACACCGGCGTCTCGTCGCTGTCGGTGATGGCGTTCCTCGCCAAGGGATATACCCCGGGTTCCGGGCGATACGGCGGCGTCATCAATCGCGGGATCGACTTCATCCTGAAATCCCAATTGCCCAACGGAATGATCGTCGGTAGAACCAGCTCGCACGGTCCGATGTACAGCCACTGCATCTCCACGCTGCTGCTCTCGGAGGTCTCCGGAATGGTGGACTCCGATCGCCAGAAGAAACTCGACGTCGTCCTTGGCAAGGCGCTGAAGGTCATTCTCGCCGCCCAGGCTATCCGGAAACCCAAGCCCCTGCACCAGGGCGGATGGCGCTACTCGCACAAGAGCAAAGACAGCGACATCTCCTGCACGGGGTGGGCTGTCCTGTCGCTCAGGTCGGCGAGGAACAGCGGCGCCGCCGTTCCGAAGGAAGCCATCGACCAGGCGTTGCGATTCGTCATGAACTGTCGCACCAAGGATGGCGGTTTCGCATACCAGCCCGGCGGTGGACCGGGACTGGCAAGGACCGGAACCGCGCTCCTGAGCCTCGAGCTTTGCGGACGCCACGGCGGTAAGGCCGCCATAGGCGCCGGCGAGTGGATACTCAAGCACCGAAAGCAGATTCGCTTCGGTGGAAGCCATTTTTACTATGGCCTGTACTACGTATCCCAAGGCATGTTCCAACTCGGTGGAAAGTATTGGGAAACCTTTGCCGCCGATATGTACGAGGTGATGCTCAAGTACCAGAAGCCCGACGGTTCCTGGCCTGCTGAAGGCGGAAGCGCCGCCAAGGCGGGCACGTGCTATTCCACCGCGATGGGCGTGCTGGCGATGAGCGTCACGTATCGGCAGCTTCCGATCTATCAGCGCTGAGAGTTCTTCCTGCCGACGGGGGTGTCCTCTTCCAGCATGCTCTTTCGCCGCAGGATGTGATGGTAATGCTGCGCGAAGCGGTGAGCCTCGTCGCGGATCGATTGCAGCACCCGCAGCGCCGGATCGTGGCGGGGAAGGCGGATTTCCCCGTCCCGCCCGTGGGCGTAGACGATCTCTTCCTTCTTGGCGAGTGATATCAGCATCGGCGGCGTGCACTCCATCTCCCCCAGGACATCGAACGCAGCCGAGAGCTGACCCTTCCCACCGTCGATCAGTATCACGTCCGGAAACAACTCGGCCTTCATCCCGGCGCGGGCGTAACGCCTCCGGACCACCTCGCGAATGCACGCGAAGTCGTCGTTCCCGGCGACGGTCCTGATACGATACCTGCGATACGCGCTCTTGAAGGGCTTCCCGTCGATGAAGCATACCATCGCGCCGCACATTTCCCCGCCGGAGAGGTGTGCTATGTCGATCGCCTCGATGGTTCGCGGCGCCGCGGGCAGGTCGAGCACTTTCGCCAGCTTTTCCAGCCCTTCCGAGGGGTCCACGTAGAACACCTCCGGCTGGACGTGCTCGTCCACCAGCCCGCGCTTTTGCAGGCCTTCCAGTGCACGCAGCTCGTCGCGAAGCGCCGCGGCGCGTTCGAACCGGAGCGCCTCGGCGGCTGACTTCATGCGTTTTTCCAGGTCGCGACGAAGCGAGGACGCCTTGGAGTCCAGGAACTGGCGGAGGTGGCGAACCTGGACGGCGTAATCGCTTTTGCTCACCCGCCCGCCGCACGGGGCGGTGCAGCGCTTGATATTGTGCAGAAGGCAGGGGCGGAACGTCCGCTGATTGGCGTCGCCCTCGACGATGTCAAGCCCGCACGTGCGAAACTTGAACACCCGCTGTATCAGCGGAAGGGCGGCACGAAGTTCGCCGACGGACACGAAAGGCCCGTACAATTTCGCGCCGCTGCCTTTCGGCCGGCGGGTGATCGAGACGCGCGGAAAATCTTCCTTCATCGTGATCTGAAGGTACGGGAACGTTTTCTGGTCCTTCTGGTGGGCGTTGAAGGGCGGGTGGATGTCCTTGATGAGACGGCTCTCGCGGAGAAGGGCGTCCACTTCGCTTTCACATTCCAGCACGTCAAGGTCGGCGACAAGCTCGCGAACCATGCGATAGATTTGCGGGCCGCGAGTGCGATCCAGGTCCGCCGACGGCTGAAAGTAACTCGACACACGCGAGCGGAGACTCTTTGCCTTCCCAACGTAAAGCACCACGCCCGAGGCATCCTTGAACAGGTACACCCCCGGACCGCTTGGCAGAGAGGCTACCCTTCCGCGGAGTTCCTCCAGCACCGCCTGCCGCTTCGCAGGGAGCTTCGACCTGCGGGTTTTGGAATCGGATGACTTGCTCTTTCCGGACATGATCGCATTATACCAACCCTGACGCGCTACGCCTGATGGTGAAATCGGTTGCCAGGCCCTTGCGCACGAGTCCGTACCAAAGCGTATCGTTTCGTACCACTTCGTACAAGTCCGCACAAGTATGCAAATCCCGGGACAACCGGGGACAGGCTGGAAAGGGTTTCTGGAGGGGCAAAAATACGTAACATCTTATTACACACAGAGATACAGAGATGTAGAGAAATTAAAAAACGCTTTGCTTTGTTTTTAAACCTCATTTCCCTCTGTTCCTCTGTGTCGGTTTTTCGTTCTTTAATTGTCAAGCAACTTCAGCGCGCGTAATGCGAGCCCTC
>JAJRYB010000127.1 GCA_024275995.1 Planctomycetota bacterium | reverse complement strand
TACTATCTACGTTCTCCCGCTCTGTGACCGCCCCCCATACTTGGGCCAATACCCACGTTTTGACCACCCGAACAGGTAACTTTTGGAAAAGTGATGTGCGCAAGTCTTTATTCAGACGATGGATATAAAAAATATTTTTCAGGGCGAATTCGGGAGTCCGCTGGACTTTTTGTGCGCGCAAAAGGGGCGTTTTCGATGCGTAGGTGACGCTGGCGTAAGGCGTTGGCGTCGCATTCGTCAGGAACCATTGCGAGATAATTCACAGCCGCTTTCCGGTTACGTCTTTCGATGGGCAGCTTGAGCTGCCCTTGAGTGTTCCAATCGCGTTTTGCAGCCGGTAGAATGCATTGAACACGGCTGGGGCGGGAGCACGGCTCATGAGATAAGCCCTCGCCGCATATCGGCAACCAAAGATATGCCCGGAGCACTGGCAAAGAAAGGCAAGATCAATGGGTAAGAAGAATACACTGACGACGGGGGCCGGCATTCCGGTCCCGGACAACCAGACGTCCCTGACAGCCGGCGAGCGCGGTCCGACGCTGATGCAGGACCATTACCTGCTGGAGAAGCTGGCCCATTTCAACCGGGAGCGCATTCCCGAGCGTGTCGTGCACGCCAAGGCTGCCGGCGCGCATGGAACTTTCACCGTCACGCAGGATATCACGAGGTACACCAAGGCCAGGATATTCTCGAAGATCGGCAAGCAGACCGAAATGTTCGGGAGGTTCTCGACGGTGGCGGGGGAGAAGGGCTCGGCCGACACGGTGCGGGATGTCCGGGGATTTTCGCTGAAGTTCTACACCGAGGAAGGCAACTGGGACATGGTCGGCAACAACACGCCGACCTTCTTCATCCGGGACGCGATCAAGTTCCCGGATTTCATCCACACCCAGAAGCGCGACCCGCAGACAAACGCCAAGCGCGACTTCGCCCAGTGGGACTTCTGGTCGCAGGTGCCCGAGTCGCTTCACCAGCTCACGATTCTGTTTTCCGATCGGGGCATTCCGAAGGGCATCCCGTACATGAACGGGTACGGAAGCCATACGTACAGCTTCATCAATGCCGAGAATGAGCGGTTCTGGGTCAAGTTCCACTTCAAGACTCAGCAGGGCATCCAGTGCATGCCGGTGGAAGAAGCTGACCGCCTGGCCGCGGAGAATCCCGACTACCACACCGTCCAGTTGTTCGAGGCTATTGAGCGAGGCGACTATCCCAAGTGGACCTTCAGCGTCCAGATCATGCTTGAGCTGGAGGCCGAGAACTATCGGTGGAATCCGTTCGACCTGACGAAGATCTGGCCACATGCGGACTACCCCCTGATCGAGGTTGGCGTGCTCGAATTGAACCGTAATCCAGCCAACTACTTCGCCGAGGTCGAGCAGGCTGCGTTCTCACCGGCCAACGTCGTGCCGGGGATATCGTTTTCGCCGTGCAAGATGCTGCAGGCGCGAATCTTCTCCTATGCGGACGCGCATCGCTACCGCCTGGGCGTCAACTACGAGCGGCTGCCGATCAACTGCCCGCATGCAACCAGGGTGCAGAACACCTATCAGCGCGATGGCGCGATGCGGTTCGATGACAACGGAGGTCCGGACCCGAACTACGAACCCAACACCATGGGCGGGCCCGTGGCCGATCCTGCCTACGCCGAGCCTCCACTGAGAATATCGGGCGATGCCGATCGCTACGAACAGAAGCGGGGGGTGGACGACGATTATGTGCAGCCGGGCAATCTCTACAGGCTGATGTCTCCTGATGAACGACAGCGACTGGTCCTGAACATCGCCGGCACCCTGGGCAAGGTGCCCAGAGAACTCCAGGAGAAGATGGTTGCCCACTTCAGCAAGGCAGACCCAGCCTACGGGCAAGGCGTCGCCAAAGCGCTGGGACTGAGGTAGATCACATGATTTAAGATGGACGCTACCCGATTGATTTCCGTCGACGGGCGAAGGAAAGCTGCCGTGTCAATCAGGTTACGATCTCCGAAGGAGGGAGATTCAGGCCGGGCCTAACCTACGCGCGGACAATGATTTTATAGCATTTACTCGAACAGGCCGTTTGGGTAACCGCTCTGACTGGCGGGTGGTATTACTTCTGCGGGTCGCGGGGCTTGTGCGGTCCGGAACTCCTGTAGGCAGCGAACGGCGCGCGTTTTTCCGGAACGGACCGATCCACGTATTCCAGAAGCACGCTGATAAACGGATCAATACGATCTCCGAATCCCTGGGGCATGGCGGCCCGGAGTATTTCCCGGAAGATCAGGCGGTCCGGAGGGAACGATTCGTTCGGCGCGCGTGGAACCATGTACCACCTGTTATTGCCTGCATCCTTGGGGAACCATATCCGATGGCTGTTGCCCCCGCCCCACGCGGCGATTTTGTCGAAGCTGGCGAGTTCGGGGTCCCAGTTCGGACCCTTGGTAATGGTCGAACCGTATGTTTTAACCTTGAAGGTAAAGAACACGAAGCCTTTCTTGGCGGCGTCGGTGACGAGCTTCTCGATTCTCTCCATAGTGTTCTGGTGGGGCGGGGCGTCTCCAAGCAGCACGATGACCCTTTTGGACTTGGCTCCTTCCGACCAGTTTTTCCTGATCAGCGAGTTCAGCGCGGCCAGGACCGCCTCGGGAATATCGCCGCCTCCGACAGCGTTCTGGGCCTTCATGGCGCGCGAAAGTTTCGCGGCGTCGCCGCTGAGCGGGAAGGTTCGCACCAGGTATTGCTCGCCCCTGTCGCGGTACAGGGATATTCCGATGCGCGGATAGCGGCTGATGAACGCGAACGTCCGCATCATCCTGCTGAGGTCGCGCTCGATCCACCTGAGCGTGCTTCCCATCGAACCGGTGGCGTCCACGGCGAAACCGACGTCGAGGTAGTTCAACCTGAACTCGCCGAGTTCGAGATCTTTCCTCCACTTGGGGGCCTTGGTGTCGGTAATCTTCTCGCCCCTGGGCAGGAACCTCGCCTTGGCTTTGTAGACGACTTTATCCGGTGGCTCGATTTCTTTCAGATCCGCCTCGCCCAGCCATTTGCGCCACCTGCCGTAAGTGGTTCGCCACATCTCGGTGGTGCTTCTCTTGAAGAGCGTCTGCGAGTTGGGGATGGACGAATCGAGCCTGCCGAGAACGATTTCCGACCGCCATGCAGTGTCCAGGTGGCGCATCCTGCGGAGTAGCCATTTCGCCAGGTCCGCGCTTCGCCACTTGCTCAACAGGTCGCCCAGCGCCTGGAGTGTGCGGATGTCGCCGCCATGGCTTGCACTGCATGCGTTGAACATCTTCATGAAGAAGGCCTTGTTTTCTCGCGTCGGTCCGGCCGCCTCCATGATATCGACCAGTCCCAGTTTCAGATCGCCCTGGAGTTCTCTCCTTCGGAAGAGGTCTTTGCCCGTTTTCACCCATTCATCCTGCTGCGGGCGCGTCAGGCGGTCCAGCCGCGAGTGAAGCGCTTCCCACGCGTAAATGCGGACCAGGGGCATCCGGTCGCTGCGCATTACCTTGATAATGGTTTCGGTTGTTTCGGGATGGTCGATTTTCGCCAGGCTGATTACGCCCATTACCCGCGCGATCCAGTCTTTGCTCTTGATGTGCCGGCCGTAAAGATCCAGCTTGTATTGGAGGAACCTTGCGATGATATCGGGTCGTTGCGAACGTTTCAGTCTCCCGGCCGGGGCGGTGGTCTGCGTCTGTGCGACGGCCCGAGGGGCAGGTCCGGCGGTCCATGCGAAAAGTCCAACCAGCAGCAGCCCGGATATGCGCAGCGTTCCATTCATGTCACTCTCCTGCCCACCCATCTTGTTGTCGCTCTTTGCGCCGTCTCGACAAACAGGTCGAAAATCTTATCCCCATACATATAACACCCGTCAGCGGCGCCGCTCGACCTTTCCTTCAGATTAATTTTAACCTTCCTGCGAGTCAAGATCAATGCTTGGATCAGTCCGGGAATCGATTCGTTCTCTTGTGGAGCGGGAGATTTTTCAAAAAATAGTATCAAAAAAGTACGATATAAGGTTGAAAGCGTACCAAATTAGTCCTATTATAATCAGAGCACCGGGCAGGCAAGGATAACACGATGTTAGCGTTGACGAAAAAGGCTGGGTACGGGTTGATAGCCATGGTCCACCTTGCGAAGGTGGGAGGGGACGGTTATACCAGTGCCCGCGAGATAGCAGGGCTTTTCGACGTTCCGGTTTCGCTCCTGATGAACGTATTGAAGGACCTCTCGTCGGCGGGATACGTCCAGAGCGTCCGCGGCGTTCATGGGGGATACCGCCTGGCGCTCAGGCCCGAGGAGATAAATCTTGCCGACATGGTAGCCGTCGTCGAGGGACCGGTTCGTCTGGCTGAGTGCGTCACCCACGAAACCGGCGACGACGAGGAGTGCGGCTGTGAGCTGATGGCAAGATGCCCGATTGCCGATCCGATTCACCGGGTGCATCGCAGACTTAACGATTTTCTGAAGAAGGTCACGCTGGCCGAGATCGTCGAACCGTCCTCGGCGCCGGCGGATAAATAATGGAGTTGAATCGATGCCGGTTAAAACACCGATTTACCTGGACAACAACGCCACCACGCCGGTTGACCGGCGCGTGCTGGAGGATATGCTTCCGTATCTCACGGAGCATTTCGGGAACGCAGCCAGCAGGAACCATTCGTTCGGGTGGAAGGCAGAGGAGGCCGTCGCGATAGCTCGCGACCAGGTGGCGGCCTTGATCGGTGCGGAGGGCAAGGACATCGTCTGGACTTCCGGTGCCACCGAGAGCGACAACCTCGCGATAAAGGGCGTCGCGGAAATGTACGCCGAAAAGGGCGATCACATCATCACCTGCACCACCGAGCACAAGGCCGTTATCGACACCTGCAAGTACCTCGAAACGCAAGGTCGCAAGGTGACCTGGCTGGACCCGGACAAATACGGACGCATCTCGCCTTCGCAGGTGGAAGCGGCGATAACGGAGCGGACCATTCTCATCACGATAATGACGGCGAACAATGAGATCGGAACGATCCACCCGATCGCGGAGATCGGGCGGGTCGCCAAGTCTCGCGGCGTTATCTTTCACACGGACGCCACCCAGGCGGCGGGGAAGATCCCCATCGACGTCCAGGAGATGGGCGTGGACCTGCTGAGCTTTTCGGGGCACAAGATATACGGGCCTAAGGGCGTCGGCGCGTTGTACGTTCGTCGTCGCGGTCCACGCGTACGCCTGGCCTGCCAGATGCACGGCGGCGGGCACGAACGCTCGATGCGCAGTGGAACGCTGAACGTTCCGGGTATCGTGGGCTTCGGAGCGGCTGCGGAACTGTGCCGACTGGAAATGGCGGAAGAATCGAAGCGACTCACGGGGCTGCGGGACCGGCTGCAACGGGAAATCGAGCGTCGCCTCGAACATACGTCGTTGAACGGGCATCCCACCGAGCGCCTGCCCAACACGCTTAACATGTCCTTCGCATACGTCGAGGGCGAGGCGCTCATGATGAAAATGCGGGACATCGCCGTTTCCAGCGGGTCGGCGTGCACGAGCGCGTCGCTCGAACCGAGCTTCGTCCTGCGGGCGATCGGCGTTCGGGACGTCCTGGCGCACAGTTCGATCCGCTTCAGCCTCGGACGGTTCACGACGGCTGACGAAATCGACTACGCCGCAGAGCAGGTCGCACGAGCGGTTTCCGAGCTGCGAGAACTGAGCCCGCTCTACGAAATGGAGCAGGAAGGTATCGAACTCGGAAAGACCGCCTCGCAGGACGGAGCGGGAGCGGCAATTTCGCTGACAGTGGTAAACGACGATAACGACGCGCCGTGCTGCGGGCCTGGCTGCTGTGGAAAACCCCTGGAGACGGAAACCTCCCGCAATGAAAGCGGGTAAACGGATAAGGAAATAAAAAAACGCCTCCTTACATTGTGGAAAGTTCGCGAATAAAGAAGCTTTCTGCAATGAAAGCTGGTGGACGGATAGGAATTTGAAAAATGCCTTACTCGGATAAAGTGATCGACCATTTTACGAACCCGCGGAACGTGGGTTCGATGGACAAGAACTCCTCCCGCGTGGGGACGGGTATCGTGGGCGCTCCGGAATGCGGCGACGTGCTGAAGCTTCAGATCGAGGTGGACGACGACGGGACGATCGTGGATGCGAAGTTCAAAACGTTCGGCTGCGGTTCGGCGATCGCGGCAAGCTCGCTGGCGACCGAATGGTTGCAGGGAAGGAACGTCGAGCAGGCGGCGGAGCTGAAGAACACCGCCATCGCCCGCGAGCTTTCGCTGCCACCGGTGAAGATACATTGTTCCGTGCTTGCCGAGGACGCCGTGAAGGCAGCGATTGCGGACTGGAAGCAAAAGAATGATCATGAATAGGCGCCGTCGCCGGATGGAACGGGAGGCGGGGCGATGGGAAGAGAAAGGAAGCGGAAGATGGCAATAACACTTACCGAGCGTGCGGCGGAGAAGATCAAGCAACTGTTCGCGCAGCACAAGCTGCCGGAAAGCGCCGCTCTTCGGGTCGGCGTCAAGGGCGGCGGGTGCAGCGGGTTCAACTACACGCTGGACGTCACGGACTCTCCCGCCGAAGACGACGAGGTCTTCGAAAGCTGCGGCGTGAGGATCGTCTGCGATCCCAAGAGCCTGCTCTACCTCAGCGGCACCGAGATCGACTTCGACGAGGAGCTGCTCAAGGGCGGCTTCAAGTTCAATAACCCCAACGCCTCCCGAAGCTGCGGGTGCGGCGCGAGTTTTTCGACGTAGCGTCGACATGAAGGAGTCCGGTGTAATGAGCGCCGTCGATAAATCACCCGGGCAGGTGTTCCCGGCGAAGTGCAACCATTGCAGCAAACCCATGAGCGCGCCGCTGGTGTGCGATTACTGCCACGCGCTGAACCCCTCGGCGGAAGTGGTGGATTACTTCACGCTGCTGTCGCTGCCGCGAATCTACGAGATAGACCCCCGGCTTCTTCGCGACAGGTACCTTGCGCTCAGCCGACATGCGCATCCGGACTTCCACGGCGACGACACGCCGGAGGTCCAGCAGCTGCACCTGCGGGTCTCGGCGAATCTCAACGACGCCTACCGGACACTGAGCGATCCCGCCGATCGCGCAGCCTACCTGCTCAACCTGCTCGGCGGGAAAACTTCCGCACGGGACAAGTCGGTGCCCAACGGGTTCCTCGGAACGATGATGATGATGCAGGAAGAACTCGCCGACGCCCGTGAAAACGATGATAAGGGAGAACTCGAGAGGATTCGCAACGTGCTTACATGCCAGCATGACGGGCTGCTGAACCGCGTAGCCTCGTTGTTCGCCGAGTACAGCCAGGCCGTCGCCTGCGAGGCTGTGAGAAACGATTTCCTGGACGAAATCCGCAAGCAGCTCAATGCGGTTTCCTACGTGAAGAAGCTTCTTTCGCTTCTCTGACGGCGACGGTAACCTGTTCGCCGGAAAATTATCATGGACGAAACATTCATACTTGGTATCGATCTGGGCACGACGAATTCCCTTGCCGCCTGGTTGACGCAGGACGGTCCGGAGGTAATTCGCGACGCCGGGGGCGGCGCTCTCGTCCCGAGCGTCGTGGCGTTCTCTCCGGACGGATCGGTGACAGTCGGTGCGCCGGCACGCGCACACGCCGTCGAGAATCCCCTGGCCACCGTTTATTCGGTAAAGCGACTGATGGGTCGCGGTATCGGGGACATTCGAGGCGATATGACTTTCCTGCCTTACGCGGTCGAGCCTG
Organism: Planctomycetota bacterium; assembly: GCA_024275995.1. GTDB lineage: Bacteria > Planctomycetota > Phycisphaerae > SM23-33 > SM23-33 > JAJRYB01. The sequence goes on along the minus strand of JAJRYB010000127.1, from coordinate 9,716 downwards.
CCGACGACGGGACCATCCGCGTGAACGTGCAGGGAAGGCGTTTCTCGCCGCAGGAGCTCAGCGCGATCATTCTTCGCGACGTCAAAAGCCGAGCCGAGGCGGCCCTCGACAGGTCGATCACGCAGGCGGTCATCACCGTGCCGGCCTACTTCGACGACGCGCAGCGACAGGCGACTCGCGACGCGGGACGAATCGCGGGCCTGGACGTAAAGCGGATCGTGAACGAGCCGACCGCCGCTGCGCTCGCCTACGGGCTGGACCGCAAGGAGGACGCTCGCATCGCCGTCTACGATTTCGGTGGGGGAACGTTCGACGTGTCGATCCTGTCGGTTGCCGGCGGGGTCTTCCAGGTGTTGAGCACAAACGGCGATACGCAGCTGGGCGGGGACGACCTGGATCGTGAATTGATCGACCTGATTACCTCGGAGATTCGCGAGGAGTTCGGGCAGGAGCTTTCGTTCCCGCCCGCGACGAGGCAGGCGCTTCGCGCGTTTGCGGAGGCGGCGAAAATCCGCCTCTCGGAGTTCGACTCGGCGACAGTGGAAGTGGCCCTTGGAAAGGGGCGTACATTCCGTCGGACGATTACCCGCCGGGAGTTCGAGCAGCGCGCCGGCAGGTGGGTGGAGCATACGATCGAACATTGCCGGCGGGCCCTTGCGGACGCCGCATTGCAGCCGGGCGACGTGGACGAGGTCGTTATGGTCGGCGGGTCCACGCGGATTCCGCTCGTGCAAAAGCGGGTGGGGGAGTTGTTCGGCCGGACGCCTTACACCGCGATCAATCCGGACGAGGTCGTCGCCCTGGGCGCCGCCGTGCAGGCGGTGATACTCGCCGGGACGCATCGCGACACGCTGCTTCTGGACGTCACGCCGCTGTCGCTCGGTATCGAAACGCTCGGCGGGGCGATGGGTAAGTTGATCATGCGGAACACGACGATTCCCTGCCAGGCGGCTGAGGATTTTACGACGTACGTCGATGGGCAGACGTCGGTTGATATTCACGTTCTCCAGGGCGAGCGCGAGCTGGCGAAGGACTGCCGAAGCCTGGGCAAGTTCCAGCTTCGCGATATTCCACCGATGCCGGCGTCGATGCCGCGCATCCACGTTACGTTTCTACTGGACGCCAACGGGATACTGAACGTTTCGGCGCGCGAGCAGCGCAGCGGGCAGGAGGCGTCGGTCCAGATAACGGCAGCTCGCGGTCTTTCGAAGGAGCAGGTGGATACGATGGTGAATGAGTCCTACGTCCACGCCGTCGAGGACATGACGGCGCATCGCCTGATCGATCTGCGGAACGAGTCGGCGCGCATACTGGGCGCAATCGAAAAGGCGTTACATCGCGCCGGTGACGTAATGAGCGATGCCCAGCGCAGGCTGCTGGACTCAGCCGTGAATACATTGCGCGAGAAGATGGACGGTTGCGACGATCCCGACGAGCTTTACGCCGCGATGGCAGCCGCCAACGACGCAGCCGATCCGCTCACCCGGGCACAGCTCGACGAGGTCATCCGCAAGACCGCAAAGGGAAAGAAACTCGACGATTTTTGATGCTGCGATAACGATTTTCACTAACACAGCGGAACGGTAAACCGTGGCGTGGGTTATGGATAGATTCCTGGAATCGCACCTTTGTTTTCGAGGTGGCTTGCCGTTCCGCTGTATTATCGCCAATAACAGACATCATGGTGAAATATAAGGTTACATTCGAGCCGGCGGGCGTGACGGTGGAAGTGAACCCGGCGGAGTATCCCTACGGGCGAAACGGCGAACCGGGAAGCCTGCTGGATATCGCACTGGCCCACGGCGTGCATATCGAACATGCCTGCGGCGGGCTGGGCGCCTGCGGAACCTGCCACGTCATAGCAACCAGGGGCGCGGACAATCTTTCCGAACCGACCGAGGACGAACTGGACGCCATCGATCTGTGCGCGGGCAACCAGCTCAACAGCCGGCTTGCGTGCATGGCGGTGGTTCGGGGAGACCTGGAAGTGACGATTCCCGGATGGAACCGCAACGCCGTCTCCGAAAAAGGATAGCAATCATGGACGGCCTGAAATGGACGGATGCCGACGAGATCGCCTTTCGACTCGCTGAAACCAGGCCCGGCGTCGATCCGCTGACGGTTAGATTTACGGACCTGCGGGACTGGGTGCTGGAACTGGACGGGTTCGAGGACGATCCGGCCGCCTCCTGTGAGGGGAAACTCGAGGCGATACAGATGGCTTGGCTGGACTATTTCCGGGATGGAGGATAGAGTAAAATCTGAAATCCGAAATACGAAATTCGAAGCACGAAATCCGAAACAAATTCTAAACAAGCAATAAAGCAATGACAGAAACAAAAACAACGACACCTTGTCAAACCGAAATCTGAAACAATGGCTTATGGTTCGCGCCGTGTTTTTGTTTTGAACATCGCTGTATTTGAATTTCGAATTTGTTTCGAATTTCGGATTTCGGGTTTTGAATTTTGTTTTAAAAGGAGTAGTTTTTGATGAAGGCTATCATGGTGATGTTCGATTCGCTCAACCGCCACATGCTTCCCCCTTACGGCTGCGACTGGACGGTGGCTCCGAACTTCAATCGGCTTGCCGAGCGGACGGCGACGTTCGAGACGAGCTACGTCGGGTCCATGCCCTGCATGCCCGCCCGGCGTGAGCTGCACACCGGCAGGTACAACTTCCTGCACCGCTCGTGGAGCCCGCCCGAACCGTTCGACGATTCCATGCCGGAAATCCTCCGGAAAAACGGAGTCTACACGCACTTTGTCAGCGACCACTACCACTACTGGGAAGACGGCGGGGCGACGTATCACGGCCGATACAGTACGTGGGAATGCTTCCGCGGGCAGGAGGGCGATCAGTGGATGGGACAGGTGGACGATCCCGATATACCCGCGTTCGTGCCGGGCAAGGAAAAAGCCCCTCACTGGCGGCAGGACTGGGTCAACCGCGCGTTCATGAAACGCGAGGAAGATCAGCCCCAGGCCAAGACGTTTACGGCAGGGCTTGAGTTCATCGAGCGGAATCACGAGCAGGACAACTGGTTCCTGCATATCGAGACGTTCGATCCGCACGAACCGTTCTTCACGCAGCAGAAATACAAGGACCTCTACCCGCACGAGTACAAGGGAAAGCACTTCGATTGGCCGGGCTACAAGCCCGTAACGGAGAGCGAGGAGCAGGTCGAGCACTGCCGGAATGAATACGCGGCGCTTCTCAGCATGTGCGACGAACATCTCGGCAAGGTCCTGGCGATGATGGACGCCCACGACATGTGGAAAGACACGATGCTGATCGTCAATACGGACCACGGGTTCCTTCTGGGCGAGCACGACAGCTGGGGCAAGTGCTGGATGCCGTTCTACGAGGAAGTATCGCATTCGCCGCTGTTCATCTGGGACCCGCGTTATCCCGATACCGCCGGGCAGCGTCGAAAAAGTCTCGTCCAGACGATAGATCTCGCCCCGACGCTCCTGGAGTTTTTCGGGGTGGACAGGCCGAAAGACATGCAGGGCGTGCCGTTGGGCCGGACGATAGCCGACGATACGCCCGTTCGCCGGGCGGGACTGTTCGGCGTGCACGGCGGGCAGGTGAACGTGACCGACGGAAGGTACGTTTACATGCGGGCGGCTGCGAACGAGGACAATCAGCCGCTCTATAACTACACGCTGATGCCTACGCACATGCGGGGGTTCTTCAGTACGGACAATCTGCGCACGGCGGAATTGGCCGAACCGTTCAGCTTTACGAAGGGTCTGCGGACACTGCGCACCGACGCGGGGGTATGGAAGGCCGACGAACGGGCGCGCCGAACGATGCTGTTCGACCTCGATAACGATCCGCACCAGCTTGAACCCATCGAGGATGCGGAGATCGAGCGGATGATGATCGACCATCTTTTGCGTGAGATGGCAGCCAACGACGCCCCCTCGGAGCAATATGAGCGTCTGGGTCTGGATGCGCCGGACGGGTAGGTATCGTTGATTGGGCGTGCGGTTTTGCGGTGGGAAAACCCGGCTGTGCGATTACCGTTACGGGCGCCCGAAAAAAAAGTTAAGAACCACAGGTTTTTTTTCTGACACTTCTGCGTGCGTTTCTGTATATTCAACGGTCTGTTTCATAGCCAGGGTGGCAGTGTATCCATAAGCCCAGACGCAGGTTCGCGACTTTCGTAGCGGATCGGTGCTGGTGGTGTCGGTGTCCCGAGGCGCGGTCGCCGGCCTGGAAGTCGAGGATTGCGCTGCTGTAGCTCAGTGGTAGAGCGCGTCCTTGGTAAGGACGAGGTCATGGGTTCGACCCCCATCAGCAGCCTTGCTGCGTTGGTGTCCGGCGAGCGTGGAACAGGCGCAGGGAACCCTTTGGGTCGAAAGATAATCATCGGGAAAGACGACGGGAAACCGGAATACAGGTACTCCAGAACGAAAAACTAAAAAACTCTGATCTAGTCAAGTCAAGAGGAGCACGAGCAAATGGCCAAGGAAACTTTTCAACGAACGAAACCGCATGTCAACGTCGGCACGATCGGCCACGTGGACCACGGAAAGACGACGCTGACGTCGGCCATCATGAAGGTCCTGGAGACCAAGGGCCTGGCGACGTTCAAGAGCTACGACGAAATCGCCAAGGCGTCGGAATCGCAGGGTCGGCGCGACTCGACGAAGATTCTGACGATAGCCACCGCGCACGTCGAATACCAGTCGGAAGCCCGCCACTACGCGCACGTCGATTGCCCCGGTCACGCGGACTACGTAAAGAACATGATCACCGGCGCCGCGCAGATGGACGGTGCGATCCTGGTGGTTTCCGCGGCGGACGGCCCGATGCCCCAGACTCGCGAGCACGTACTGCTTGCCCGCCAGGTGAATGTCCCGGCGCTGGTGGTGTTCCTGAACAAGGCCGACCTCGTCGAGGACGAGGAATTGCTCGAACTGGTGGAGCTTGAAGTTCGCGACCTGCTGAGCAGCTACGAGTTCGACGGGGACAACGTTCCGGTGATCAAGGGTTCCGCCACCGAAGCTTTGGCGAACCCCGATGGCGACGCCGCCAAGCCCATTCTTGAGCTGGTCGCCGCACTGGACAGCTACATTCCCGAACCGCAGCGAGAGGTGGACAAGGACTTCCTCCTGCCGATCGAGGACGTGTTCTCCATCAAGGGGCGCGGGACGGTGGGGACCGGACGTATCGAACGCGGCGCGGTGCACGTCGGCGACAAGGTCGAAATCGTCGGACTGGGCGAAACGCGCGAGACCACCGTCACCGGCGTCGAGATGTTCAACAAGACGCTGGAAGACGGACAGGCGGGCGATAACGTCGGGTGTCTGCTCCGCGGCGTCGAGAAGGACGACCTTCAGCGCGGACAGGTTCTCGCCAAGCCCGGAAGTATTACCCCTCACACGAAATTCGAGGGCGAAGTTTACGTACTGACGAAGGAAGAAGGCGGCCGGCACAGCCCGTTCTTTACGGGTTATCGTCCGCAGTTCTATTTCCGAACGACCGACGTAACCGGGACCATCAAGCTGCTTGGCGGCGCGGAGATGTGCATGCCGGGCGATAATATCCTGGTGGAAGTGGAATTGTTGAATACGAGTATCGCAATGGAAGAGCAGCTTCGTTTCGCCATTCGTGAAGGCGGCAGGACCGTCGGAGCGGGCGTGGTGACGAAGATTCTGGAGTAACACTCGATGGCCAAGAGCAAGGCCCGCGAATACGTTTGGATGCAGTGCAGCGAATGCAAGGACCTGAACTATCGCACGAACGTGCGCGTTCAGGGAGGCGTTCCCAAGCTGACGTTGAAGAAGTACTGTCCGAGAGAGCGCAAGCACACGGAGCACAAGCTCAAGCGGAAATAACGGACCGATAAAAACACCCGAACTCGGGAGACACGGCAGTAGCTCAATTGGCAGAGCAGCGGTCTCCAAAACCGCAGGTTGGGGGTTCAAGTCCTCCCTGCCGTGCTGGTGGTATTGACGGGTAGAGAGAATTGAGGCCCGAAAAGAAGATCGGGCCGCCCGCCCCGACGCCGGGACGCAGAGAGACCTGGAAAAAGAGTGACCGAAAGCTGATGCAAGCTGTCTGCGGCCCGGGAAACGGAGTCCCCCGCGCTGTGAGCCCCTGGATTCTCGATCTTTGACTGTCGGACACAGCGGTCCGACGAGGCGCGAAAATCGTGAGCATTTTTGGAATTTATAAACGAGGTCAGGGCAAGTACACCCGTGTCCTTACGCTTGTCAGCGTGATGATCGTGGGCGTTATCGGCGCTTACGTTCTCAGCCTGAAGTTCCAGGGATATGCCGCCACCAGCGCGCCGTACATCCGGTTTGGCGTTCCGACGGCGGTGGTGGTCCTTCTTGGATGGTTGATGTTCTGGCTGATGAACCGCCCGAAGACGGCGGACTTCCTCATCGCCACCGAAGGCGAGATGAAGAAAGTCTCCTGGTCCTCCCGCAAGGAAGTCGTCGGGTCCACAAAAGTCGTGATCGTTACGACATTCATGATGGCAGGGATCCTGTTCGGCGTGGACATGCTGTTCACGTTCCTATTCAAGTGGATGGGCATTTTGCCCACTTCATAAGAGGTCGAATCGGTCATGTCCAAACAGTGGTATGTCCTGCGTGTGGCTTCCAACAGGGAAGAACAGGTCCGCGAGGCGTTGGACCGAAAGGTCAAGATCGAGGGCCTTCAAGAAAAGGTCGGGCGAATCCTGGTTCCGACCGAGCGCCGTCCGTCCCCGCGATCGCGCAAGGGCGAAAAGAAATTCGTCGAGCGCAAGATGTATCCGGGTTACGTGTTCGTCGAAATGGAACTCGGCGAGGACGGTGCAATGGGCGAGGACGCCTGGTTCATGATCAAAGAGACCACCGGCGTGGGCGACTTCATAAGCTCGGGCGGAAAGCCCAGCCCCATGTCGCCCGGCGACGTGGAAAAGATGCTGCTGCAGGTGGAGAAGGCCAAGGACGGCGGACAGGTCTCGGTGGATTTCGAGAAGGGTGATATGGTCAAGATCAAGGAAGGCGCATTCGAAAACTTCGAAGGCGCGGTGGACGAAGTGCTTCCGGAGAAAGGCCTGATTCGCGTGGTGGTGACGATATTCGGCCGGGCTACACCGGTCGAGCTGGAATACTGGCAGGTGGAAAAAGCGTAACAACAGTAGCCAGTAGTCAGTAGCCAGTTGGCGTGTATGACGGACTACTGGCGACGGGCTACCGGCTACCAATAGAGGTTTGAGAGAATGGCGAAGGAAATCGTAGCTAAGATAAAGTTCCAGGCGGCCGGCGGACAGGCGACGCCGGCGCCTCCCATAGGTCCGGCGCTCGGGCAGCACAACGTGAACATAGGGCAGTTCGTTTCCCAGTTCAACGAGCGCACGAAGGACATGGGCGGAATGCCCGTTCCGGTGGAGATACTCGTCTACAAGGACAAGACCTTTACGTTCATAACCAAGAGCCCTCCCGCCGCGGCGCTGTTGAAAGAGGCGGCCCAGCTGGCGAAGGGTTCCGGCGTTCCGAACAAGGAAAAGGTCGGATCGGTTACGCCGGAGCAGGTGCGACAGATCGCCGAGCGAAAAATGCAGGATTTGAACTCCCATGACATCGACGCAGCCTGCAAGCAGATAGAAGGCACGGCACGGTCCATGGGAATCGAAGTGAAGTAAACGATTTCAGATTTGAAATTTGAAATCTGAAATTTGAGATTTTGTGAGACCGCCAAACCACGGGCGAATGAAACGTGGGAGCCCCATGGGCCCTGGAGCACTGAACAATTGAGATGCAACATATCCTGCGTTGCCGAAGCAAGGCAGGCCAGGAAGGGATACGAGGCATATTCGGAAATATTCCGAAGTATTTCTGACGCAGCCAGCCGCAGATGCAGGCAGCAGGGATGTTGCAGATCAAGCGTGAATTGCTCTAAAGCGGAGTTTAAAAATGGCCAAGAGGCGAAGCAGACGTTATCGGCAGTTATGTGAGAAGGTGCCCGAAGGCGCGGTGAATACCGCCGAAGCCATCCGGGTCATCAAGGAATTCCAGAGCGCCAAGTTCGACGCGACCGTCGAGCTGGTGATGCATCTGGGGATAGATCCCCGCCAGGCGGACCAGGCGATTCGCGGTTCGATATCGCTGCCGCACGGTATCGGATCGACCCGAAAGGTTATCGCCTTCTGCGAAGGCGAGGACGTGGAAAAGGCCATCGAAGCGGGCGCTATCGAGGCGGGCGGCGATGAACTCGTCAAGAAAATCCAGGGCGGATGGATGGATTTCGACGTCGCCGTCGCCACCAAGGGGATGATGAAGATCGTCTCCCGCCTCGGTCGCGTGCTGGGTCCGCAGGGCAAGATGCCTTCTCCCAAGGCGGGCACGGTTGTTGATGATATTACCCAGGCGGTGAAGGACTATTCCGCCGGGAAGGTCGAATACCGCAACGACGACGGGGGCAACCTGCATATCCCCGTCGGAAAGGTTAACTTCGACGCGGACAAGCTGCGGGATAACATCGAGGCGTTCGTGTCGCATATTCGTCGTCTGCGTCCTGCGACTACGAAGGGAACGTACATTCGCAAGGTATGTCTGTCGGCGACGATGAGTCCATCGGTCTCTCTGGACGTCGCGTAGGAGCTATCTGTCACATGAGCAAACCGGTCAAAGAACTTATTCGGAAGAACATCGAGGCGAAATTCGTCGGCGTTACGTCGCTGGCGGTGGTTGGCTTCGCGGGTCTGGACGCCGTATCGACCAACCGGATTCGCGGGCGCCTTCTGGAAAAGGACATTCGCCTGTCGGTGGTGAAGAACTCAATCGCCCGCCAGGCGTTCAAGGCCGTCGGTCTGGACGTGGCGTGCGATCTGCTGGACGGTCCCTGCGCGATTGCCTACGGGGGCGACAACGTCGTCACCATCGTTCGCGAGCTTCTGGACATTGCCAAGGAGTCCCCGTCCCTTACCGTCAAGGCGGCGCTGCTCGAGGGCGAACCGTTTACCCAGGACCGCATCGATGAACTCAGCAAGTTCCCGACGCGTGAAGAGGCGATTTCCCGCCTGGTGAGCTGCGCCCTGTCACCGGGAAGCAAACTCGCCGGCTGCCTTATCGGACCGTCGGGCAAGCTGGCGTCGATCCTCAAGACGATCGAGGAACGCGGCGAAGCCGGCGGCGGCGACGGTGACGGCGCGGAAGAGGCCGCATAATAGATTCGAGACATCTGCCGGCTGCGGATTGGGCCCGAAGGGCTTAAATGACGCCAACGGGGCGTCGCCTATCAGGCCGGCGAGGAAATAGCAAAGTTGGAGTTTCATGATGGCTGAAGAAACCGCGGAAGCAACGGAAGCAACGGAAGCAACGGTCGAGACGAAGGAATTCTCGAAAGACATCAAGGCGCTGGGCGACAAGATGGTGGCGTTGACGCTCAAGGACGCCGTGGAGCTGGCGGACTATCTCAAGCAGGAATACGACATCGAGCCGGCTGCGGGCGGCGCCGTGATGATGGCCGGTCCTGCCGCGGCCGCGGAAGAAGTCGAAGAACAGACGACCTTCGACGTCGTCCTGAAGGATATCGGCGACAAGAAGATCCAGGTCATCAAGGCGGTTCGCGCCCTGACGAGCCTCGGTCTAAAAGAAGCGAAGGATCTTGTAGAAGGCGCTCCCAAGGCCGTGAAGGAAGGCGTCACGAAGGAAGAGGCCGAGGAAGCCCGGACGCAGTTGGAAGAGGCCGGCGCGACCATCGAGATC
>JAJRYB010000126.1 GCA_024275995.1 Planctomycetota bacterium | reverse complement strand
GATAGGTCAGCCCGAACTCCGCGACAAGCTCGCCAAGCCGGTGTTGCGTCAGCTCGCCCAGCGAATCACGGTTCGCTTCCACCTGGGCGTCATGACGGCGACGGACACTGCCCGGTATGTCCGCCACCGCCTGGCGGTCGCGGGGATCTCACGCAGCGAAGATAGCGTCGTTCGGTTCGCGCCGGACGCCATGCACGAAATTTTCCGGTATTCGCACGGTACGCCCCGCCTTGTCAACGCGATCGGGGACAAGGCGCTCCTGGCTGGATACGTGTACAAGACCGGATGTATAGATCGCAGGCTGGTTCGCATGGCCGCGAAGGAACTCCAGGAGGCCTGCTGATGAGTCTTGTCAACGAGGCCCTCAAGCGTGCGGAGGAGGAGAAACTCCGCCGCACAAGTCCATCGACCGAACCGGCGGACATTCCTCCCGCATGGGAAGATCGCAACACGCACCGGATGCCCCGCGGTCCCAAAATCCTGATCGCCCTGGCGGCGTCGCTGGCGGTGACGGCAGGATGGTTCGCCGTTTCGCAGATGATCGTCGGGCAAACACCGCAGCAGGCGGCCGCCACTACATCCGAAACGCCGGTCCGTCCGGCGAGTCCTTCGCATCCCGGTCGGTCGGAAGCCGAGATCAGCCCGGAAGCGCAGCTCGTTCTCGCCAAGACGATAGACGAGCTGAAATATTACACCCCTCCGGCCCGTCCGGCGACGGTCAAGGTGGAAGCAACAAGCCAGCCCGCGATAAAGACGCTCGCCGGCGGGAAAGATCTGAACAAAAAAACCACCACCCCTCCCGCGGAGCAGGCAACGGAGCAGAAGGCGACCTCTGCGGCGCCTGCGAAACCTGAAGTTCGAAAGGTCGTCGTCCGCCAGATCGACAGGTCCAGCTTCAAGCTCAGCGGGATCATTCAGGGCAATTCGGGTGGCGGTACTGCCGTCGTGAACAACACGTTCGTGAGCGTCGGCGACACGCTGAACGGCGCGAAGGTGGTCCGCATCAGACAGAACTCGGTCGAGTTCGAAATCGACGGACAGCGCTTCACGATCGGGATGTGACGGACCGGGACCGCCCCTTCCACGTTCAACGGTCCGGCGGCGCCGGCGCGTCGGCATCCAGAATCCTCTGCACGTAGATCGGACCGGTGCGCATGTGCTGCGTGAAATCGCGCGGCAGCACGGTAACGAAGGTTGCGGCTGCTATCCCCATCGAAAGGGCGAGGGCCAAGACGTCGGGCCGGCGCAGATAAACCCACGTCCAGACGAGAGCGGCGAGAAAACAGGCGATCATGACGGGCCCGTTAGGCCAGTGGAGCATCGCAAAGATGGCCGCGGAAACAAGGATGACCGCCAGGTCCGAATCGCTGATTCGTCGCAGCCTTCGCACGAGGAACACCTGGAAGATGAGCAATTGCCCCAGCGCGTAAAGGGGATACAGCATCGCCCCTGCGAGACGCGACAATTCGAAATCCGTTCCGACGACGGGGACCATCGCGATTGGAACGGCGACCATCGCCATCGTCGGCAATGCGAGCTTTCTGAGGGCGGGGAGGAAGTTCCTTCCGGTGACGCCCCATTCGCCAAAGTTCCTCCGGTCGCGATACATCATCAATGCGATCAGGACGAGCAGCGCCGTTATGACGAGCCAGTCCACCACTCGCCATCGGTACGCCGGCAGGAATAACCACTCGAAGGCGAAGAAGGCCGGGAACACCAACATCAACTCGCTGAAAGCGGTCAACCTCGGCCGGGCGCGATGCCTGATCGCCTTGAAGACGAGTATCGCCGAGCAGAGCAGCGCGATGATCGGAACTACGACCAATACCTCCGCGGACACTGCCTCGGCCAGGCCGAACATGTTGTACCGAACGCCGGAGGACGCGACGAGAACGGAAAGATTTATCAGCAGGAATATCCAGACCATCGCCATCCCTCGATGGAAGAGGCTGCATGACGGAACGTGGCGTTTTATCGGCGTCTCAGAGTTTCTTCTGAATCTCGGCGTCTTTGCGCTCGACGGATCTCGCCTGCGCCTTTTTGAAGCGTTTCAACGCCGCCGCGATCTTCGCGTTGGAGGCGCCTAGAATCTGGGCTGCGTAGATGCCTGCATTCGTCGCGCCGGCAGATCCTATCGCCATGCACCCCACCGGAATCCCGGGCGGCATCTGCATGGTGCTCAGCGCCGCGTCCACGCCGTTCAGCGGTCCGCTGTTTATCGGTACGCCGATGACGGGAAGCGTGGTCCCGGCAGCAAGAACTCCAGACAATGCGGCGCTCATCCCGGCGGCGGCGATGATGACCTTCAACCCGCGTTTCTGGGCGCCGGTGGCGTAGGCGTGGGCCTCGTCCGGCGTGCGATGCGCCGAAATCACGCGAACCTCGAACGGTATCCCGAACTCCTCCAGCCTCGCGACACACTTGAGCATGATCGCAAAGTCGCTGTCGCTTCCCATCACCACGCCGACAATCGCTTTTCTTTTCGCCATTTTCATCTCGCTTTCTAGTTTCGGAAATCCAGCGCGACCTTCAACGCCAGGTGCGCCGCCTTGTGCATCGCCGTAGCGAACGCCTTCTTATAATCGCCCAGGGCGAACGTGTGCGTCAACATTCCATCGGTCTGCAATTTTCCGTCCCGCATAAAATCGTGGACGAGTTGATACGTTCCGACGCGCCGCCCGTCGTAATTTTCGATCTGTCTTCCGTACGCGCCCAGCATATTCAATTCCGTAAACCAGACGGGCGTCAGGTCCACGCCCCGGCCGTGCCCGGTACCCACCATCATCATCTGTCCGCGCGAGCGGGTCCAGCGCAGAGATTCGTTCAGCGAGGCGACTGCCCCGACGCAGTCGAACGTGACATCGTATCCGCCGGAGAGCATGTAGTTTCCGAACCGCGCCCGTTGAACCGTTCCACCGGTTCTCTCGGCGATGAAAGCGAACCTCTCGGACGTCCTCCGCGGAAGTATGAGGAAATCGTCCGCGCCGAACGCCCTGGCGAGTGGTTGGAGGTACGATTGTATGTCCAGCACGTCGATGCGTCCGCGGTATCCGATAGCCCGCAGTGCCGTTGTCACGCCCAGCCCAAGCACGCCCGCGCCGTAGACAAGGACGCGCCGCGCTTGGGAGACGTCGGTTCGCATCACGGCGTGCAGGCTGCACGCCAGCGGATCGGTAAGCACCGCCTGCTCGTCGGAAAGTTCGTCCGGAACGCCGACGAGTTGGCTTTCGTGGGCCAGGAAAAACTCCCCATACGCCCCTCCGGTCGCGGCGTTGTAACCTATGCTCGTACCCGGAGGAAGGCCTGCCGCACCGGTTGCGGGATCGGCGAACTTTTCGCACGCGCCGAACTGGCCGGCGGCGCACCTTGGACACGGCGGGTCGATTCCGCGAACGGTGCAGCACAGCGTCGGCTCGACGCAGACTCTCCGGCCGCGCCACGAGGGGTCAACTGCGGACCCGACCTCCTCCACCACGGCGACGTTCTCGTGTCCGAAACCCATCGGCATGGATCCGAACGCCTGGAGGATGGAATCGGGCGGCTGCTTCTGCGCGAGAAGCGCCAGGTCCGTGCCGCATATTCCGCCCATGGCGGTTCGGACGAGAGTCCAATCGTCGCCCGGAAGGGACGGCCTTTCGGTATCTCGAAGGGTAAGACCGTTCAACGAACTGAGCAGACATCCCGGCCAGATGTGCCTCAGCCACTTGCACGTAATCCAGCCTAGCGGATTGACGTTGTAATAAATCGCTCGCATGGGGGTAGAGATATTACCGATTTCTCCTGCCGGGTTCCAGAGACTGTTTCACAACCTCGATTTGGGTTGCAAGCGGGTATTCTTCCGCCTGGCGTCGTCGCGAATTCTATTTGCTGATCACGAATATCGCGATATCGGCGTTTCGATTCGGATCGTCGTGCACCTCGACGGCGGCTTCGGTGTCCAGGCCTATTCGCTTGTGGATTTTGACGCCCTTCTCGCGGCAGAAGTCCTCGAAGTCGGCAAGGGTGAAGAACCGGATGTTCGGCGAGTTGTACCATTGGTGGTGCAGCACTCCGGTCGAGGAAGGCGCCCGCCCCTGCTTGTAGAGCATGTCGCGCAGTTTTTGATACCCGAAGTTGGGAAAGCTCACGACGCAGCGGTTCCCGATGCGAAGGATGCCCTGCACAATGCCCTCGACGTCATTGACCGCCTGGAGCGTTCTCGAAAGAACGACCAGGTCGAACTGCCCGTCGCCGAAGGCCGCCAGCCCGTCGTTAAGGTCGGCGTGGACCACGTTCAACCCGCGCCGCACGCACGAGAGCACACACTTTTCGTCGATCTCCAGACCTATCAGGCGTTCGTGCCCGCGTTCGGAAAGGCGCGATAGAAGCTCGCCGTTTCCGCAGCCCAGGTCCAGGACCGACACGCCGGGTGGAATCAACTCCATGATGCGATCGTAATCCAGACGCTCCATGTGGAAGATGCTCGTCGAACGGGGCTGGGGGCGCGACGGCGTCGCGGCGTCGCCGGGGGCGCTTCCGTCGAGGTTCGACAGGAACGCACGGATCAGCTCGCCGTAGCTGTCCAGCTCGTCTGGCAGCAGGAACGCGTCATGTCCGCAATTGCTGTGCACGTTGCAGTAGCTGACCGGCTTGTCCTTCGCGATGAGCGCGTCGACGAGTTGTCGTGACTGTTCCGGTGGAAACAGCCAATCGCTCGAAAAACTAACGATCAGCCAGCGGCATTTACTCACAGCCAACTTCTCGGCGAGACAATCGTCCGAATCACCCAAATCGAACAGGTCCATCGCCAGCGACAAGGCAATGTAACTGTTTGCGTCGAAACGCTCTACGAACTTATCGCCCTGGTATCCGAGGTACGATCCGACGGAGAATTTTTTCTCGAAGGCGGTAGGCACCTCTCGTGGTTCGAGTCGTGTCTGCTCGAACTTTTTGTGCATCGCCTCGCGGGAAACGTACGTGATATGCCCGATCATTCTGGCGATCGCAAGCCCGACGTCCGGGCCGGCGTCGGAATCGTAATACTGCCCGTCGTTGAAGTACGGGTCGTGCTGAATCGCGTTTCGCCCGACGACGTCGAACGCCAGCGCCTGGCTGGTAAGGCGCGGCGAGGTCGCCAGCGCAACAGCGCCGCGCAGGCGGTCGGGGTACTTCGTCGCCCAGCATAGTACCTGGTGGCCGCCCATCGACCCGCCCATGACGGCGTGGAGTTTCTCTATGCCCAACTGGTCGATCATGCGCCTCTGAAGCTCCACCATGTCGCCGATCGTTATGGTGGGAAAATCCCTCCCGTAGGGTCTGGACGTATCCGGGTTGATGCTGTTCGGACCGGTCGTTCCGCGACAGCCCCCCAGTATGTTCGGCGAGATCACGAAGAACTCGTCCGTATCGACGCACTTTCCGGGACCGACGAGAATGTCCCACCAGCCCGGATCGTCCGACGGCCCGTGCCGCGCGACGTGTGAATCGCCGCTGATCGCATGAACGATAAGCACCGCGTTATCGCGGGCCTCGTTAAGTCGGCCATACGTCTCGTAAGCTACGCGAACGTCGCGCAGGCAGCCGCCCAACTCCAGAGTGAGCGGTTCGTCCAGCGTCATCGTCTGGGCGTACTTCAACTCCCTGGCGCTACGAACGCTATCGCTGCTGTCGAAGATATCATCCGTCATGTCGCTCCACTACGGTCAAAATACGAATCTCGAACATCGAAATCCGAAACAAATCCAAGAACCCGTAACAAGAAGAATTTTTGCCACAAAGACCACAGAGCAACACAAAGAAAAACTTTGATTCGCGTTTTCTCTTTCTGTCCTTTGTGCCCTTTGTGGCTCATTCTGTTAAAAGTTCTACGTTTGTGACGCGCGCAGCGCCTGCTCAATATCCTCTCTGATATCCTCGACGTCTTCGATACCGACGCAGAGGCGAACATACTCGTCCGTAACGCCCGTCGCGGCCTGTTCTTCCTCTGTGAGTTGCTGGTGAGTCGTCGAGGCTGGGTGTATCACCAGCGTCTTGGCATCGCCGATGTTGGCCAGATGGCTGGCGAGCTTCGTGCTGTTGATGAACTTCACACCGGCTTCCTTTCCTCCCTTTATTCCGAAACCGATGATCGCTCCAACGCCGTTAGGCAGGTATTTTTGCCCGTTGGCGTAGTGTGGGCTGCTCTCCAGTCCGGCGTAGTTGACCCACTGGACGCAATCGTGCCCTTCGAGCCATTTCGCAAGTTCCAGGGCGTTTTCGCAGTGGCGCTGCATCCTCAAATGCAGCGTCTCGATTCCCAGCAGGAACAGGAACGCCGCGAACGGGCTCATGCAGCCACCCATGTCACGCAAAATATGCGTGCGAACGTACACGATGTACGCAATATTACCGATCGGCTTGAGCGCCTCGGTAAACACCATGCCGTGGTAGGCGTCGTCCGGAGCGCAGAACTGCGGCCACTTGTCCGGGTTATCCGCCCATTGGAAGTTGCCCGAATCGACGATCACCCCTCCGATGTGCACCCCGTGCCCGCCGAGGTACTTCGTGGTGGAATAGACCACGATGTCGATACCGTGCTCGATCGGCCTGAAGAGCACGGGCGTCAGGACCGTATTATCGCAGAGAACCGGAAGCCCGTGCGAGTGGGCGATGTCGGAGATCCTGCGGAAATCGGGCACGTCGTTCTTCGGGTTTCCGCTGGTCTCCAGGTAGACGCATCGCGTGTTGTCGTCGATGAGTCCGGCGATGTCTTCCGGCTTTCCGGGATCGAAAAATCTGACCTCGATACCGATTTTTTTGAACGTCTGGGTGAAGAGTGTCCATGTTCCGCCGTACAGGCTCGTCGATGAGACGATATTCTGTCCGGCTCCGGCGAGCGTAAGCACCGCTGCGCTTATCGCCGCCTGTCCGCTGGCGAACGCCAACCCCCCTACCCCGCCGTCCAGTGCTGCGAGGCGTTTTTCCAACACGTCGCAGGTGGGGTTCATCAGGCGGGAGTAGATATTCCCGAACTCCTTCAGCGCGAAAAGATTCGCGGCGTGATCGGTATCCTTGAAGTTGTACGCCACCGTAGCGTAGATCGGAACCGCCCGTGCTCCGGTGGTCGGGTCCGGTTCCTGTCCGGCGTGCAGCGCCAGTGTCCCAAGTCGATACGTCTGCTCATCCGCCATGATCGATCCTTTCCATTTCCGCGGAAACCATCACCGCATAAAGCCTCTGCCCGAGCGCCTTTGCGCACGGGCGCACTGGAATCAAGAGCCGAATACACTACGGCCGTCCCGTGGGAGAATGAATCGTGCCGACGATCGGGGAAGCCCAGATCCCAGCTTGCCCAAAACCGCTCTACACGCGGGCCACATCGCTCCACACCAGGCTGGCTGTGGCACCTTATCCTTTCGGGGCTTGAAAGCCACCCGGACAGGTTGCCGTGCGATCATCGGGCCAGTACCCTCACGCACTCTTGATGCCGGAAACATTAAACCAAAAACGACGCTACGGGTCAAGAAAATTTTTATCACCTGCACCGCGTGCATGGTGCGTGCCGCTCACAGCCTGGATGGGCAGGTCACGTTTTTCTCACGCACCCAGGCATTTATCGATGAAGTCGATCGCGCCGCCGACCGTATCGACCGAAAGCGCCGCCTCCTCGTCCATCTCGATATCAAACTCCTCTTCGAACGCTGCTATGAGCTGGATGCTCTGCGTGCTCTCGGCGCCAAGGTCGAACACGAAGTTCGCCTCCGGCGTGACCATGTCCGCGTCGATGTGCAGCACATCGCAAACGACCTTTACAACACGTTCCTGAATTTCGCTCTTTTCCATCGAATCATTTCTCCATTGTCAGCGCGTCATAGAAGTTCGCGCTACTCGCTTATTCTGATTCTCACGTCGGCGATGGCATTCCCATCTTTTTCCGATATGGCGATCAGCGGGTTAATGTCCAGTTCCGAAATCCGCTCGAAGTCCGTCACGAGCTGGCCGAGGCGTATCATTGCCTCCTCGATGCCGGCTACGTCCGCCTTCTCGGTTCCGCGAGCGCCCTCAAGCATGGTGAAGGCCTTGATGTCTCGCACCATGCGGTGCGCGCGTCCGGCGTCGATCGGCGCCAGTGCGAACGTAACGTCCTTGAGGACCTCCACAAATATGCCGCCCAGCCCGAACATCAGTATCGGTCCGAACACCTCGTCCCGCTTGGCGCCGAGGATTACCTCGTGTCCGGGGGGAATCATTCCCCGTACGATCACGCCGGTAATTTCCGCGTAGGGAAGGTTCTCGGAGATGCTCTTCATCATGGCGTCGTAGGCGCTTCGCACGGCGTCCGCGTCGGCGAGATTCAGCACCACACCTTTCACGTCGAACTTGTGGACGATCTGCGGGCTCACCACGCGAAGAACGACGGGGAACCCGATTTCGCCGGCGAAGGCGACCGCCTCGTCCACGTTGTGACAGAGCTTGTGCGTCGGGACAGGCAGGCCGTAGGCGTCCAGAACCGCCAGGGACTTCTCTTCGCTGAGATATCCCGCGGGCGCGCCGTCGATAATTTCCTTCGCCGCCGCGGCGTCCACCGGTAGTTTCGTCGCTTCACCGACGGCGCTCTGTCGCCACTGACGGAAGCGTTCCACGTCGGCCATCGCGCCGCACGCCCATTCGGGGAGAATGTAATGCGGTATTCCATCCGCCTGGAGGATGTCGATGCCCGTTTGCACGTCGTAAGCGCCCATGAACGAACAGGCGATCAGCTTGTTCGTCCGCCCGTGGACCTCGACGATTCCTCGCGCGATATCGTCTATGTCCGTCATGGACTGCGGCGTGAGGATAACAAGCGCCTCGTCCACGTTCGAGTCCTGGAGAACGGCGTCCAGTGCGGAGTTGTAGCGATCGCTGCGCGCATCGCCGATCACGTCGACGGGATTTTTGATATTCGCAGCCGCGGGAAGAGCAGCCTTGAGCTTCTCGGTTGTCTCAGGCTCGAACGTCGGGATTTCCAGTCCGACGCTGACCGCCGCGTCGGTCGCCATAACTCCCGGACCTCCGGCGTTGGTGACAATCGCCAATCGCTTTCCCGCGGGCATGGGCTGGTTGGTCATCAGGATGGCCGAATCGAACATCTCCTCGATCCCGTCCACTCGGATAATACCCGCCTGCTGGAAGACCGCCTCGCAGATGGCGTCTTCCCCGGCGAGCGAGCCGGTGTGACTGGACGCCGCGGAAGCTCCCTGCGGGGTCCGGCCGGATTTTATCGCGAGAATCGGCTTGGCATTTTCGCCGCGAGTGATTCGCCGGGCGGCTTCGATCAGACCGCGACCGTCGCGAAGCTCCTCCAGGTATAAAAGAATAACGTCGGTTTCCGAATCCCGGTGAAGGTAATCCAGCAGCTCGATTTCCGTAACGCCGGCCTTGTTTCCGAAACTGACGAACTTCGAGAACCCGATCTTCTTCCCGCGAGCGTAATCGAGCACCGCCGTGCACAGGGCGCCGGACTGGCTGAGGAAGGCGATTCTTCCCTCGGCAGGCATTTTCCGGGCGAACGAAGCGTTCAGCACCGTTTTCGGATCGGTGTTGATTACGCCCAGGCAATTCGGGCCGATCAGTGATATACCGTTTTTCCGGCAGATTTCCTGCACCTGCCGCTCGCGCTCGACGCCTTCTGGCCCGACCTCGCGAAAACCCGCGGAGATCATTATCACGCCGCGGACACCCTTTTCGGCGCAGTGATCCAGTGCACGCAAGCAGACGTTGGCGGGATAGACGATGACTGCAAGGTCAACGTCATCGGAAATGTCCGTCAGGTATCGGTACGCCTTGACGCCGTGGATGCTGCGCTTTCCGGGGGCGACGGGATAGACCACGCCCTTGTATCCGGAATCGAGGATATTGTTGAAGATGTCATACGGGACCGTTCCGGAAGTCGCCGTGACGCCCATCACGGCTACACTCTGGGGATTGAAAACAGCGTCCAGCGGTTCCATGCGCTCGTCCTTACTTTCCGTAGCAACCAATTGTTTCTCCCGGCCGGACATTTCGTCGGCACACATTCAAGCGAATGATTTACTCGCCTATGTACTTGTCAAAATATTCCGGCATGAGTTCGCGGGTTTTGGCTTCCATCTCCTCGTCGCTGATGGCGGTAAGCCGGCCCTCGATTTCGTACTGGTCCAGCACCCATCGTGCGAGACGGTGGACCTTTATCTTGTTGAGGCGTTCTTCTCCGGAGAGTCCGAAGAAGTCATTCACCCAGACGGCGACCCCGTCGGCTCCGCTCTTGTCGGTAATGGCCACTCGCGGCGGGCGGCCGAGCAGGCTTTCCGTGTCGAATATGTTGTAGATCCGCTCGTCCTGGCGAAGCCCTCCGGCGTGGATACCGGCGCGGGTCGTGTTGAAATGCTTCCCGACGAACGGATAGTTATCCGGAATCGGCAGCCCGATGGACCGCATGTAATCGGCCAGCTCGGTGATCGTGCGCGTGTCGATCCCGCAAAGGTCGCCCTTGAGAGCGATGTACTCGAAGATCGCGCTTTCCAGCGGCGGGTTGCCCGTGCGCTCGCCGAAGCCGAACAGCGTGGTGTTGCAGGCGTCGCAGCCATACAACCACGCCGACGCGCCGTTGACGTGCACCTTGTGGAAATCGTTGTGCCCGTGCCATTCCAGGCAATCGGAACTCACGCCCAACTCGATGAACTTGTGGATGAGCTTGGGGATGCTCCTCGGCAGGGATGCGCCCGGGAAACTTATTCCGAAACCCATCGTGTCGCACAGGCGGAACTTCGGCTTGAGCTCGTCGGCGACCTGCTCGCCCATTTCCATCACTCGCTCGACGAACGGAAGAACGAACCCGTCGATGTCCGCGCGGGTGACGTCTTCCAGGTGACAGCGCGGACGAACGGACGCCTCCAGCGCGGCGTCGACCACCTCGCAGTATTTATCCATCGCGAGTTTGCGGTCCATCTTCAGCTTCTGGAAGATGTGATAGTCCGAACTGCTGGTCAGCATGCCGGTTTCCTTCAGACCGGCCTCCTTGACCAGGCGAAAGTCGCCCTTGACCGCGCGGATCCACCCGGTGCACTCGGGGAACCTGTGCCCCAGCGCCCGGCAGCGGTCCAGCGTCTCGCGATCGTTCTTCGTGTAGAGGAAAAATTCCGTCTGGCGTACCACTCCGTTTGGACCGCCGAGCTTCGACATCAGGTCGTAAATCTTCACCATCTGGTCGATGGTATAAGGCGGACGGGCCTGCTGACCGTCACGGAAAGTCGTGTCCGTGATGCGGATGTCCCGTGTTTTCAGAGACTGCGGATCGAATTGGACCGCCTCGCCGTCGATGTATTCCACGATCGGACCGTCGAAGTCGATGCGCGGAGGAAGGCTGTAATCGAACGTATCTTCCAGCAGGTTCGCTTCCCGGACCTCCACCAGCGGGTATTTTTTCTTTTCGGACTTTTTTGACTTGTCGGACATGATTGGACTTCTTTCCGGATCGGTTGCTTTCCTGATCGCTATATTTCCACGCCCTGTTCCTTGCAGACTCGGGTGATGAACTGGACCGCGGCGTCTACCGTTTCCACCGATAGTGCCTGGTCCTCATCCATCTCGATACCGAATTCCTCTTCGAACATAGCCACCAGCTCGATCGACTGGACACTCTCGGCGCCAAGGTCCGCGGCGAAATCGTCTTCGAGCTTGATGCCTTCCGGATCGACGTGCAGCACCCTGCCTGTAATATTTTTGACTCGCTGTTCCACTGTCGCCACTATGTATCTCCTTGAACTAACCGGTTAAGTCGTTAACTGGTTAATTGGTTAACTGGTAAAAACTTACGCCTGTTCTATACGACAGCCCACAAGACCGGGCACCTGTCCTCCGGCAGGCGGGTGATTGGGCGTCTGTAACTTTTTACTGACTGACCAGTTAACCAATCAACCAGCCAACCTTGTTCCGGCAAGTCGGTCGATTCAAAAAACTCCTGTTTCGCTAACGTCCCCGGGTCATTTCCCTGCGGCCCTTCTTTATCACCGGGTTGCGCACCGGGGCGGTCAACTCGAAGATCGCATCCCACATCGCCTCCTGGGCGTCGGTCCATTCCTTTTTGCGCCGGCTCATGGCGGTCCTGGCAGTCTGATAGAGCTTCTTCTTGCCGAAACCCTTGGTGGGTACGCCATTGAGGAACCATGTGAAGGAGGGGATGAACTTCGGCAGCGGCGAACCGGTTGCCATGATCAGCGTCATCGCGCCGACGTACGCGCCGGTGTTGAACAGCGCGCCGATGGAGGTTTTCGTGTGATCGCCGATAAGCGATCCGACTTTCGTCGAACCGGTGCCGACGGGTTTCTTTCCGTCCAGCACCACTGACACGTCGGAGTAATCGTTTTTCAGATCGCTGTTGGTCGTCAGTGCGCCAAGGTTGACCCACTCGCCTACGTAAGCATGGCCGAGGAAGCCGTCGTGGTACTTGTTGGAGTGTCCGTGGATGATCGACTCTTCCACCTCGCCGCCCACCCGGCAGACCGGTCCGATCGAGTTACCTTCTCGGCACTTGGCGCCGAGAAGGATCGACTTTTTCCCGACGTAGCATGGACCTTCGATCCGCGTGAACGGATGCACCTCGACGTCCTGGTCGATATAGATAGGCCCGTGCTCGGCATCCAGCACGACCATCGGGTGCACCTTCGCGCCGCTCGCGACGTACACGTCCTTTTCGCTGCCTCGGATCGCGCGTGGTTCTTCGACGCTGCCGACGATACCGCTCATCCCGGCCGCACGAAAATCCTCGGTAATCTGATCCGGGTTCGCCAGCACCAGGTCCCACGTGTAATTCCACGTCGCCAGGTCCCGCTGCACGTTCGGAAGCGATTTGACGGACTCGAGCAGTTCTTCGATGCTTCCCGCCTGCAATTTGGCGAGCGTGTCCGCTGGAACGCGGGCGTAAAGCACTTCGCCCTCGTCGGACAGGCACACCTCGGGCGCTCCTGTCGTCTCCACGTTCAGGGCTTCGGCCTTGACGCGGGGGTTCACCAGCAGCAGGTCGTCGCCGCCGAGCGTCTTGGCGTCGTTGACAGGATAGCCCGTCTGTTCGGCGTAAGCGGCGGCCATGTATTGAGGCACGAACTGCGCCACGTCCGTCGCGCCGAGTCTGGCGATGATCTTCTCGCCCAGCGAGGACATCCCGCATCGCAATTCCCAGATCGGTCTGCTCAGGCAGATCGGATTGAAGTTACCGCGTCTTTCCGACGGCAAGTCGAATAACACAAGTCGCATGTTGAAATCTCCCAAGTCAGCGGTCGGTTTCTGCTGTTGCTCTTAGCTGACTGCTGATAGCTGAAAGCTGATAGCCACATTCACATCTGCGGCGCGCCGGGCTTCATTTTCTGGATCCAGTTATAGTAATCCGCCATTTGCAGTTTGGTCGCAGCCGGTCCGTCGACAAACACGTCCGTCTCCGGATGCAGTTGCAGGGCGCTAGCCGTAATCATGCTCGTAACCGGGCCTTCCACAGCCGCGGCGACGGCGTCGGCCTTGTTCTCGCCGTTGGCGAGCAGAATAATGTGCTCCGCCTCCAGGATGGTCCCGACGCCCATCGTGATGGCGTAGATCGGAACGTCTTGCCGCTTCTCGAAGAATCGCGCGTTATCGTCGATGGTCTGCTCGGCGAGCGTCTTGAGGCGTGTCCGCGAGTTGAACGAACTGGTCGGCTCATTGAAGGCGATGTGCCCGTCCGAACCGATCCCGAGAATCTGTATGTCGATCCCGCCGCATTCCTCGATGCGCGTCTCGTACCACTCGCAGAACGCCGGGTAGTTGTCCGTGGTCCCGGAGGGGATGTAGATATTCTGCAGGGGGATGTTGACGTGCTTGAAGAAATTCTCGTGCATGAAGTAGTGGTAGCTCTGCTCGTGCGTAACGGGCAGTCCGACGTACTCGTCCAGGTTGAACGTGGTACACTGGGAGAAATCGAGCGCCTCTTCCCTGTGCATGCGAACGAGTTCCTTGTACAGGCCAAGGGGCGTCGATCCGGTCGCCATGCCTAAAACGGCGTCCGGTTTGGCGTTGAGGGTCTTGGCTACGACTTTCGCAGCCGCCTTGCTCATCTCTTCGTAGGTCTCGCTGATGAAAACTTCCATGCTCGTGCCCCTTTTCCAGGAGTTCGGTGAAATTCGCCTGCGCCGCCTTGGCAGCCCCTACGCCGCCAGACAGATAGCACAGCTTGAACCGGCAACTTTACGTATTGGGGACCCCGCTCGCAAGCACGAAAAACTCTGAAAGCAAATTTCTTTTTTCAATCGGCCCGATGGGCTCTAAGTTATTTCTGGAGCTTGTGTGTATTGATTGGCGATGATATGATTCTGTGTGGCGAAGGGTTTTTGTTTTGAGGCAGTATGCCGCTTTTCGTCTCAGATCTGAACGTGGTTACGGACCGGTCTCTCGCATACAAGGGCCGGGCAATGGTGCAAAACTGTCTGGCGAACATATCTGGAAGGGAAGAAACATGGGCACATATCTATACTTATCGTTGGTTCCGGAATCGCTGGTCGTTTCCATGCTCCCCCCGGAGGAGTTCGGCGCCTACCTTGCGACAGGAACACAAAAGCGGCCACACGGTCAGGCGATGTTCTTCCAGATCAAGGATGGCTTCCAGAGCGATTATTTTGATCTCACCAGTATTGAGAAACTGTGCGTTCCGCATCCGGACGGTCAGCCGAAGCACTCCGTATACCTGGGCATCTACCGCGTCCTGGAGCACATTCCGCTCGATGCAATAGGCAGCCTCTACCTTACCACCGCTCACGGTCGCGTCCTGGAGTTGAAGCAAGGCGAAGTGCCGGCCGGGCCACTCAAGGAGCGTCACCTTTACCAGGAAATCTGCCCGATTCATCCCCTGATCGCCAGTGCACTTGCGCCGGATCAGTTCTGCCGGTTCATCACGGACACTTCCAAGCTTATCTCCGTCCCGAGGATTTGCTTCGTCGAGTTGGAACTGGGCGACCTGGCGGAAGATCCTTCCGGTAGTGGAGCGGGCCTCCCATATCACAATATCACCCACATCAGAAGTTGCCTTAGCGAACTCGGCCTGGAGACCGGAAAACAGATCAAGACGGTCGATCGAATCTCTCGCCACTCCATTCTGTTCCGGTGCATCGAGAGCGGTTTTTACATCGGCGACCAACAGGGGATGTTTTATTACCCGTATCCGACGCGTGAAGACCTGGCGGGCAAATACTACTCATGGTGGAGATGCGCCAACGACGCCGAGATCGACTATGTGTGAGCAACGGTTTATCGTTTGCCCATCTACTTGCGTGCGGGTCTGTTCAGAAGTCGGCTGCGTTCCAGGCGGAACTGTTTCAGCCCGGACGGTTGGGGAAACGCCTTGTCGAAGTTCAACTCCGCGTCCGCGCACTGCTGTTTGAGTGTCGGCGAAACGAAGTCGTAGACCATCACCTGCAATCGAGGCCATTCTATCGCCAGCGCGTTGTACATCATGATCCGCGATTCCAGCGTAAGCGGATATCCGAACGCGCCGGGCTGGAGCAGCATCGTCGCCAGGACAGGCGCCGCCTGCTGGTCGAAGGGAGGCAGCTTCATCCGCTGCGGAACCTTTCCGGTGTCATACATGTAGATACGGTTGACCTTGCGGGCGTAGCGCAGGTTTCGGCGAAAGGCGTCCATATCGTTCAGGCTCAGGCGGTAAAAAGCGGTCTGCAGGGCAGTTGTTATCTGCTGCCTGGCGACGGCATGCCGTGGGCGACCCGTCTCTTTCTGCATCCGGGCGAGGGCGAATTGCTCCACGGACTCGAGGTCCCACTCGTCACCGGTCATTTTGTATTCGTCCTTCAAGTACCGGAAAAGCTTCCGCGCCAAAGCCAACCGACCGCTGGCGACGAGTGTCTGGATGCCCTCGACAAGGAAATTTTTGTGCCCGGCGCTGAACTGGTTTCTGTTGAACGGGACCCCCTTGTGCTCTGCGGCGGTCTTGGCATATTGGATGTGTTGAAGATGGGTCGGTTCGATGAATCGCCAATCGGAGAATTCGAACACTCTCGGCTGGTTCCATGGCAGCTCCTCCGGCAGGTTCCAGTGGAGCTTCAAGTCGCGCGCATTTTCGACGTAGCTCAGCCGGCCGTATCGCGCCAGCTCCTTCAGGCAGTTCAGCGTGTTGCGATCGTTGTTGAGCGCGTCTATTCCGCTCGGATCGACAATCCTGGCGTGCTCCCGGCCGTAGGTTGCCCAGTATAAGCCATGAGGCCAGACCAGACGCCAGTCGATGGGAATCTTGTACTTCTCCATCAGGTGCAGCATCCATGCGGGGTCCATCCGGTAAACGTTCCAGAGCCTCTGGGCACGCACGAACGCCAGAAGCCTGTTTCTCGCCACCGTCGCCGCGGGGTCGGCGTCGTTGATTACATTCCAGATTCGCCGCTCGGGAGAACCCTCTTTCGGGATGGGCCTGCGATAGAAAACGGACGCCGCGGCGCGATCCATGCTGAAGCGGGTGTAGGCGTTCAGAAGGCTGAGGTCTATCTTCACGCCAACCTCCGCCAGACGCCGCTTGTATGCCCGCAGGTTCGGCTCGTCCTTCAGCAGCCTCTCGAGCACGCCTGCCTGGATCGCCCGCCTTCCCCTGTGTCGCAAGTCCCTGTTGATCAGGCGTTTATCGGCGATGGGCCTGAAGGCGTCGATGACGGACCGGATACTGTCTCCGGGCGGCGCACCGAGCAGGCGTTGCATTATCTTCGCCCAGCGCGCCTTGTACTGGACGTGCATCTCGTCGATGCGTCCTCCCATCTTGGAGAAGAATATCCACGCCAGCTCCCGGTAGAGCATGATGGACTTCGGATTGAATGGAATACCCCTGTCGCGAAGCAGCTTCACGCCGTTATAGACCCACTGCCAGCGTTCCTGGGGCGTATGCGTGGCGACGGATATGTTCCAGGCCATGTTCCACGCGTGAAACGCCCACACGCCGTCGAAGCGAGGTTGGAGAAGGCATATCATCTCGGCCAGTTGCATGGCGTCGTAGTATCTGCCTTCTTCTTTCAGCTTGTTGGCGCGGATCCAGAGGTAGTTGACGATCGGCGCCCGCAACCCGCCAGGCGCTATGCTCAACAGCGTCAGCTCCGGATGGTTTTCGAGAACGTTTCCCGTGGCGAGTTCGCTGCGGCTGCTCTCGGATCGCAGTGGCCCGTGGAGAAGCCCTCCGGCGACGATCAGCACGATCGCGGCCGCGATATAAGCGAATTGTATGATGCGTGAACGCAGTTTCATTATCATCCGCCAGTTACACCTGCACGCGGGCAAGCTCGCGCTTGTGGAACACCCAGAACGCAAGGAGCATCAGCAGCATCGCCCTCACGGCAAGGGTCATCAGCGCGGCCTGGCCGACCGTCGACCAGGAAATGTACATCCCGTCGACCAGCGAATCCGTGGGCGAAGTCGAGCTGAAGTCGGGAAGGACAACCCGCATGCCCCTCAGTATGTAGTGTCCCAGCCAGATGCTCCAGTCCACCGGGGCGTTGGGGTGCGACGGCAGGCTGACCGCATCGGAAAGAAAGCCGCCCATGAACCCGAACGGCAGAACCGCACAACACACCAGGCACGCCACCGGGAACGACAGGAAGCTGCCCGTGAATACTCCCAGCGCCGCCAGGAACGCGAGCAACAGCAGCAGCAACAGGAGTCCCCGGAGAAAATTGGCGTCGAACCCTCCCCTGCGAAAGAGGATCGACATGTCGTCGTTGAGTATCTGCACGCTGATCGCCTTCGGCACTCCGAAGTCCGGGTGATTGGCATTCTGGTAGAGCACGCGAGTTTTCCCCCGGCCATCGACGACGGATGCGGGCACCGTCATCGTGGACGCCATCTGCACCGGGTCCTCCTGGGGGCGGGCAGGAAGCGGATACCCGCTGGGCCTCTGCGGGTCGGGGTTCTGGAGCTGCCAGATGCTCTTGAGCACCCTTCCAGCCGCCCCCCCCTGCCCGGGGGCGATCTTGATCTTGTAGGAAAGCTGGATCACCGGTTCTATCGTCAGGGCGACCTTATCGCCCTTCTTCACGTCGGCGATCGCCGGGTTGTTCGCGTCGCCGCCGAAGAATCTGACGACGAACGATTCGCTTCGTCGCTGCATCACCTGCCCGATAACGTTGTTGACCCTCACCGGACCTTTATATATCAGCCGACCTATCAGCGAGGCCTTCACGCGAACGAGCATGTCCATCACGCGTATCCGCTTTTCGGGCGAGAACTGCAGGTTTCCTTCGCCTCTTGCGTCCACGACGCCGTCGCTTCGAATGTCCGACCCGGCTACGTGGATTCCGGAAAAATTCCGCACGAGTATCTGCCCGGGACGAACGGACTGAAGAGATACGCTGATCTGCTTGCGGATTTCCCGAAGCATCAGGTCTCTCGCCTTTATCTCGTCGCCGCCGACCTTGCCTTTGAACTCTTCCAGCACCTCGGCGAACTGCCCCGATTGTTGGAGTCGCTCGATTCTCCGCCTCACGAAAGGCTCGATATCGATCGGGTCCGGAGATACCCGCTGCCTGGCTGTGAAAATCTCCGTCTCGACGATCCGACGGTCCTTCTGGTTGATCGGCGTCTGGGAGTGCAGGTAGCTCGCTCCGGCGTAGATAGCGGCGCCGCACCCCGCCACGAGCATGGTTCCGAGCAGTACCAGCCCAACCCAGCGACCAAGAATATACTGCCATCGCGACAGCGGTTTGGTCACGACCGTGAAGATCATCTTCTTTCGCACGTCGGACGCCACGACGTAGGTGGACAGGAAGATCATGCACAGCGCCAGGAGCGCCGTCGTGATGGACAGGCTGTATGCGAGGTACGTCCGGGTGCGCCCGGCGAGTGTTCCGTCGCCCG
This sequence comes from Planctomycetota bacterium, assembly GCA_024275995.1. Classification (GTDB taxonomy): domain Bacteria; phylum Planctomycetota; class Phycisphaerae; order SM23-33; family SM23-33; genus JAJRYB01. The sequence goes on along the minus strand of JAJRYB010000126.1, from coordinate 24,250 downwards.
TGAGGATGAACGGGAACGTGGAGAGCGCCAGGATTTCCAAGGCCAGCGTCACGATCGCAAACTTTGTGCGCAGGCTCTCGAAAAAGGTGTGTCTGGCAATTGCCCAGATGCCGCCCATTCAGTTTTCCTTACCGTCATTTCCGCTTCGGGTAAGCTCGTCAAGCAGGTCGCGGTCGGCGTCAGACTGCTCTGGACGCTCCGTCGGGTGCGTCTGGCCGGTCGAGTCGGACGGTTGGCGCTCGGCCTCGCCGGAGGACACCAACTCCTGCAGAACTTCGAGCGCCGGCTGGGGCGCTGCGAGCGGGGGCGGGGGCGGCAACTCGGACGGTTCAATTTTTTTCTCCGACCCGGCCGCGACGAGATCCTCGATGACGCTCTCGGCTGCCTGATCTTCCCCGTCGCGAAGAAACTCCGCCAACTCTCCGACCAGAGCGCCACCGGTCGCAAGCTTCTGCTCCTGTGCCTCGGTTACGATGCGCAGGAACAGCGATTCGAGCTTCTCTCTCGCCGGGGTTACCTCCAGAATCTCCCTGCCCCTGGATGCCAGCGTCTGCTCGATCGCTTCGAGCGTCTCGGCGTCCACATTTTCAATCGTAAGGCGCGTGCGGTTCTTGTCCGAAAGCAGGTCGCTCACCCGTCCGGACGCCCTCTGCCTGCCACCGTACAAAATACACACGCGATCGCAGACATCCTCGACGTCGGCAAGCAGGTGGCTGGAGAGGATCACCGTTTTCCCGCGACGTCCAAGCGTGCGGATGAGGTCCTTGAACTGGCGGGTTCCGATCGGGTCCATTCCCGCGGTCGGCTCGTCCAGGATGAGCAGGTCCGGATCGTTTATGAGGGCCTGCGCAAGGCCGATCCTGCGCTGCATTCCCTTGGAATATTCCCCGACGCGCCTCGTCGCCACGCTCGAAAGCCCGACCATATCCAGCAGCATGTCGATGCGGCGAAGACGCTCGCGCCTCGGCTGATGGAACAGCCGGCCGTAAAAATCCAGCGTCTCGCGCGCGTCCAGGAATGGATACAGGTACGACTCTTCGGGAAGGAAGCCTATGCGTGACTTGATCCGTACGTCCGCCGGCGACTTGCCCATAACCGAGATGCGTCCCCGCGTGGGGAACAGCAGCCCGAGGATCATCTTGAGCGTGGTGCTCTTTCCCGATCCGTTGGGACCGAGCAGCCCGAACACCTCGTGCGGGAGCACGTCCAGGTCAAGATCGACCACGGCCGCGACCTTCTCACGCAGCCAGAAGTCACGAAACACTTTCGTGAGCTTCACGGTCGTCACCACACTTTGGACTGTATCCACCATCCCAAATCCTCGCGGGCTACTTCCGCTGTTTTTTTTCGGACTCGCTGAGTTTCCTGGTCTCGTTGATTATCCGCCGGATCGCTTCCGGGTCCCTGCTGATTTTCACGACGGTTCTACCCTTGCCGAACGTGAGATACGCCTTTTCGTTGGCCGGAGCGCCGAGAATCTCGTTGCGGACTTTCAGCAGCCGGCTGTAACGCATGAACTGAGGCATCTCGCGGAATCGGGGAAGCAGCTCCTCGAACGTGCGCACGCGAGACTTTACGCCCTGGATAACCGCGGTGCGGTACTCATAACCCGCGTTGATGATTTTACTGGCCTGACCTTCGCTCGATACGAGAACCTTGTTAATCCGCTCGATGATCCGCCGCGCCTCTTCCTCGTTACCGGCGGCGCGGGCAAGGTTATACTTGCCTATCAGGTTCCATTCTTCCCCTGCGATCCGTTTTTGCCGTCGAATTTTTTCCCCGGAGTCGGCCTCCCAGGGAACGCCCACAAGCATCCGGTAATTCGTTCCGGCTACGTTCATCAGCATCCTGTCGGCGTCGCCAACGGCATCGCCGTAGGCCTTCTGCCTGTCCTGGCTGGCATTCTGCGCCTCCCGGTACGCCGGCCGTGCGCGCAGGGGCCAGGTCCGCCCGGTAATACTGATGCTGCTTATGCCCACCGCTCCGTCTGCGATCATGTCCAATTGCTTCTGGGCTTCGCTCATCACACGGGCTTCGAATCTCCCTGCCTGAGTGAGTTGAACGCTCTTTGCCGTGTGCCGGCTGGCTTCACGGATAATCGCCGCGCAGATGATCGAACGGATCATCTCGTCGGGATCTTGAAATTGCCCGGCGAACAGCACCGGATTGTCCACCTGGTATATGCACTCGATGCGCAGGTGCAGCAGGTTCCTGTCGCCCGTGAGCACGGCGCCGTCCCACCCCGGACGAAGCCCCTCGCGCGGAATGGGCAGCTCGCCCAGCGACTTGAGCTTGTCTTCCGGCCTGACGTGCATCCAGAAGTCGTCGATCTTGAGCGTCTTTTTCTTTACGTCCACGATCTCTATCTCGCCGATGGGAAAAGGCCAGTTGTACGCGAAGCCTGGCTCCGCCGTTCGAATGCGCCTTCCGAACACCTTTATGATGCCCTTCTGCGTCGGCTGAATGCTGCGGAATCCCGTCAGGATGAACGCAACCACGACGCCGATCATGATGAGCGTCAACAGGCGGAAGCTTATGCGCAGCGCGTCCGAGAGGCTCTTTCCGGCAGGGTCCATCCGGCTTGCCTGCTGGTCGATGTTTTCCGTTTCGTCGGCCATCTATATCTCTCCGGTATGTGTGTTCGTCGGCAGTGTTACTTCCCACCTCCGGTGGGCGGCTCGAGACCTTCTTTGAACAGCCTGACGGTCGGGAGCATCGAACCGTCCAGAAGTATCATGGTCCTGGACTTGAATTCCTTGCGAAGCGATTCGAGCGTTCGCAGAAACTTCGCCAGCTCGGGATTCTCGCGATACCGGCTGTACAGTTCCGCCGCGGCGCGATATCCACCTGAGCGGATCGAAGCCGCCTTGCCCTCGGCAAAGGCGACGATCTGCTTACTGGCGGCCTCGGCCCGACTGCGGATGGCCTTTGCCTGGGCTTCGCCGGCGGCCTTGAGACTCTTGGCCATGTTCTCACGCTCGGACTTCTGGGCATCGATCACGCGGTCGCTGACAACCTGCGGCAACCCCCAGGCCTTCACACCGACCAGGCGAATCTCGATACCATACTCATCACGCAGGTCCTTACGCATCAGATCGAGAATCTCCTGCTCCACCTCCCGGAGCTTGACGCGTTTGGGGTCCGTCGAAAGCAGGTCGCTCAACGGGGTCTGACCGAACACGTTGCCCTGGTGGGTCTGCAGCCTTTTGCGGATCGTTTTGCGGGCCTGGTCGACGAACTCCAGCCTCTCGTGAAACTTCTTTGCGTCGCCCTCTGCGATACGCCAGCTGCAAAATACCGAAATTATGAGGGCCTGCTCGTCCTTGGTCTGGGTCTGCATGTACGGGGCTTCCAGCGTGAACCATCGCGAGTCGTAACGGACGATCCGCTGAAAAGGCCAGGGCAGCTTGAAGTGCAGACCAGGCGACTGCGATCCGTACTTCACGTCCGTTATTTTTCCGAATGTCTTTATCACGACGATGTCGCTCAGCTCGTCCACCGCGTAAACCACCGTGGACAGCAGAAGCGCCAGCACGATCGCCGATCCCAGTATCATCATCCCAAGATGTTTCTTGAACATGTCGATCCCTTTTCCGTGTAATGAAACGTGAGGTTATTGTTCCTTGTTTTCTTCCCGCGGCGGCTGGCGAATCTGCCCCTCGGTCTCTTTTCGCTGCCAGTCCAGGCGAATCTCGATCTTGTCGCGGTCCACGAGCAACAGGTACTTGGTCAGCCTGGGAAGAACCTCGTCCCACACGTCCAGCGTGCGGTCCAGCATGTAAAGCTGCGGGCTTGCCTTGTAGGCGGGCAACTCCCGCTCGAACGATTCCACCATCGCCCGTTCATCAAGTTCGGTCTTTACCGCAACACCGAGCGCCTCGGCTTCCAGGGCGACCGCCTCGCCGGTCGTCTCGTAGAACCTCGCATCCACAGCCTTCCGGGCCGCGGCGATCAATTTCGCAAAATCGACGTTCCCACGGCGTCGCAATTTCGCCATGGCCTCCAGGTGCTCGGCGTAGTTCTCGCGCAGGATCATCCTTCCGGTTGGCTTTCCACCGGAAACGATCATCCCCAGCAGCCTTTCCCGCTCGATTTCCTTGTCCAGCACGTCCAGGTCGTGCTTCGACGTCCGGATGTATTCGTCAAGCTGCGCGTCGAATTTAGCGGCGTCGCCCCGAAGCTGCTGAAGCGATTCCAGCTCTTCCATCGTCCGGATCGCCAAGGCAAGTTGCAGGGCCTTTATCGAGTCGCCCGCAACGCGCACCAGCTGCTCATTCGCATACGCCATCGCCTTGTAACGCTGCTCGAGCTGGCGCCGCTCCTCGGCGAGCACATTCTCGTATGCGATCGCCACCTCTTTCGGGGGGTGAACGGACGCGAACCCCACGAACGTTATCTCAACGCCCATGTCCAGACCTTCAGGACCAAGAGCTTTGGCGATGCGTTTCTTGAGCTCCCCTGCCGCTCGCTGTCGCCCGTAGCTCATCAGCACCTCGGGACTCTCGCTGGCGCAGTAGCGGGTCATTTCGCGATACGCCACCGACGTCAGAAGTTTCTGTGGCTCGCTGTATTTGAAGCCATATTTTTTTATATCCTCGAAAGTCTCTCCGATTTTGTATCTCACCACGGCTACCAGCTTGATGATATTCACCGGAGGGGTAGGTTGATTCTCGCCGACCGTTTTGGCTCTGCGAGCATCCGTCGGCGACACCGCAACCAGGAAGTCGAGCTCCTCGTTCGGGCCGTGATCCACCGTCCAGAGAAAAACCTCGCGCCCCTTGATAAACTCCGGGGCGCGCTGCTCGACGGTGCGTTCCGGTCCCGCGCCGAGCATGATCTCGCGAACCTTCCCCACGTTGAAACGCCTGGTCGTTTCGACAGGCCAGGGAAGCTTCAGATGAATGCCGGGTGTGAGCATTTGTTGCGTTTCGCTCAGGCGACCGAACCGGAAAACCACGTGCCGCTCGCCGGTGGGTACGATCACGATGGAACTCATGGCGAAAAGCAGAACGACACCGAAGATAATCAGCGGCACCAGCGCCCGGCTGAAGAGTTGGTAGAACCACGTTTTGGAGACATCGAAGCCAAACTGGTAATTCAGCGTGTCCGCGATCGAGTGCCCAACCCGGCCGGGTTCGGCGACAAGGGCGAACAGCCTGCTGTCGAAGCTCAGGCGATGCTCCTGCCCCGGAACGCGAGGCCGGTACAGGTCCAGCAGGAAACTCATCGCCATTTCCACCGCCAGAACGATCTGAACGGCGAGGATCACGTAGGCGACGATGACGTCGACTTGCACGTATCCCTGCCACGCACATAGCAGCGACACCGTGGCCGAGAGCATAAACAGGTCGCAGACCAGCATGTAGCTTCCGGTTGCGTGCAGCGGACGCCATTGGCGTTCGCTGCTCATTCCGATGGCGTACCGACTGAAGAGGAATCCCAGGAACAGGATGATCGTGACGAACAGTGAACTTTGTGCGGCCCCTGGAAGCTCCACCACCGGCCTGGTGGAAAGCGAGCGGAACAGCAGGATGCCGACAGTCGCGTGCAGCGCGGCGAAAAGGACGGTGAAAATCGGAACGCCCCAGCGTTCGAACTTCTCCAGGCGCATCCTCGCGGGCCTAAGCTCGTCGCCCTCTCCACGTTCGAAGAGTGCCGATCGATCCGTATCGCCGGAGGCAATCTCCTCCAGCTCGATGGATTCGCGATCGGCGAGTTCCCGGCAGTAGAACAGGACCGTCACCATCAGCCAGGCGCCCACGCCGATGGCGAGAAACAACCCTGCCGCCAACGCCGAGAACGATCCGGTCATGCGCCAGATTACGATCATTACGATGGCAAAAACCCCTTCGAGCACCGCCCCGCTGATCGCCATGTGTCTTCCGCGTCTCTGATCACCCATATTTGCCCAATCCGTTCCTCATCCGGCGACCCTCAAACGCCGCGCGGAAACGATCTCTTGCCGCGGACAGCGCAGGACGCCTACAATTTGCGCCGCTTGTTCGGAACTTCCCGAAGCCCGGCGGCGTATAATTTCCGTCAACCGTCGAACGCAGACGCATCGAAGGATAAACATGATTCGATTCTGGTCCATCTGCCGCAACACGTTTATGCAGACGATCCGCCAGCCGATCTTCGGCATTGTTATCATGGTGACAATAGCCGTGCTCGTGATGCAGGTGCCGCTGTCCGCGTGGACCATGGGAGGCGGGACCGGGGAATACCGGAAAAGCGACCAGAAAATGCTCGAAAATCTCGGACTCAGCACGCTGTTGCTGAGCGGGCTGTTCGTCGCGGCGTTCAGCGCCTCGGGCGTTCTCAGCCGGGAAATCGAAGATCGTACCGCCCTTACCGTAATTTCCAAACCCGTCGCGCGGGGAACGTTCGTGCTCGGGAAGTTCGCGGGCGTCGCCGGAGGCGTATTCGTGGCGTTCTACCTCTGCACGCTCGTGTACCTGATGACCGTCCGCCACCAGGTGATGTCCACAGCCAGCGACCCGTACGACGCTCCGGTCCTCGTGCTCGGTATCAGCGCCGTCGCACTGACGCTGATGATCGCCGCAGGCGGAAATTATCTCTTCGGATGGCCTTTCATCTCCGCTGCCGTTATCGCCGCACTTGTCCTGCTGTCGGTAGCGATGGGATTGATCTCGTTCATCGGAAAAGAATGGCGAATCGTACCGATCGGTTACGACTGGGATTACGATCGGACGGTGCTGGTCTTCCGTGCGCAGCTTTTCGTCGGTATTGGTCTGATATTCATGGCCGTCTTTACGCTCGTCGCTGTCGCGGTTGCCGCGGGAACACGTTTCGGGCAGATCACGACGCTGCTGATCTGCGTGGCGTTCCTTTTCATCGGCTCGGCGCACCCGGCGATTTTCGCAGCCAACACCGACGCCATTCCCGCTGCGCGCGTGTTCGGATGGGCCCTGCCCGACCTGACGATTTTCTATCCGCTCGACGCCCTCGCTTCCGATACCGAGATCCCGGGATCGTACGTGCTCTCGGCTGCGATCTACTGCGCCTCCTATTCGGCGGCGCTGGTGCTGATCGGAATGGCAATGTTCCAGACGCGCCAGTTGGAATCGCAGAACACCGCCGCGACGATGGGAGGCGCGGTGGGCCTGCTGGCGTGGTCCGGACGCGTATCGGCGTTCGTGCTTGGCTGCGCCGCCGTACTCGTGCTGTCCCAGCCGGTCTATTACACACTGACGGGGCTGGTTCTCGCCTGCGCGCTGGCGGTCGGCGCCGTCGCGGCATGGCTGGTGTGGGGTTTCTTCGGACGCGGAGCAAGGTGGAGTTACTGGGTGATACTGGCGATTGCGCTGCTCGTCGCCCTGCACGGCGCGCTGTCCACGGCGGGTGTATCGCTGGAGGGGTGGGTTTCGACGACGGGAGCAACAGGACGCACGACGGTGCAATTCGTCGCCGCCGCAATCGTACTGCTCATTCTGGTTCTTCCGAAAACGCGTCGTCATTTCCGTTCCGCCTGAGATCCTACGTAGATGCCGGCTGTGCCGCCGGTACGTGCTCCAGTCTTGTCCTCGCGGGAGAAGGCTCGTCCGATTTTTCCTCGTGGAGTTCCTCACCGAACCGCACCAGTCGTGCGCTGTTGAAAATCACAATCGTCGCCGCCACCATGTGCAGGACCGCAGCCATGACCGGAGAAATGTAACCCATACCTCCGAAGATCAGCATCGCAACGATGAACGCTACGCCGAAGAGCAGGTTTTGATGGATCACACGCATCGTCCTGCGGGAAAGACGAATCAGGAACGGCAGGCGGCGCAGATCGTTATTCATAAGCACTATCGTAGCCGAGTTGATCGCAACGTCGCTGCCGGCCGCGCCCATCGCAATCGAGAGGTCCCCCGCCGCCAGCGCGGGCGCGTCGTTCACGCCGTCGCCCACGACCGCGACACACTTTCCTTCCGCCTTCAGCGCCGCCACCAGGTCGAGCTTGTGTCCGGGAAGCACCTCCGCCTGCACCTCGGTGCATCCCATGTCGGCAGCGACCCTTCGCGCGACGGACCAGCGGTCGCCGGTCACCATGACAAGGTCGCGAATATCGCATTCCCGCAGATCGTCCAGCGCCTTACGGGCTTCGTCTCGCGTGCGGTCCTCCAGGCCGATCCATCCGAGCACACGCCCGTCGCGAACCACGTAGAGCGTGCTCAGGCCTTCCGGTTCGTCGTATTTGGCGTCGCTGATGTTCGCAAAGTCGACACCCCGCTCGCTCAGCCAGCTCTTGCGACCCAGAAGAACGCTCTTCCCGCCGACGGTGGCGCGAACGCCCATCCCGGTGATTTCCTCGAAGTTCTCCGGCCGGTCCAGGTCCAGGCGGGCTTTTTTCGCCATGGCGACCACCGCCTTGGCGACCGGATGTTTCGAGAGGCACTCCGCCGATGCCGCCGTTGCCAGAAGTTCCGCCCCGTCCACGTTTGGCGCGGGCATCATGCGCGTCACGGACAGCTCGCCCGTCGTCAGCGTTCCGGTTTTATCGAACACGAAGGCCGAGAGGTTCCTCGCCGTCTCCAGGTTCGAGACGTCCTTGATCAGAATTCCCAGCCTCGCGGCACAGGAAAGCGCCGCCACCATCGACGTGGGAACGGCAAGGATCAAAGCGCAGGGGCAGGCCAGTACAAGCATGGAAACCGCGCGTTCCAGCGAGCCGGGCGTGTCCCGAGTGAAGAACAGTACCGTCGCCACGATCATCAGGATCGTCGGCGTGTAATATCCGGCGTATCGATCTATGAGCCGGCTGATCGGAATGCGGGTTTTTTCCGCCTGGAGGATGAGCTCCTGCACCTTTCCGAGCGTAGTGTCCGCCCCGACGCGTGTCACGCGAACGTCGATCGATCCGGAAAGGTTGTTCGTTCCGGAGAACACCTCGTCACCGACGACCTTGTCCACCGGAATCGATTCGCCCGTAACGTTCGCCTGGTTCACCGACGATTGCCCGGAAACAATATCTCCGTCGACGGGTATATTATCGCCCGGCCGGACGCGTACGACGTCGCCGCTTTTCAGATCGCGCGGATCGACCAGCCGCTCCGTTCCGGACGCATCGAGAAGATGCGCCTTGGTGGGCGAAAGTTTCACCAACTCTTCGATACTCGCCCTCGCCCCCAGGGCGGTTCGGGTTTCGATCAGGTTCGCCAGGAGCAGGAAGAACGCCACGACGCCCGCGATCTTGTAATCTATCGCCGCGATCGCCGCGATTACCGACAGTGCGACCAGTTCGTCCATGTGCGTGTGGCCGTGGAAAAGCTCCCGCGCGGCGTGGATGATAATTGGAAGTCCCAGCAGGATTGCACCGCTCAACGCCATGATGTCGCTGTAGAAGTTCTTTCCGTCCGGCTCGGCGTATCCCGCGAATACAAAGTCCGCAATATAAGATGCCAGCACAAATACGCCCCCGACGAGAATCCCGAGGATCAGGACGCCGGTCCTTCCGGTTTCACGGTCAACCGAGTGCTTCAGTAAATTATGCGCCATCGTGTGGTGCTCCACGAAAAATATTGAGGTGCGCTCTATTGCGTGCAGAGAACTCCATCGCGCCGAGACCGTCGGAAATTCCTACGCCGGCCGAACGCGACAGGTTCTGCGGAAATCGCGATTATATAAGTGTTTCGATATGAGAATGCAACCTTTGGAATTATCAGTGGTGTTGACAGGGGTGTGGCGAAATGATAACGTCGGCCTTGGGATACGAACGACAATAAGGAGCGCATCATGGCATCAAGGGCAATGTTGCTGCTTTGCATTGCGGGCATTTGCGCCACCGCCGGCGCCCAGAGTTCCGGCGAAAGCGAAAAACCCTGGATCGGCGTCGTAAGCGGGACCAACGTTTACGTCCGCAGCGGACCGGGATCGAACTACTACCCCTGCACCAAGCTTAACTACCCGGACAAGGTCACGGTCGTGAAGGTCCGGGAAGCCTGGCTGGAGATTCTCCCACCGAGCGACTGCTTCAGCGTTATCAGCACGCAGTACGTCAAGCCCGACGAAGGCGGACGTACAGGCACGGTCAGCGGCGACAAGGTGCACGTACGCGCGGGCGGGCCCCTGGTCGAGGGCGGATTTTCGCAGATCCACTACCGCCTCAACCGGGGTGACAAGGTGCAGATCCTCGGGAAACTCACGGACAAGTACGGCACATGGTACAGGATCGTGCCACCGGCCGGTGCGTACTATTCCATCTCCGCACAGTTCGTCAAACGCCTCCAGTCGCCTATCCCCACGACGGGACCGGCAGCGGCGCCTCTGCCCGTTGCGACGAGTTCCCCGGCACGCGCGCCCACCACGCGACGCGTCATTCGGAACGTAATTCCGCCCGAGGACGACAAGGAGTTCACCGCGGCGCTCGCGTCGTTCCGGAAGGCGGAAGCCGCCCTCAAGGGCGAGTACGCCAAGCCCGTCGACGTTCGCGACCTTGCGGGTCTGCTCGCGAAGTATCGTGCGATCAGGATCGCGCCGAACAGTTCTCTCAAGCCTTACGTCGACGCGCGTGTGCAATTTCTCCAGGCCGCCATCCAGCAGGCGAAGGACATCAAGGCCATCGAAGCCCTCGTTGACGACACTACGCAGAAGTCGCGCCAGTTCGAGGCGGAGCGAACGCAGGCCGACAGCGTCACGACGGTTAGGCTTCCTGCTGAAAGCTACGCCGCACAGGGCGTGCTCGCCGCCAGCGAAATCTTCACCGGTGGACCGACCGCCCCCAGGCGTTTCATCGTCCGGGATGTCAAGAGCGGGCGCATCAATGCCTATATCCAGTGCACCACGGGCGTGCTGAACCTTGGCACGTTCGTCGGAAAGCACGTCGGCGTGGTGGGGAAAGCGGTTTACGATCGTAACCTGGCGCTGGACGTCGTGGAAGCCAGCCGGATTGTCGTCCTCGCGCAGGACGCCACTATTCCCGCGCCCCCCAAGCCCGTTATCATGCCTCTTCCACCCAGACCCAAACCTATCGAGGTTGTCAAACCGGCACCGCAGCCCCAGCCGAAACCGGAACCGGAACCCAAACCCCAGCCGGCGCCCGAGCCTAAGCCCGAGCCGAAACCGGAACCACAGCCTCAACCGGTACCCGAGCCTCAGCCGACAACCATACCGGTGGAAAAGCCGGTTCCCACCACTCTTCCCGCTACGGGATTGGAGATGGTCAAGCCCGAAACCCAGCCGGCTGAAGAACCCGTGGACGAAAAAGAGTACGACTGACGCCGGAAACCGCCGATCGCTTTCGGGGCCCGTTCGCCGACGCGGCGGGCCCCGCTTATCGTTGCAAGCTACGCTACGATGAAATAAAAATAGCACCTTCAGCAGGGAACCATCCCGTCTCTTTAACCGTTCGAAAGGGTGGCGAATAGCGCCGCGGCTTCGATGGCCGATACGAAGGACTTTGAATCCGAAGCACTTCCGCATCTGGACGCCATGTTCAGAGCAGCCGTCGCCATTTGTCGAAACCGGCAGCAGGCGGAAGACCTTGTGCAAATTACGTACCTCAAGGCGCTTGGACGCTTCAAGTCTTTTCGGACGGGTACGAACTGCAAGGCATGGATGATGCGAATTCTGCACAATACGTGGATCGATCAGCTCCGCCACCGAAAAGTAACGGGACCGAGCGTTCCGGCGGACGAGCAGCTTCTCGCCGAACCGGAAAAACCCGAGCAGACCGTATGGTCCAACGCCGAGGACATTATTGAGAATTTTTCCGACGAACAGGTCATCTCGGCAATGAAGGAACTTCCGGACGACCAGCGCCTTTCACTGTTCCTGACGGACGTCGAGGGCCTCAGTCAGGAAGAAGTCGCCGGGATAACCAGTGTTGCCGTCGGAACCGTAAAAAGTCGCACCAGTCGGGCACGCGCAAGACTTAGAGACAGGCTTATGGCCCACGCGAAGAACCTGGGCTTCATGGAACGCGAACAATGAAACGCCTTACCGACGAACAGATCGAGGATATTCTTCAGGGTTCGGCATCCGAGCCGGAAGAAATGGACGAGCGGGACCGTCGGTATCTTTCCCGGATGCGTGCGGTCCGCAGGCGTCTGCGCTCGAGTTTTGCTTCCGTCACTGCCGGTGACAACCTGAAAAACCGCGTCCTGTCCGCAATTCGCGCCGAGCGGGGCAAGGCATCGGGCCGGCGTCGTCGGGTATACAGGACGATGCGGATATTCGTTCCGCTCGCCGCAGCGGCGGCGGTGCTGATAGCTGCCGGTATTATCCCCCTGTTCAACACCGGTGGACCTGAACCGGCGATGGCGGCGCGGTCCGAACTGGCTAAAATCCACCTGCGCCACAAGGGGATCGACCGGACGGACCACGCATGCGCCTGCAAGTGCAAGGACATGAACAAGGCCAGCGCCTGGTTGAGGAAAAAACTCGGCTCCGATATCGTCATTCCCGACTGCTGCAACGAGGTGCACCTGCTCGTCGCCTGCGACATGGAGAAGTTCTGCGGACGAAACGTCGGATGTTACGTTCTCCAGACGCAAAGCGGAAAGATCGTTTCCGTCGTGGTAACGCCGGATTCCCCTGACGATATGGACCTGAAACACAAGGGTAGGCGAAACGGGCGGGACCTGTGGTGGTGCAAGTATAAAACCTGCAGAATCGCCGCTTTTCGCCTGAACGGTCTGACCTATTGCATCGTCGGAGAGGTCCCTCACGAGGAACTCTTCAAAATCGTCGATCACATTCTCGCCATCGCCAAGGGCTAACCCGGATATTTCACGCTGTTTTCCACGTCGGCGGGCACCGGAGATTACATTCACAATACGAACATCAATAAATTTTCGGGAACCGATGCGACGCCTGCTCCGTTTATACGATGTTCCGACCATTAGAGGTCGGGCGAAGAATCCCTACGAAAGGAACAAAAAGGATGACACACACGCGAATACTGGTTCTGGGAGCAGTGGCGGTGGTAGCGATCGCCGCGGCTGGGTTGACATCTCTGGCAGGCGAAGACGCGCCACGTACCGGCCGCTGTATCGGCAGTTCCTGTAGCGGCCCAAACACCGCATCCCATGCAAAGCACCCTATGACTGGCGCCTCCGCCAAGATGGCAAAGTCCAAGTGCGCCGTATGCGCAGCCGGGAAACCCTGTGCAACGTGCGCCGCGAGCAAACCGGCGAAAATCAGTGGCTACCTGGTCAAAACGTTGATTCGCCTGGACGAAGCATCCAGGGCTCTTAAAGCCGGCGACAAGAAGGCCGCCTCGCAAGCGATCGCCGAGGCGCGCAAGCTGGTGGCGACTTCACATAAGGCGATGGAACTGCGCAAGGCTGCGCCGAAGAAAGGCCCCGTAAACACCCGCTGCCCTATCATGGGAGGCAAGATCGATCCCGAGAAGGTTCCGGCGGCGCTTGTACGCTCGTATAACGGGCAAAAGGTCGGCTTCTGCTGCGGCAGCTGCCCGATGGCATGGGAAAAACTCACCGACGCGCAAAAAGATGCAGCCCTGAAAAAGTCCACCGGCGATACGCTGAAATAAGCGTTTCCGCTACGAGGCAGACGAAAATACTGCTGCATCCGGAACGGACAAACGTTACCTTCCCTCGAAGACACTCAGGGAAGGTAACGCTGCATGTGCGGAATCGCGGGAGTACTTAATCCAAAAACTCCGAACGATCGACGTCGCCTGCCGGAAACTCTGGCGTCGATGCTGGAGGTGATCTCGCATCGCGGGCCGGACGACGAGGGTACTTTCGTCGCGCTCGACGGCGTGCTGGGCCTGGGGCATCGACGCCTGGCGGTAATCGACCCGGAAGGGGGACACCAGCCACTCGCCAACGAAGATGAGAGCGTCTGGATAGTCTTCAACGGGTGCATATACAACTACGGCGAGCTTGCGGACGAGCTGCGCAGCCGCGGGCACGTCTTCCGCACCCGGAGCGATACCGAGGTTATCGTCCACGCATACGAGCAATGGGGGCCCGATTGTGTCGAGCGATTCAACGGCATGTGGGCGTTTGCCGTCTGGGACGCGCGGGAGAAACTGCTTTTCTGCTCGCGCGACCGCCTGGGGATCAAACCCTTCTACTATGCGTGGGACGGACGGACGTTTTCGTTCGCTTCGGAGATCAAGGCGCTCCTGGCTGCGAAAACCGCCGACGCGATGGTCGACGAGAACGCCATGCGTCAATACCTCACGTTCCAGTTCACGCTGTCGGACCGCACGTTGTTCAAGTCCGTGAGCAAGCTGGAGCCCGGTTGCAATATGCTGATCCGCCCCGGTGATGCGCCGCGGATTCGACGATTCTGGGACATCTCGTTCGACCTCGACGCCGCCCACGACGAGGATTGGTTCGTCGGGCGACTTGGCGGGCTGCTATCCGACGCGGTTCGCCTGCGGCTGCGGTCCGACGTTCCGCTGGGGGCGCACCTCTCCGGCGGGTTGGACTCGGCTGCGATCGTCTCGCTCGCACGGCAACTTATGGGCGATGCGACGCTTAAAACATTTACGGGCGCTTTCGACGAGGGGGAGCTTTTCGACGAAACGCCGTTCGCACGTATCGCCGCGCGCCAAGCGAACACGGAAAACTTTGAAACGTATCTCACCTGCGATGACTTCACGAACTCCATCGAAAAGATAATCTGGCACATGGACACCCCGGCCGCCGGGCCAGGTGTGTTCCCGCAGTTCTTCGTGTCGAAACTGGCCGCCGGGCACGTAAAGGTAGTCCTCGGCGGACAGGGCGGCGACGAGCTGTTCATCGGATACGTCCGCTACCTGCTGGCGTACCTGGAGGAGTGCATAAAAGGCGCCATCGAAAATACCGCGCAGGCGGCGAAATACGTCGCGACGCTGGAGACCATCATCCCCAGCCTGCCGGCGCTGGCGAAGTACGGGCCGATGGTAAAGTCGTTCTGGCGCGAAGGCCTGTTCGAGAAACCGGCGCGACGCTATTTCTCGCTGATGGACCGCTTCTCCGATTGCCGCGAGCTGCTCACGACGGACGCGCCCCGCGATAGGGAGAAAACGTTCGGCGAGTTCGAGGCTATCTTCGACGCACACGGCGCGAAAGCGATGATCAACCGCATCTTCGCGTTCGACGTAAAGACGCATCTCCAGTCACTGTTGCACGTGGAGGACCGCACTTCCATGGCGTGGGGGCTGGAATCCCGCGTTCCACTGCTTGACCACCGCCTGGTGGAGCTTATGGCGGCAGTACCGCCCGTCGTAAAGTTCCGCGATGGACGCCTCAAACACCTGCTGCGCCGCGCGGTGGATGGAATAGCTCCGCAAGAGATCCTCGCCCGCACGGACAAGATGGGCTTTCCCGTCCCGTTCAGCCGGTGGGCGTCCGACGGCCTGAGGGATTTCGTCGCGGACGTGCTGACCTCAAAGCATGCCCGTGAGCGCGGCCTGTTCGATCCGAAAGTAATCGACAAGACGATCGGTTCTGCGCGTCCGTTCAGCAGGTCGCTGTGGGGGGCGCTGTGCCTGGAACTGTGGCACAGGAAATTCATGGATTAAGAGCCTATCGTTCGCTTCCGGCAAAGCCCAGGTACTCGTCCAGCCAATCGTCCGAGCGGAGCACCGATTTTCGCTGTCGGAGCGCAAGTCTCTCGGCGCGGCGCTGGGCAAGATTGAATATGCGACGCGTCAATGGTGAGGACACCTCGCGATCGCTATTGCCGAATCGCCGCCGCAATGCAGCAGAAACATGCGGCGCGTGTCGCTGGAGAAGTTCGTCCTCCAGGCTCACCATCGCCAGGGCGCGGCCCGGTTGACCCTGTCGGGCGCACCTGCCGAACAACTGCCTGTCTATCCGCCCGGCCTCGTGCCGTTCGGTAGCTATCACGCAAAGACCGCCCACCTCCGCGACACCACGGCCGAGGCGGATGTTCGTTCCGCGACCGGCCATGTTCGTCGCCACCGTAATCTTTCCGGGCTGTCCCGCCTCGGCGACGATCCGGGCCTCTTCGGCGTGCCGCACGGCGTTGAGCACCTGGTGCTCCAGACGCTCGTCCGAAAGAAGGGAGCTGAGCTTTTCGCTCGCGCGAACGCTGCGCGTTCCGATCAGCACGGCCCGCCCCTGTTCGTGCAGGCGGCGCGTCTCGTCGACGACGGCGAGAAACTTCGCTTCGGCGCTCGCAAAAACGCGATCCCGCCCCTTGTCCCTGGCGCAGGGCCGGTTCGTCGGAATCACCACAACCGGAAGGTGATATATCTGCCAGAACTCCCGCCTCGCCTCGTTGGCGGTACCCGTCATGCCGGCAAGTTTACGATACGCCCGGAAGAACCGCTGAAAGCTTATCCGAGCGCAGGTGTCCTTCGGCGGATTAACCTCGAGGCCCTCCTTCGCCTCGACGGCCTGGTGAAGCCCGTCGCGCCACTCCCTGTCGGGCATCAGCCTGCCGGTGAATTCGTCCACGATCACTACCTTCCCGTCCTGGATCACGTACTGTTTTTCGCGCAGGTAAAACCACCTCGCGGTCAGCGCCTGGACGATAAGCTCTTCTCTCCTGCGCGGAGCGGACCACACGCCGCCGAGCGTCTCGGCCAGCTCGGCTATCCTCCGCTTGCCCGCATCCGTAAGGTCGATCTCCCGGTAGCGATGGTTCGCCCGGAAGTGCGTATTCTCGGTAAGCCTTCCCGCAAGCTCAGCCGCCTGGGCGAACGATCGGACCTGCTCCGGATTCGGCGCCTCGCCGGAGATGATCAGCGGCGTGACCGCCTCGTCGATAAGCACGGAATCCGCCTCGTCGACGATGGCGCAGTTCAATCCCCGTTGCACCAGTCGATCTGTTCCCCGCCCGGCGCCGTCGACGATCTTCTCCAGCAGCGCCTCCGGCAGGGATCGCAGCCTCCCCAGCGAAAGCCGGTCCCGCAGGTAATCCGCCGTCACCTCTTTGTTCGTGCAGTAGGTAACGTCCGCCTGGTATGCGTCGCGGCGAGCGGAGGGGTCCATTTCCTGCCCGATGTAGGCCGATCGCAGACCGCAGAAATGATACACCTTGCCCATCCACTCGGCGTCGCGCTTGGCGAGGTAATCGTTGACCGTGATAACGTGGCAGCCCCTGCCTCGCCAGCCCGCGATCGTCGCGGGCATCGTCGCGGTGAGGGTCTTGCCCTCGCCGGTCGCCATCTCGGCGATGCAGCCGTGATCCATCGCAAGAGCGCCGGCGACCTGCACGAGGAAGGGTCTCTCGCCCATCTGGCGCCAGGCGACTTCGCGGACAAGGGCGTAAGAGGCCTCGACGTCGGAGGGCGTCTCACGTCCCCTTCGAAAGCGGCTGCGAAACTCCGTCGCCTCTTCGCGCAGGCGCGCGTCGGAGAGATCCTCGAAGCGTTTCCGGAGCGCCAGCACCTTTTTCGCCCGCGCGAGGAACTTACCGGGCCGGACGAACAGGCGCCTGGCATACCCGCCCGCAGCGTCCCACGCGGAATCCAGACCGCTGGGAAGTTGTTTCGCCGGCAGGCGTGCACTGAGCATTCGCCACGTTGTGCTCGCCGCTACGCTCATCAGACGCCGAACCTCTGCCGGAACAGCAGCCGGAGCGAGCGCCACCACTGAGCGGCCAGCGGGCGGGACGGTAGCGTGAACCGAACGATAACCCGCTGACGGGCACGCAGCTTCACACCGGGATTATCCTGCGGCGTGACGATGATCTCAAAGAAACCTTTCTCCGCCGTTGCGCCCTTCGGATCGTCCCCGGCCGTCTGAACGGGACCGCCCGCGGAAAAGCCCAGCGCCGCGGACGGCAGATCGACCTGCGCCACCGGCTGGATTGTCCTGATGGTCCCGCGGAACTGCGAATCGGGCAGCCCCCACAGGCGCACGTCAACCTCCTGACGGGCTTCGGCGATAAGCATTGCGGCGATCCGCTGACCGGCCGGGGCGCGAATGATCATCTTTTCCGCCTCGGCGACGTATCCCAGCACGTCGCCGCGGCGCACGTACCGGTTGGATATACGATCGATTCCCGGCGCTACCCACCTTCCAGCCTTCGGCGCCCGCACCACGAGTGAATCGCGATCCGCCTCGGCGCGACGAATTTTTTCTTCCAGGTCCGCCAGCTGCACCGCACGCACCTGCTTGACGGCGACTTCGTGCTCGCTAAGGGCGAGACGACTTTGCGCGAGGAGTTTTCGTTTCTCCGCGCGAAGCCGTTCTATTCTCGCCGTCAGTTCCGGGTTCACGCATCGGACAAGCGGATCGCCTTCGGGACTGACCGGGCGATCGGACGGCTGGTAACCAACGACGAACCCGTCCACCCGCGCGTAAACGACGGACATTCCGACAGGATCGGTAACGCCGTCCACCGTGTGGCGATCCGGCATGCTGATAATTCCCAGGCACATGACGAGAATCGCCACGAACGCCAGCACGGTAACCACCGCCCGTCCCCTGACGCGCGCAAGCTCCGTGCTGCCGGCAAGGTAGTGCACGAATTTCACCAGCGGCACGCACAGCCAGGTGAATGCGCCGACGATTCCAATCCCCACCGCCAGTATCGCCAGCGGTTTGGGCAGGCGGTTGGCGAGGAACATAAGGATCACCGCGAAGATCAGCGCGCGATAGATCGTCGAAGCTATGCCGTAGAACACGAACCACACCCGTTCGCCGCCGCTGTGCGCCGGGTTGTGGGGATTTCGCACGGACCAGGCGTAGCGCTTCACGAGGTAGTACAGGTAGCTCCTGCTGCGCTGGGCGAGGTTGGGAATCTCCGCGAGGTCGGAGAGAATGTAATATGCGTCGTATCGAAGGAGAGGATTACCGTTGAACAGCAGCGACGAGATGGAGGCGATGAACATTATGTTATACGCGATGGCGTGGACGGTGGTACCTGAGATCGTGTGCGCCCACACGATCGCTGCGATGGCGGCGATGGCGAGTTCTACGTACATGCCCGCAGCGCCCACAATCGCCCTCTGCCACTTGCTGCGAAACGCCCACGCGCTGGAGGCGTCCACGTATGGCAGCGGCGTGAAAATCAGCAGCATCACGCCCATCGTGTGCACTTCGCCACCGCTGCCGTTCACTCGCCCCAGGCGCTTACACGCGAAGGCATGGCCGAACTCGTGGAAGACCTTGACCAACACAAGGCTCACGTACAGCAGCGGCCAGTTCGACGGGCTGAGAATACCCCCGCCCTGTTTGAGCAGCGCGTCAAAGTTACCGAGCACGACGTAGATTCCCGAGCAGACTACCAGCGCCCAGAGGATCGCCCCGGGGCGGCTGAACACCCAGCCCAGCACGCTTACCCAGCGATTGAGGAACCGGTCCGGATCGTAGAGGGGAATACGGATGAACAGCAGGTTCCCGAGGTACCCCTTGATCTCGCGCGAACGGCGCTTGCGGAATCGACGCAGCAGGCCCTCGGCGTCCGGAGGAAGCTCCCCCTGAAGCAGATTGGACGTGTAGAGCTGTCCGAGAAGCTGGATCGCCTCGCCCTGCGTGGGCGCGTCGTCACCGAGCTGCTCGGCACATGCGTGCCAGGCCTGCTCGATCGTCCGCACTCCGTCCAGCATGGCTACGAAGTGATACGCCGATTCGTTCAGGCGGAAGAACTGGTTGCTCGATGGGTCCTGCAATACCTGCCACAACTGCCCTCGAAAATGCTGCCGATGCACCTGTATGGTGGATCGCAGGCGCGGGCGCAGCTGAGCTACGCGATACCACGACTCGCTGAATGTGGGACGATCTACAGGCATTTTTCAAATAATTATCAGGCTCCCGTCAAAATATCGGCGAGGCTTCATCAGATCAGCCTGCGACTACCAACAGGCATTTTTTTAATAATTATCAGGCTCCCGTCAAAACATCGGCGAGGCTTCATCAGATCAGCCTGCGACTACCAACAGGCATTTTTTTAATAATTATCAGGCTCCCGTCAAAACATCGGCCTTCAAACCACACAAACCAGCTGCGACCGTAAGCGGATGTTTTTACCAACGCAGACGTTTTGCAAATAGTTACCGGACCCCTGGATCGATTCGTCACCACCAGAGTTTCATCCGAATCCAGTTCACTACTCTGCGCGTCCATATCCACGCGTAACGACGTCGGCCGATGTGTATTTTCGCCAGTCCCGCCATACCCGGCCGCATCCAGTCGCGTCGATCTTTCAGGCGGACGCGCACCTTGAAGGCGTTCTCCCGATCAACCACCTCGGCGATGGGGCTGATGCGCTCGACCACGAATGCGACGTGCTCACCCGGGTAGCTTTCGACGGCAAGGGCGCCGCCCTGGTCCAATTGCACCTCGCCGATACGATCTTCCGGGACCGCCAGTTCCGCGCGCAGCGACTCGAGCGGCGCCACTTCAAACAGCACGTCGCCCGTCTTGACCGGCGATCCGATCTTGCGCTCGAGTTCACCGATCAGCACGATTCCGCTCGTCGGCGCCACGATAATCGCCTTGCGGACGTAATATTCCAGCAGGCGGATCTGCGCGGCGGTCCTCTCGGCGTCGGCGCGGGCGATCTGCGCCTCGACGGTCTTCCCGTCCCGCATCGCGGCGCTTGCGCGCTTAAGGTGCCCTGCCCTCTCGACTCGTGCGGAACTGAGCTTCAGACGCATCTCGGATACGTCCAGGTCCGCAAGAACCGTCGGGGGCGGCAGGATGGTCCGCTCGAACGCGCCCACCAGAAGCGAGCGGTTCAATTCCACCAGGCGAGCGGCGTCCAGCACGCCTTGATCGCGCCATTTCAACAGGTCCATCTGTCGCTTCGTCGGCGAAAGGTTCTTCCAGGCAATGGAATCGTAGAGGCGTTCACTACCCAGCAGGCCGTTGATCCCATCGATTACGGCGTCCTTCGCGGTATGGTCTTCAGCGCCGGACGCTACACGCGAGAGAGCGTTTTTCGTCTCTTCGCTCAGCAGCGAATACACGTGCCCACGCGGCGAAGCTGTATCCGCATCGGCGCTGGCGAGCAGGTCGTCCGCCAGCGCCTTGATGTCCGGAACGTCGCCGCGGCGAATCAGCCATGACGGCCGGCCGCTGGAACCGACGACTTTGTCACCCCGATCGACGTAAACGTGCTTGATGTACCCGTCGAACGGAGACGGGACAACCTGCCGTTGCGCCGCTTCCAGAACGAACGGCGCCTCGGCGTTGTAGTCTCCCCTGGCAAAGAGAAGGAATCCCGCAAACGCGAGCACGAGAATAGCGATAACCTTCAGCCAGGTGTGTTTCGCGCCCAGCAGCGAGGAGATCGCCTTTCTCGACCCAGCCGCGGCGCGAGCGCCGATCCACCGGTCAGTTTCGTGCAGGCCCAGAAGCCTCGCAGTGCACAAATCGCCCGTCAGGCGCAGCGCCTCGATTTCTTCGAGGTTCATTGGACGATCCGCCGAGCGTTCGACGGTGATCACGGCTAGGGGTTCGCCGGCTTTTCGCAACGGCATGGACAGCATCCACGTCGGACCGTGGCGTTTGGAGAGGTCCGCCGCGGACCGGCTGACATACGTCGCCTCCGGCTGAGACGGGTGAACGATCTCGATATCCTGGTCGAGGCATTCTTCCATGGACGCCTCGATGTCCTGGACCAGCTGCATCTTGCGAGAGAACTTTTCCGTATGATTGAGCGCCTTGACCTTGACGTATCGACCCTGGAGGAACCCCAGCGAGACCCGCTCGCACTGCCATCGGGAGGCGATTTCGTTACACAGCGCCATCGCGGAACCGGTGAAACGGTCCTGCTCGTTGAAGGCGGCGAAGACCTCCATCGCCATTCGCAGACGGCGAAGGTCCGCCCCGCGCCGTTGTAGCGAAAGGCGCATTTCGTAGAGGCTCAGCAGGCTTACGGTTATCTCCAGGCGTTCCCGGGACGCCTCCAGCGCAGGACCTCGCGCCTCGACGGTGAAGGATGCTATTCCGCGAACGCCCTTCTCGCTGCGAAGCGGGATCATCACCAGGTTTCGCTGCGCGGGTTGGCCGTAGAGTTCGTCCGCGTCGCGCAGCTCGCGGGTCACCGTCGTTCCGCTGGCCAGGACTTCGCCTGCCTGCGCTACCGCCTGGGCAAGCCAGACAGGTGCGGTGGACTGATCAGGCAGCGGTGGGAAGACGGCCATCACTTCGAAACGCCCGGATTGAGCGGGACGGAGAATCGCACCGCCCTGCGCACCGGAAAGGTGGCATTGCACGGCCAGCAGGTTGACGAGGAACTCATGCGGCGCGCCCTGGAACCGGTTCAGGCGATCGATCAATTCCGCCGGGCCTGGAGCGTTCTCCGGGGCGGGCGTCTGTCCGTTCGATAGGGCCTCGCGCGTCATTTCCGGTTTTCCACTACGGGAATCACGAATCGCCCTTGCGGCGTTTGGTGACGTCCAGTTCCAACTCGCCGAACTGTTCTTCGTGACGGCGGATAAGTTGGCTGAGCGTAATTGCCAACCGCTTGGCTGAATAGTAATTCATGATAATTCTCTCGGTCACCCTGAAGACGATCTCCGACTGGTCCTGCTGGTCGGCGGCGACGTTCACCTGGTTCAGGCCGAAGTCCAGCACTACCTCCTCGGCCGATCCGTTCGTCCGGAACGCGTTGGCGTACGCGGCCCGCATGTCCCGCTCGTCAACCCTCAGACGGACCTGCTGTCCGGTCTGCTCCCGCGCCTGCTGTTCCACCGGCTTGCCGCCGGTATCCGCCGTATCTTTTGCCATGTGTTACTCCTGTTCTGCCCCGTCGGTCGGAGCGTTATTGTCTTTTCCCGACGTTCGCACGGGAAACTCGACGAACACCCGCTGCCCCGCCGGTCGGTTGGAAGGGTTTGCCACCTCGACCCGGACGTTCAGCGTATCGCTGGCGGCGTCCGCGACGGCTGCGACGTGAATAATCTTACCCACCGCCGTATCGGAAGCGCCGGCCCCGAAACGCACCCGCCCTGGCGCGCCGGCAGTGAGCCTGCGCGCCTGGATGATCGGAACCGGAACGTCTATCCACATCGGATCGACGTTTACCACGCGAACGACCTGCGCCTGCGCGTTGACGGACTCGCCCGTTTCGACGAACACGTTTTCCACCTTGCCCGGAATCGGACTTTTCAATTTCATCCGCTCTACCTGGAACTTCGACTCTTCGTATTTGAGTATGTCCTGGGCATGCTGGAATTTCGCCAGTTCCAGAGACAATTCGGCAATCGTCACGTCCAGCGCCGCTTCTTCCATCTCGAGCTTCGTCACGCCGCCACGATCGGCGATCTGCCGCTTGCGCTTCAGGAGAACCTTCTTCTGATCGAGCCGAGCCTTTGCCGCCCGGATGCGCGTAGTGTCCTGTGCCTGGGCTTCGGATTGCGCCAGTTGCGCACGCTCGGCTGTATCGTCCAGATGCACCAGCACGTCTCCGACGCGAACCGTATCGCCCTGCCTGACCAGGACTTTTCCAATCTGCCCAGGCCGAGTGAAGGACATGGTGACGTCCCGGCTGGGCCTGGTGACGGATTCGATTCCACCGGCATGCGCCACGACCGAAACCGCAGCTGTTGCGATCACGGCAATGAGCCGGAAACACGGCATGCTATTTCGTTTTTTCATCGAAATTTCGCCCCTCTGCGCAAAGTGTCAAAAATCAACGTGCGTCAGAGTATATATATTCGCACACGTCAAAGAAAGAGCCTATTGCCTCCGGCCTGCGGCGCTGCGCCACTTGACTGACCCGGGATTTGTCTTTAGCATCTCGAACGAGGAGACTCATGAGAGCACTATCGGGCACACAACCTTCGGGCAGGCTGCACATTGGAAACTATTTCGGCGCTATCCGCCAGTACGTCAAGCTCCAGGAGGACGGTAACGAGTGCTACTATTTCATCGCCAATTACCACGCGCTGACGAGCATCAGCGACGCCGCACGGATCGAGGATGAAACGCTGCACGTTGCGATGGCGTACCTGTCCCTGGGGATCGATCCCGACCGCAGCGTATTTTTCCTGCAATCGGACGTCCCGCAGGTAACGGAGCTATGCTGGATCCTCAACACGGTCTGCCCGGTGAGCCTGATGCTCAAAGGCACCAGTTACAAGGACAAGGTCGCCCGCGGGCTTCCGGCGAACATGGGACTTCTGGATTACCCGGTTCTCCAGGCGTCCGATATCGTAATCTACGACGCCGAGGTGGTGCCCGTCGGGCAGGACCAGAAGCAGCACATCGAGATGACGCGCGACATCGCGGGAAAACTCAACCGCGTCTGCGGCAAGGACGTCCTGGTGCTGCCGGAGGCGTACATCGTTCCGGAGGTCGCCGTAGTTCCGGGGATCGACGGGCAGAAGATGTCCAAGAGCTACGATAACACCATTGAGATATTCCAG